>NZ_JBSFTE010000032.1:0-76467 GCF_053590565.1 Micromonospora sp. NPDC003197 | reverse complement strand
GGGGAACCTCCGTTCGGGGCAGCAGGCCGTGAAGCAGGAAACCCGGCGGGCGACCGCCGGAATCCCCGCCCTTTAGGGCAGGGAGATGTCAACCATGCGTACCTGTTCACCCCCGCTGGCTGGACGCTCAAGAGCGGCAGCGCGGAGATCACGGGTACGAGCAAGTTCTTCAACCTGAGCCACGCCTGCGAGGGCACGCCCGGCACCCCCGTGCCGCCGACCAACCCCCCGTCGAGCCCGCCCGGCACCCCTACCGAGACACCGGAACCGGGCACGAGCGAGTCCCCGAGCCCCAGCACCTCCGTACCCGGTGGGGGCGGTGGCCTGCCGATCACCGGCGCGCCCGTGGCGGGCATCGCCGCGGTGGGTGCGGGCCTGGTCGGGGTCGGTGCCCTGTTGCTCGCGCTGCGGCTGCGCCGGGAGACCGAGGCCAGCTAGTCGGTAGGCCGCAGCAGCCACTCGTTACGTAGCCGCACCATCGGCCGGTGCGCTGACGGCTGCGTCCGGTGCGGCTCGGGCCGGCACAGCCACGTTGGCTGTGCCGGCCGGCTCGTGGCCGATCGAGTCAGGCCCGGCCCCGACCTTTCGCTGGCCCCGGTAGGGGAAGCGCTAGGGTCATAGCGTGCTCGTACTCGTGGTGGACTCGTCGACCCCGGCGGTGACGGCGGCGCTGGTGGAGATCCTGCCCGACCGCCTCGTGATGCGCGCCGAACGGCGGGTGGTCGACGCGCGGGCACACGGAGAGCTGCTCGCCCCCCAGGTCGAGTCGGTGCTGGCCGAGGCCGGTGCCCGCCCCACCGATCTCGGTGCCGTCGTGGCCGGGGTCGGTCCCGGGCCCTTTACCGGGCTGCGGGTCGGTCTGGTCACCGCCGCCACGATGGGACAGACCCTGGCCATCCCCACCTACGGGATCTGCTCCCTCGACGCCCTGGGCCACGCGGCGGCCGGCACCGGACAGCGGGTACTGGTGGCCAGCGACGCCCGACGTCGGGAAATCTACTGGGCGGCCTACGACGACGCTGGCAAGCGGATCGCCGAACCGGACGTGGCCACACCCGCCGTGGTGGCCGAGCAGGCAGCCGAACTGGCGGTCACGGTCGCTGTCGGCGAGGGGGCACACCGCTATACCGAGATACTCGGGCTGCCGCTGCGCGCCGAACTGCTCTACCCCCCGGCGTACGCCCTGGCGGAGCTGGCGGCGGAGCGGATCCGAGCCGGTGCGCCGAGCGAGCCGCTGACCCCGCTCTACCTACGCCGCCCGGACGCGGTGGCGGCCAGCACCCGCAAGCCGGTCCTGCCGTGACCGGACAGACCGGTGTTGCCGTGACCGGTCAGACCGGTGCTGCCGGGACCGGATCTCCCGCACCGAGCGGACTGGCGGCATGAGACTGAGCCGGTTCCGCTGGTGGCACATCGACCCCGTGCTGACCATCGAGGCAGACCTGTTCGGCCCCGAGAAATGGTCGGCGGGCATGTTCTGGAACGAGTTGGCCAACGGCCACCACTACCTGGTGGCGTTGGACGACGCAGGTGAGCTGCTCGGCTACGCCGGGCTCGCGGCGCAGCCGCCGGACGAGGCCTGGGTGCAGAACATCGCGGTACGTCGGGCCGCGCAGCGCGGCGGCATCGGGCGGGCGCTGCTGGAGGCGCTGCTGGCCGAGGCCGCCCGGCTGGGCATACGCCGCACCCTGCTGGAGGTCGCGGTGGACAACGCCCCAGCCCAGAAGCTCTACGCGACGTACGACTTCGAGCCGGTCGGGATCCGTCGCGGCTACTACCAACCGAGCAACACCGACGCGCTGGTGATGATGAAGAGTGGCTGACGAACCGCTGATCCTCGGGATCGAGACCTCCTGCGACGAGACCGGAGTCGGGATCGTACGGGGGCACACCCTGCTCGCCGACGCGTTGGCGTCCAGCGTCGCCGAACACGCCCGCTTCGGTGGCGTGGTGCCGGAGGTGGCCAGTCGGGCCCACCTGGAGGCCATCGTGCCGACCATGCGTCGGGCGCTGGACGACGCCGGGGTGACCCTGGCCGACATCGACGCGATCGCGGTGACCGCCGGCCCGGGGCTGGCCGGGGCGCTGCTGGTCGGGGTGGCCGCCGCCAAGGGGTACGCGTTGGCCGCCGAGAAACCCGTGTACGGGGTCAACCACCTGGCCGCCCACGTGGCCGTGGACACCCTGGAGCACGGGCCGCTGCCCGAGCCGGCGATCGCCCTGCTGGTCTCCGGCGGCCACTCGTCGCTGTTGCAGGTGGACGACCTGGCCACCGGGGTCACCCCGCTGGGCGCCACCATCGACGATGCGGCCGGTGAGGCGTTCGACAAGGTGGCTCGACTGCTCGGCCTGCCGTTCCCGGGCGGGCCGCCGATCGACCGGGAGGCGCGAGCCGGTGACGCCGGGGCGATTGCCTTCCCGCGCGGCCTGACCGCACCCAAGGACCTCGCCGCGCACCGGTTCGACTTCTCCTTTTCGGGTCTCAAGACGGCGGTTGCCCGATGGGTCGAGGCGAAGCAGCGGGCCGGCGAGCCGGTGCCGGTGGCCGACGTCGCCGCCTCGTTCCAGGAGGCGGTCTGCGATGTGCTGACCCGTAAGGCCATCGACGCGTGCCGGGACCGGGGGATCGAAACCATGGTCATCGGCGGCGGGGTGGCGGCCAACTCCCGGCTGCGCGCAATGGCCGAGGAACGGGCCGCCAAGTACGGCATCACGGTCCGGGTACCCCGGCCGAAGCTGTGCACCGACAACGGTGCGATGGTGGCGGCGCTCGGGTCGCATCTGGTCGCCTCGGGCGTGGCCCCCAGTCGACTGGACCTGCCGGCGGACTCCGCCATGCCACTGACTGTGGTGAGCGTGTAATGTCCGGCGACGTGATCGTGCGGATGTGGGAGGTACGCGCCGAGCCGGCCCGGTTCACCGACCTGATCTCCTGGGTGTGTGACACCGCGCTGCCGGAAATCGAGCACAATCCGCTGCATGTGTCGAGTGAGGTCTTCTCCTCCACCGACCATCGGCTGGTGGTTGTCTCGAAGTGGCGGAGCAACCCGGTGAGCCTGCCCGAGCCGCCGACGCGGCTGGTGGCTCGTCCGCCGCACTCCTGGGATTTCACCCCGGTCGACCGCTGACCCTTCGCGGTCGGCAGCGGTCGGAGGTCGAACCCCGCCAATCCGTCGGCCGGGCGCTGCGCCGGCCAACGGTAATTCGATAGCGGGCGGACGCGGGCATCTCATAACGTCGGTGCCGCTATGCGGTCCTTACCTGAACCTGAACCCGGTACGCCCGACCGTCGGTCGGCGGCCCACTTCCTGCTGTGGATGGCCGCCCGCAACAAGTGGCCCCTGATCGGCGGAGTGCTGCTCGGCGTCGTCTGGATGGTCAGTCAGGCACTGATGCCGGCCGCCATCGGCAAGGCCATCGACGTCGGGGTGGCCGCAAAGGACTTGGACGCACTCCTGAGCTGGGGGTTGGTCCTGCTCGGCCTCGGCGTACTCCAGGCCACCGCCGGCACCGTCCGACACCGGATGGCGGTCCACGTCTGGCTCTCCGGCGCGTACCGGACGGTCCAGGTCACCGTACGGCAGGCCAACCGGCTCGGCGCGGCCCTGCCCAAACGCCTCTCCGCTGGCGAGATGGTCAGCATCGGCACCGCCGACATGGAGCAGATCGGCAGCGCCCTGGACATCACCGCCCGGGGCACCGGTGCGATCGTCGCCATCGCCACCGTGGCGGTGATCCTGCTTACCACCTCGGTGCCCCTCGGTCTGGTCGTGGTCCTCGGGGTGCCGGTGCTCGTACTGATCGTCAGCGTCCTGATCCGGCCGTTGCACCGCCGACAGCAGGCGTACCGGGACCAGCAGGGGACCCTTACCACCCGAGCCGGGGACATCGTCGCTGGCCTGCGGGTGCTGCGCGGGGTGGGGGGCGAGCCGGTCTTCTCGGCGCGGTACCGCACCGAGTCCCAACGGCTGCGCGCCGAAGGGGTCCGGGTCGCCCGGGTCGAGTCGCTGCTGGAGGCCGCGCAGATTCTGCTGCCGGGTTGTTTCGTGGTGCTGGTGACCTGGCTCGGTGCCCGGTTCGCGCTCCGGGGTGAGATCACCGCCGGGCAGCTCGTCGCCTTCTACGGGTACGCGGCGTTTCTGGTCACCCCGCTACGGACGCTCACCGAGGCGCTCAACAAGTACACCCGGGGGTTTGTCGCCGCTCGTCGGATCATCCGGTTGCTCGGGCTGACCTCGGAGTTGACTGATCCGGCCGAGCCGGCCCGGCTGCCCGAGCAGCCCGGTGACCTGGTCGACGTGGAATCCGGCCTGGTGGTCCGGCCGGGGCAGTTGACCGCGCTGGCCGCGAGCGCACCCGAGGACGCCATCGCTGTCACCGACCGCCTCGGCCGGTACGTCGACGCCGACGTGACGCTGCGCGGCGTACCGCTGCGGGCGCTGCCGCTGGCCACGGTCCGGGAGCGGATCCTGGTGGCCGACAACGACGCGCGCCTCTTCGCTGGCCCACTCCGGGCGGAGTTGGATCCGCACGATTCGGCCGACGACGCGACGATCCTGGCGGCGTTGACCGCGGCCAGCGCCACCGACATCATCGAGGCGCTGCCCGACGGGCTGGGTGCAATGGTCGCCGAGCGGGGCCGGGAGTTCTCCGGCGGGCAGCAGCAGCGGCTGCGACTGGCCCGGGCGCTGGTCGCCGACCCGGAGATCCTGCTGCTGGTCGAGCCGACCAGCGCGGTGGACGCACACACCGAGGCCCGGATCGCCGACCGGCTGGGCGCGGTCCGGCGCGGTCGTACCACCCTGGTCTGCACCACCAGCCCGTTGCTGCTCAACCGGGCCGACCGGGTGGTCTTCCTGGAGGACGGCAAGGTCGTGGGCGAAGGCACCCATCAGGAACTGCTCGCGAACGAACCGAGGTACGCCGCGACCGTCAACCGCACGGACGAGGTATCGGAGGTGACGGCGTGAGCGAGCGTAGCGAGCGAACCGGTGGCTCAGTTTCACACGCCGGCGCCGACCGGAGGGAGGTGACGGCGTGAGTGGAGACAGCGTGAGCGGTAACAGTTTGCCGGTGGCGGATGCGAAGCAGGTCCGCCAGTACGCCCGTACGCTGATCCGCCGACACCCGCGCGCGTTGGCTGCTGCTCTCGGCCTGCACGGCTTGGCGGCCATCGCCGGTCTGGCCGCGCCTCGGCTGCTCGGCGACCTGGTCGAGGCGATCTCCCGGGGCACCACGACGGTGACCGTGGACCGGATCGCGTTGGCCATCGCCGGTTTCGTGGTTGCTCAGGCGGTGCTGGTTCGGTTTGCCTACTTCGCTTCGGCCCGGCTGGGCGAGCGGGTGCTCGCCGAGCTACGTGAGGAGTTCGTCGACCGGATTCTGGCCATCCCGCTCGCCACCGTGGAGCGGGCCGGCACCGGGGACCTGTTGACCCGTACCTCCCGGGATGTCTCGGCGTTGTCGCAGACGGTGCGACGCGCGGTGCCGGAGACGCTCATCGCCATCGTCACCGCGTTCTTCATCGCCGGGGCGTTGCTGCTGGTCGGGCCGGTGCTGGGGGTGCCCTGTCTGCTGGCGGTGCCGATCCTGTGGATCGGCACCCGGTGGTACCTGCGCCGGGCTCCGGCCGGTTACCTACGGGAGAACGCCGCCTACTCGGACATCACCGACGGCATCAGCGAGACTGTCGAGGGGGTACGCACCACCGAGGCGTTGCGGCTCGAGGAGCGCCGCCGGGCCCGTACGGACACCGACATCGCCCGGTCGTACGCGGCCGAGCGCTACACCCTCTTCCTGCGTACCGTGTGGTTCCCGGTGGTGGAGGTCGGCTATGTGGTGCCGGTGGTGGCGACCCTGGTCATCGGTGGTTGGTTCTACCTCAAGGGCTGGGTGACCCTGGGACAGGTCACCGCCGCCACGCTCTACGTCCAGCAGCTTATTAACCCGATCGACCGACTGCTCTCCACCTTGGACGAGTTGCAGGTGGGCGGTGCCTCGTTGGCCCGGCTGCTCGGCGTCGCCCAGCGGGCCGATGGTCAGTCGGTGGCAGCTCCGGAGGCAACCGATGAGCGGCCCAGCGGGCAGCGGCCCGGTGACCAGCAGCCTTGTGGCCAGCGGCTCGGTGACCAGCAGTCTTGTGACCAGCGGTTGGCCGTGCAGGACGTACGGTTTGCCTACCGGGACGGTCGGGACGTCCTGCATGGCATCACGTTGACCATCGCGCCTGGCGAACGGCTGGCCATGGTCGGTCCATCCGGCGCCGGCAAGTCCACCCTCGGGCGGCTGCTCGCCGGCATCCACGCACCCCGGGCCGGGACAGTGACCGTGGACGACAAACCGTTGGCCGAGTTGTCCCTGGACGAGCTGCGGTCGCAGGTGGCGCTGGTGACCCAGGAGCACCACGTCTTCATCGGCACGCTGCGGGAGAACGTGTCGATGGCCCGGCCCGGCGCCTCCGACGAGGAGGTACGGACCGCGCTGGCCGTAGTGGACGTACTGGACTGGGCGCAGCGCCTGCCCGACGGATTGGACACCCTGGTCGGCTCGGGTGGATATGCCCTCTCCTCGGCTCAGGCGCAGCAGTTGGCCCTGGCCCGGTTGGTGCTGGCCGATCCGCACACCCTGGTACTGGACGAGGCGACCTCGTTGATCGACCCGCGTGCCGCCCGGCACCTGGAACGGTCGCTGGCCGGCGCGCTGCACGGTCGTACCGTGATCGCCATTGCCCACCGCCTTTTCTCGGCCCACGACGCTGACCGGGTGGCGGTGGTGGAGGAGGGCCGGATCGCCGAGTTGGGCTCGCACGACGAGCTGGTCGCGGCGAATGGCTCGTACGCCGCGCTCTGGCGCTCCTGGCACGGCGACCGGCCGTAGCCGCCGCTGGGGGAGTGTCGTGGCAGCGACATCCGGTGGCCCGTAGGCGGGGTCGAATCGCCGGATGCGGTTGCCGGGGGAGGATGCCGACGCGCTGGACTGGCTGCTCTTCGAGCAGGCCGGAGTGTTGACGTGGCGGCAGGCGATGGCGGAACTGGGCCCAGCGAAGGTACGCCATCGGCTGGATACCGGCCGATGGCGGCGGGTTTGCCGGGGCATCCTGGTCGCCGATGCCGGCGACTTCACTCGAGAACGCCAGTGGTGGGTGGCGGTTTTGGCCGCCGGCGGGGATGCGGTTCTGGCTGGGCTGGCGGCTGCCCAGGCGGGCGGGCTGCGCGGTAAATGGCGGCGCGATGTCGTGGACGTGCTGGTCCCGTACGACCGTCGCGTCGCACGACGGCTGACCGGCTTGCCGATCGGCCTGCCGGCGGTGCGCGTCCGGCGGACCCGGCAGCTACCGGAAGCGGACCGGCAGCATGGTCGGCCGGATCGGACGAGTATGGCGCGCTCGCTGGTCGATGCGGCTCAGTGGGCGGGTTCTGAGGAGGAGGCGCAGACGCTGCTGGCCGCCGGCGGCAATGGCGTCTCCATGTCGAGGTGGACGGTGCGCACCACCTGGAGGTCCGGCACTGGGCTGCGGATCTGCGTCGGCAGAACGAGTTGTGGATCGCGGGCGATCGGATCCTACGGTTCACTGCCTTCGACGTACGTCGTCGGCCGGAGTATGTGGTGGCGCAGCTCCGAGCCGCGCTTGAGGCAGCGGGATGGCGACCCAAGCTGTGAACCGTTGTTGTTACCAGGGCAACAAGAATCGTTCCCAGCACAGGGCGCGACCTTGCGTGCTGCTTGCTGGCATCGCCGCGCGAGGGGTTTACAAAGAAGTCTTTGCAAGGCAAACTTTGCAAACATGTCTAGGGATGAGGTACGTCCGAGCGCGACCACCCTGCGCGGCCTCGCGCACCCATTGCGGGTCCGCATGCTCAACCTGCTGCGAGAGCGCGGTCCCGCCACCAGCACCCTGCTGGCCCAGCGACTCGGCCAATCCACCGGTGCCACCAGTTACCACCTGCGCCAACTAGCCCAGTACGGCTTCGTGGTCGAGGACCCCGATCGCGGTGCTGGCCGGGAGCGGTGGTGGAAGGCGGCACATGGCGGGACGTTGCTCGACGGCGCCATCGGCGAACAGGCAGTGGCGGAAATGGAGACCTACCTGCGGGCGGTCGCGTCGCTGTACGCCGAGCGGGTCGACCGATGGCTGGGGGAGCGGCCCACCCTGCCCGAGGAGTGGCGGCAGGCGTCCACCCTCAGCGACTGGCGACTGCGGCTGACCGCCACCGAGGCGGCGGCACTGCACGACGAGATCTTCGCGCTGGTCCAGCGCTACCGCCGAGACCTGCCGGAGGTTTCGGCACCCGCTGGCGCCGAACAGGTCGTCCTACAGGCGCAACTCCTGCCGTTCCCATCGGCCGGCGCAGAGTGAGGCCGTGACCATGGACACGACAGAAGTGGCCGCGACGGCAGCGGACACGATGACAGCGGCCGCGACGAGGCGGACTGGTCGCGGACTGATCGGCCTGCTGATCGCCGAGACGATCTCGCTGGCGGGCAGTCGGATGAGCCTGGTCGCGCTGCCCTGGTTCACCCTGGCGACCACCGGCAGCGCCACGAAGACCGGCCTGGTGGCGTTCGCCGAGATGCTGCCGTACGTCGTGGCCTGTGGCCTCGGCGGGCCGCTGATCGACCGGATCGGCGCCCGCCGAATGAGCATCGTCACCGACCTCGGCAGCGGTCTGGTGCTGGCCGCGATACCCCTGCTGTACCGGGCAGACCTGCTGCCCTTCAGTGTCCTGCTGGCGGTCGTCGCCGGGGTCGGGTGGCTGCGAGGGCTCGGCGACACGGCCAAACGGGTGGTCTTTCCGAAGACCGTCGCCGCCTCCGGCATGTCACTGACCCGGGCAACAAGCCTGCACGACGGGTTGAGCCGGCTCGCCACGCTACTCGGCGCGCCACTGGCCGGTCTGCTCATCGCCGCGCTGGACGCGCCGACAGTGCTCCTGATCGACGCGGCGACCTTCGTCGTGGGCGCGGTGGTCGTGGCGTCGCTCGTGCCGAGTTCGTTCGTACCGGCGACCGGATCCAACTCGGCAGCGGCGTCGTCCGGCCCTGGAGCGTCGCCCGGCCCGTCCGATGAGGAGCGGAAGACAGCCGACCGGGAGCCCTATCTCGTGGCGTTGCGGGCTGGGCTGAGCTTCCTACGCCAGGATCGGCTCGTCCGTGGCCTGGTCGTGATGCTCTTCGTCACCAACCTCGCCGACGCGGCCTACAGCAGCGTGCTCTCGCCGATCTGGGCGAAGGAGACCTTCGGATCACCGACCGCACTCGGCTTCCTCTCCGCCTCCTTCGCCGTCGGGGCGGTGCTGGGCAACATCGTCTTCACCGCCATCGCACCGAGGGTGCCGAGATTCGCTGTCTTCACGGTGGGCTTCCTGATCGCCGGGGCACCCCGTTTCGTCGTACTCGCCCTGGTCGAGGAGCTGTGGGTCATCTACGTGGTTGCCTTCGTAGGGGGCCTGTCGATCGCGGCGGTCAATCCGATCCTCGGCGCGCTCTCGTACGAGCGGATTCCCGAGCATCTCCAGGCCCGGGTGCTCGGACTGATGCACGCCGTCTCCTGGGCGGGCATCCCGCTGGGCAGTCTGCTCGCCGGGCTGGCCGTGCAAGGACTCCGGCTGCCAGCCGCGAGCCTGCTCTTCGGCCTCGCCTACCTGGTGGTGACCCTGCTTCCGCTGGTCAGCCCGGTCTGGCGGACCATGGACCGGCCCCGGGACTCAGGTCGTAGCGTCGAGCGGGTCGGTCAGCAGGTGGGCGAAGGCTAGTTCGGCGGCCCCGATCAGGGCGGCATCCTCGCCCAACTGTGGCGTACGCAGTCGTACCTGCTCCCGGGCGGCGGGCAGGGCCATCGAGTTGAGCCGACTGCGTACCCGGGCGGCGGCGGCGAGGTACACGTCCCGCAGGGTGCCGCCGAAGATGACCACCTCCGGGTTGAAGATGTTGACCAGGTTCGCCACACCGAAGCCGAGCCAGTCGCCGACCTGCCGTACGGCGGCCTGGGCGCTGGCGTCCCCCCGGGACGCGGCGTCGACGACGGCGAGCGCCGCCCCCCGACCGTCGGTGGTGGTCGGATTCAGCATGGCGTGCTCGCCGATCTCGGTCTCCCAGCAGCCGCGCGAACCGCAGCCGCAGAGCCGCCCGCCCGGACGGACCACCATGTGGCCGACCTCGCCACCGTAGCCGCCATGTCCGGTCAGCCGCCGCCCGCCGACGATGATCCCGGCATCGACCCCGACGTCCCGGTGCAGGTAGATCAGGTTGTCGCAGCCGGCCCCGGCCCCCCGGGCATGCTCGGCCAGCGCCGAGACGTCGGCGGCGTTGCCGATCAGGACGGGCCGGTCGGATTCGAGTTCGGTGGCCAGGGCGGCGGCGAGCGCCGTACCGAGCGGTTCGTCGACCCAGCCGGTCTGCGGGCGTACGTGCACCGGGCCGTCCTCCCCGCGCAGGATGCCGCAGACCGCGACGCCGCCGCCCACGTAGACCGAGTCGGCCGGCACCGACTGGTGCATCTCCTTGACGAAGGCGGCGAGCTGCGGCACGGTCTCCTCCGCCAGCATCCCGGGAGGTCGGGGAGCCTCCCGTCGGTCGAGGATCGCCCCGCCCAACCCGACCCGGGCGGCCCGGAGCCGGTCGACCTCGATGCTGTACGCGTAGGCGTACACCAGATCGGACCGGGGCCGGACGACCAGCGACGGCCGGCCGGCCCGACCGGTCTCCCGGGGTGCCCCCTCGCTGACCAGGCCGGCAGCGGTGAGGTCGGCGGTCAGCGCGCCGATGGTGCTGCGGTTGAGCCCCAGTTCGGTGGTCAGCTCCGCACGGGAGGTCGCCCCGTGGACGTGTACGTAGCGCAGCAGCGCACCGAGATTCTGCCGGCGGATCTCCTCCTGGCTCGGCCCTGCGCGCATCGGTACGGTCACTCCACTTCCCGGGTCGGGTCGACGGTCAACGGTTTCCGGTTGCCGCCGCCCGGCGTCGGGACAGGGCGTCAACCCCGGCGGCCAGCAGCAGGACCAGCCCGGTCACCACGTACTTGACCCCCGCGCTGTAGCCCATCAGGCCCATGCCGTTGTCGATGACCGCGACCACCGCGCCGCCCAGCACAGCGTCGATCACCCGACCCTTGCCGCCGAAGAGGCTGGCACCGCCGATGACCGCGGCACCGACCGCGTAGAGCAGCACATTACTGCCCCCGGTCTTGGCGTCGACCGAGTTGGCCCGACTGGCGGCCACGATGCCGCCGATCGCCGCCATGAACGAGCAGATGACGAAGACCGAGATGCGGATCCGGTCGACGTTGATGCCGGCCCGCCGGGCGGCCTCCCGGTTGCCGCCGACCGCGTAGACGTGCCGGCCGTACGCGGTGCGTTGCAGCACGAACGTCCAGCCGACCAGTAGTACGGCGATGATGGGTACGACGATCGGCACGCCCTTGAGCGACACGATCAGGGTGTTGATGCTGCGTTCCAGGTTGAGGATGTAGACAGCGGTGCCGAGGAGCACCGCCAGGGCACCGACCCGGACCAGCAGTATCGTCACCGGGGCGGTGGCCAGACCCCGCGCCAACCGGTTGCGGTGGCGCAGCAGTTGCACCGTCGCGTAGCCGGCCACCGCGACGGCGGCGAGCAGCCAGCCGAGCCACGGCGGCAGGTTGCGGTTGGCGATCGCCACCAGCACGCTGTCCCGTACCGAGACGTTGGTGCCCTCCTTGACCAGCATCAGCACGATGCCCTGGAAGGCGAGGAAGCCGGCGAGGGTCACCACGAACGACGGAATGCCGATCTTCGCGACCAGGAAACCGAGCACGGACCCGATCAGCACGCCGGTGCCGAGGGCCGCCGCCACGGCGACGTACCAGGGATAGCCCTGGAGGGTGACCAGGTTGGCCAGCACTGCCGCGCAGACCCCGCTGGCGTACCCGGCGGAGAGGTCGATCTCGCCGAGCAGCAGGACGAAGACCAGCCCCATCGCGATCAACGTCACCGCCGCCCCCTGGGTGAGCAGGTTGGCGAAGTTGAACGCGGAGAGGAAGGACGGACGCAGGATCGAGAACACCAGGCAGAGCACGACCAGCCCGAGTACGGCCGGCAGCACGCCGATGTCGCCGCCACGTACCCGGCCGAGGTAGTCCCGTACGTGCGAACCGACGGTCGGTGCCGCGTCCGTGGCCGACCCTTCGCGTACCGGGGTCATGGTGGTCATCGGGTGGCTCCTGTGGATTCGGTGTCGGGGTCAGAGTCGGTGTCGGTGTTGACGGGAGCGTCGGTGTCGGGGTCAGGGTCGCCGGCGGTCAGGTCGAGCCCGCCGGTACGCCCGGCCGTGATCAGTTCGACCACCTGGGCGTGCGTGATGTCGGTGGTCTTCACCTGGGCGACCATCTGACCGAGGTAGAGCGCGGCGATCCGGTCGGAGACGGCGAAGACGTCGTTCATGTTGTGCGAGATGAGTACGACGGCCAGGCCGTTGTCGGCCAGCCGGCGGACCAGTTCGAGCACCTGGGCGGTCTGCGCGACGCCCAGCGCGGCGGTGGGCTCGTCGAGGATGACCAGCTTGCTGTTCCACAGCACCGCCTTGGCAATCGCGACGGTCTGCCGCTGACCGCCGGAGAGGCTGGATACGTGCTGCCGCAGCGACTTGACGGTGCGTACCGACAGACCGGCGAGGGTTTCGGCGGCCAGTTGTTCCATGGTCGCCTCGTCGAGCACCAGCCCGTTGCGCTTCTCCCGACCGAGGAACATGTTCTGGACGATGTCGAGGTTGTCGCAGAGGGCGAGATCCTGGTAGACGACCTCAATGCCAAGTGCAGCCGCGTCCCGGGGGCTGTTGACGCTGACCGTCCGGCCCTCGAACAAGAACTCGCCGCTGTCGGTGGGATAGATGCCGCTGACACATTTGACGAGGGTCGACTTGCCGGCACCATTGTCGCCGACGAGCGCGGTCACCTCGCCCGGCTGGACGGTGAAGGCGACGTCACGCAGGACCTGGACCGGACCGAAACTCTTGTCGATCCCGCGCAGTTCCAACAGGGGGGTCGCGGACACAGGGGGCGCGGACACGGGGTCTCCTTAAGCGCGGGGTGCTTGTAAGGAAGGGCCCCTTCCTATCGTTTTTTGTATAGGAAGGGGCCCTTCCTAACGTGCGGGGAGTGCGGTGGGGGTTCGGCTCAGCGCGGCTCGGCTCAGCTCACGCCGGCCTTGGTGCAGAGCGCGGCGAACTCGTTGGCGCACAGGGCAGCCTTGGTGACGAAGCCGTCGGCGACCACGTCCTTGACGTTCTCCAGGTAGATCGGCTTCGGGGCGAGCAGGACGGCGGGGACGTCGCGACCGCTCTCCGGGTCCTTCACCGACTGACCGGTCTCCTTCTTCTCGCCCTTGGCCAGCGCGATCGCCAGGTCGGCAGCGGCATCGGCCTCCTGCTTGATCGCCTTGTAGACGGTCATGCACTGATCACCGGCGAGGATGTTCTGCAGGCCCTGTACGTCGGCGTCCTGGCCGGTGACCGGCACCCTGCCGTTGAGCTTGTTCTTCTTCAGTACCGAGATGACCGCGTTGCCCAGGCCGTCGTTGGCGGCCAACACCCCGTCGATCTTCCCGCGCTGCTGGGTCAGCATCTGCTCGAAGATCGTGCCGGCCTGGGTGTTGTCCCACTCCGGTACGGAGACGTCCGGACCCTTGACGAACTCCTTGGCCTCGTACTTGAGGTTGAGGACCGAGTCGTAGCCGGACTTGAACAGGGTGGCGTTGTTGTCGGTGGGCGAGCCGTTGAGTTCCGCCACCACCGGGTTCTTGACGCCCTTGTCGGCGAGGCACTTGACCAAGCCATCGCCCTGGAGTTTGCCGACCGCGACGTTGTCGAAGCTGACGTAGTAGCTCGCCGAGCCGCCGAGGGTGAGCCGGTCGTAGTCGATCGTCGCTACGCCCTGGGACCGGGCCTTGTCCAGTACGGCCTTGCCGGTACCGGAGTCCAGGTTGACGGTCATCAGGACGGTGACGCCGTTGGTCATCATCTGGTCGGCGATGGTCTGGAACTGGGCCTTGTCGCCCTGGGCGTTCTGGATGTCGTACTGGACGCCGGCGGCCTCGAACGCTTCCTTGAGGTACTTGCGGTCGGCGGTCTCCCACCGGGCAGAGGTGGCGCTGTCCGGCAGGATCACGCCGATCTTCGGCGTCTTGGCGCTGCCAGCGTTGTCGGACGTCTCGCCGCAGGCGGCGAGGCTTCCCGTGATCAGTAGGCCGACGGCGGCGGTGGTGAGGATCCCTTTGCGCATGTGCATGGGTCCTTTCGGGGGAAGTTCGGGTCTCGGTACGGGGAGGGCGTGCGGTGACCGTGCGGGCTCCGGATGTCGGCACGGCAATTGATTGAGACCGGTCTTCGCGTTTTTGTTGTGTCCGGCAACGTATTAGGGGTCATGGCTGCGGCACAAGGCGTATCAGCGGTCGAGTTTGTTGTCTGCCATAACAATTCCGCAACGCGGTCGATACTTGCTGGTCGTCGATGTCCCGAGGTGGGGGCAAGTGATGTTCCTTGATGCATTGTCAAAGTAACCCCATTGGGGTTAGCTAGGGGGTAGGTTGACGTTGTCAGTGGCAGGAAGGATGTCGGCTATGCCTAAAATCAACGTGTATCTACCTGATGAGCTGGCGGAGGCGGTCAAGGAATCCGGTGTTCCGGTGTCGGCGATCTGCCAGCGAGCCCTGGAGCAGGCGGTGCGCCGGGTAACCGCGATCCGGGAGACCTCCGTGGGTGACCTGGATCTGGAACAACTGGCCGTACGGCTGCCGCACTTCACGCCCCGGGCGCATGCCGTACTCCGGCTGGCCCAGGAACGGGCCCGCGCGGAGAACACGTCGACCATCGACACCGAGCACCTGCTCGGAGGCATGCTGGCCGAGGGGAGCAACGTCGCCCTGCACGTCCTGCGTGCGGTGGAGGTCGACCCCGAGCAACTGGAGCGGGACCTCGACCAACTCGCGGCAGCGTTGACCAAATCGGCGGCTACCGACCAGCCTGCGGCAGCGGCGACAACGTCGGCGGCCACCGAGCAACTCGCGGCAGCGGCGATGCTGGCGGCCACCGATCAACTCGCGACCCGGTTCAGCGGCCCAGCGGCCAACGCGTTGGAGTTGACCGTCACCGAAGCGATCGCCCTTGGGCACAACTATGTCGGCTGCGAGCACCTGTTGCTCGGCCTGCTCGCCGAGCCCGACGGGACCGCCGGCCAGATTCTGCGCGCGCGAGGTGTGGAGCCGCGACTGACCCGGCGCGCCATCGCGGCGTGGCTGGCCGGCTACGTCCACCTGCGTACCCAGAGCCAGCCGGGTGACCCGGCGGCAGGCACCTACCCGTCGGGAACACAGACGGCGGGAACACAGACGGCGGGAACACAGACGGCGGGAACACAGACGGCGGGAACACAGACGGCGGGAGCGGACCCGGCCAAGGTCATCGGTGCTGTCGTACGCCAGGAGTTGCAGCCTCTCGTCCAGCGCATCGAACGGATCGAGGCGCTCGTCGGCGTGCCCTCGGACCAGAACGGGGTGGCCCCGGACCAGAACGGCGTGGCCCCGGACCAGTGAGGAGGTCGATGCGATGAAACGCGTGTTGTTGCTGGCGACCGGAGACACGATCGCGCACTCGTACGACCCCAATCGCCCCGGCGTCGCTTCCGGAGCCGAACTGCTCCAGCAGCTAGGCCCCGGACCATGGCGTTTCGACGCCGCACCTGAACTCCGTCATGACCCGTCGAGAGTGGAGGTGGTAGCCGAGGACGTGCTGGCCGAGCCCAGCTGGGACATCTCGCCCGGGACGATGTTGGGGCTGGCCCGGCGGGCCCGTACCGCCATTCTGGTCGAGGGGTTCGACGGCGTGGTGGTCACTCACGGCACCGACACCCTGGAGGAGAGCGCGTTCCTCGCCGACCTGCTGGCGGGGGAGGCAGCGGTCCGGGGCGCGATTGTCTTCACCGGTGCGATGCGCAGTCTGGATGCCCCGGGCACGGATGGCCCGGGCAATCTGGCGTCGGCTATCCGGGCCGCCGCCGATCCGGTACTGCGTGGGGTTGGCGTGGTCGCCTGCCTCGACGACGAACTGCACGCCGCCCGCTGGGTGACCAAGGTGGACGCCACCGGTCCGGCCGCGTTCACCTCGACCCCCGAGCCTCCGGTCGGTCGCATGGTGGCTGGGCGGGCCGACCTGTCCGCCGTACCGCCGCCTCGACCACCCCGGGCCAGCGGCGAGCCGGAGACCGACGTCGCCCTGCTCAAGACCTATCCGGGAATGCCACCGGAGGTGCTGTACGCGGTCGTGGACGCCGGTGCGCGAGGCATCGTGCTGGAGGGCACCGGGGAGTCGAACGTCCCGGTCGAGTTGTTCACCCCGATCGACGAACTGACCGGGTGGAACGTTCCCGTAGTGATCGCGTCTCGGTGCCGTACCAGCGGCGTCGCCCTCGACGACCTGCCACTCGCCACTGGGCTGGCCGGCAAGGTGGGCGCGATCGGGGCCCGCGGGCTCTCCCCGGTCAAGGCCCGCTTGGCCCTGATGGTCGCCCTCGGCTCCGGCGGTGTGCCTGCCGTCCGGAACTGGTTCGACCAGCTCTGAACAACGCTGGGTCGCGTTGGTCAGTGGGTGGCGATGGGGGCGGTGGTCGCGCTGGTCAGCCGGACCAGGTCTGCCGGCGCGAGCTGGAGTTGCAGCCCGCGTCGGCCGGCCGAGACGTACACCGTGGGGAACCCCTCGGCGGACGAGTCGACCACGGTGGGCAACCGACGGCGTTGTCCCAGCGGGCTGATCCCGCCGCGGACGTAGCCGGTGGCGCGCTCGGCAACCGTACGGTCGGCCAGCATCGCGCGCTTGCCCCCCACCGAGGCGGCCAGCGCCTTCAGGTCCAACTCGCCGGTCACCGGGACGACCGCCACCGTCAGCGCCCCATCCACCTCGGTCACCAGCGACTTGAAGACCCGCTCCGGCGGTACGCCGAGCGCCGCCGCCACCTCCGCGCCGTAGTGCGGGGCGTCCGGTGGTACGTCGTACGGGTGGGTGCTGTGTGGGACCTTCTGCTTCGTCAGCAACGCCGTTGCCGGCGTCCCCTGCCCTGCCATGCTCGGACCCTATCCCGGTGCCCGTCGGCCACCTACGGAATTGTGGGCGCGACGGGGTGGCCCAGCAGTACGGTCGGTGCTTCAGCGACCCGGGTCAGCACGATGGTGGCCGGGGCGGACCCGGACAACCGGAGATCCCGGCGTAGCTGCTCCGGCTCCAGCGCCGAGCCGCGTTTGAGGATCTCCAGCCGGCCGACACCACGTTCACGCAGTAGCGCACGGAGTCGCTTGAGCGAGAACGGCAACACGTCGGTGATCTCCAGGCAGCGCGCGTACGGAGTCACCACTGGCTCGTCGGCGTAGACGTAGGCGATGCTCGGGTCGGCCAGCCGCCCCGACACCGTCTCGGCGAACTCGGCCACCAGGTGGGCGCGGACCACCGCTGAATCCGGGTCGTACAGGTAGCGGCCAACCGGGCCGACCGGGGCGTCGTCGGTGCCGGTGCCGGTGAGCTGATAGGAAGGGGCCCTTCCTCTACCAAAAGCGATAAGAAGGGGCCCTTCCTTACCGCTTAGCAGGGTGGCGCGGCGGGGCGTGGTGGCGAGTGGGCCGCACCAGAGGGCGGCCTCCACCAGGTCGCCGTCGACGCTGACCCATTCGGCCTCGGCACCGGACGGGATCAGGGCGTGCTCGAAGCCGGGGGCGACCTTGAGCACCGTACGGGGGACCCGCTCGATCAGGGCGGTGATGAAGTCCCACGGTGGGGAGTACGCGTTCGGGTCGAAGATCCGGCGTCCGGTGCCGGCCCGGCGTCGGGCCGGATCGCAGAACACCGCGTCGACCCGGTCGACGTCGAATCCGGTGGCGTCGCCGCATTCCACGGTGAACCGGTCGGCCACCCCGGCCGCCTCGGCGTTGGCGGCGGCCATGGCGGCGGTGACCGGGTCGGCTTCCACGCCGTACACCCGGATGCCGGCTCGGGCGGCGGCGAGTGCGTCGGCGCCGAGCCCACAGCCGAGGTCGGCGAGGGTCGTGACGCCAGCGGCCCGTAGTCGTTCCGCCCGCCGGCCGGCGACCACCGTGCGGGTGGCCTGTTCCAGTCCGGCCCGGGTGAAGAACATTCCGGCGGCGATCGGGCCGAACTTGGCGGCTGCCCGGCGGCGCAGCTCGGCCTGGGTGAGTGCGCTGGCGGCGAGGTCGGCGGGGATGCCGGCCGAGCGCAGGGCGCTGGCGGCGGTGAGCGGGTCGCCGCCGGCCAGTTCGGCCGCCGCGGTCAGGGCACGCTCCCCGTCGGGGGTACGCAGCGCGGCTAGTTGGTCGAGGTCCACGCCTGCGATTGTGGCGGGCGGCACGGGGTGGACCGGCGGCGCACCCGCCGGGGACGATCAGGGCAGGTCACGGTGTGCTCGATCTTGGCCGCTGACGGGTGAATGGGTGCGACTCGCCGCCCGGAGAGTTGGCACTCTCCTTGACGGAGTGCCAGCCGCCGGCCTAACCTGCCGTTAGCACTCTCGAACCGAGGGTGCCAGCTTCGGACCCTGGTCCGGGGCTGAAACGCCAGGCGGACCGGCACCCGCGACGACGGACCCGCCCGGTGGCATGAGGCAGATTGCGCCGTCCGGCTCATACGGTCGGCGCATAGAAACCAAGTACCCCAGGAGGGTATGCCCGTGACTACCGCGACCAAGGTTGCGATCAAGCCGCTTGAGGACCGGATCCTGGTCCAGGCGAATGAGGCTGAGACGACCACGGCGTCGGGCATCGTGATCCCCGACACCGCGAAGGAGAAGCCGCAGGAGGGCACCGTCCTCGCTGTCGGCCCGGGCCGCGTCGACGACAACGGCAACCGGATCCCGGTTGACGTGAAGGTCGGCGACAAGGTCATCTACTCGAAGTACGGCGGCACCGAGGTCAAGTACGCCGGCGAGGAGTACCTGGTGCTCTCCGCCCGCGACGTCCTCGCGGTCATCGAGAAGTAATCAACTGATCAGTGACGATGCCCCGGACCGGCTCGCCGGGCCGGGGCATCGACTGTTTGAAGGGATATTCATGGCGAAGATCCTGAGCTTCTCGGACGACGCCCGGCACCTGCTCGAACACGGTGTCAACACGCTCGCCGACACGGTCAAGGTCACCCTCGGCCCGCGCGGGCGCAACGTCGTACTGGACAAGAAGTTCGGCGCCCCCACGATCACCAACGACGGCGTGACCATCGCCAAGGAGATCGAGCTCAGCAACCCGTACGAGAACCTTGGCGCGCAGTTGGTCAAGGAGGTGGCGACGAAGACCAACGACGTCGCCGGCGACGGGACCACCACCGCCACCGTGCTCGCCCAGGCCATGGTCCGCGAGGGCCTGCGCAACGTGACGGCCGGTGCCAACCCGACCAGCCTCAAGCGGGGCATCGACGCGGCGGCCGCGAAGGTCTCCGCAGCGCTGCTCGACAAGGCCGCCAAGGTGGGCAAGCGCGAGTCGATCGCCCAGGTGGCGACGGTCTCGGCGCAGGACGCCACCATCGGCGACCTGATCGCCGAGGCGATGGAGCGGGTCGGCCGCGACGGTGTGATCACCGTCGAGGAAGGCTCCACCCTGGCCACCGAACTGGACGTCACCGAGGGCCTCCAGTTCGACAAGGGCTTCATCTCGCCGCACTTCGTGACCGACAGCGAGGCCCAGGAGGCGGTGCTCGACGAGCCGTACATCCTGATCACCACGCAGAAGATCTCCTCCATCGAGGAGCTGCTGCCGCTGCTGGAGAAGGTGCTCAAGACCAGCAAGCCGCTGCTCATCGTGGCGGAGGACGTCGAGGGTCAGGCGCTGTCCACGCTGACGGTCAACTCGATCCGCAAGACCATCAAGGTCTGCGCGGTGAAGGCTCCCGGCTTCGGTGACCGGCGCAAGGCGATGCTCCAGGACATGGCGATCCTCACCGGCGGTGAGCTGATCGCTCCCGAGTTGGGCTACAAGCTCGACGCGGTCACCCTGGAGATGCTCGGCAGCGCCCGGCGCATCGTGGTCGACAAGGACAACACCACGGTCATCGACGGTCGGGGTAAGCGGGCCGAGGTGGCCGACCGGGTCGGTCAGATCCGCAAGGAGATCGAGGCTTCGGACTCCGAGTGGGACCGGGAGAAGCTGGCCGAGCGGCTGGCGAAGCTCTCTGGTGGCATCGCGGTCATCAAGGCCGGTGCGGCGACCGAGGTCGAGATGAAGGAGCGCAAGCACCGCATCGAGGACGCCATCGCCGCGACCAAGGCCGCAGTCGAGGAGGGTACGGTGCCCGGCGGTGGCGCCGCACTCGCACAGATCGCCTCGGTGCTCGACGACGGTCTCGGGCTCACCGGTGACGAGAAGGTCGGCGTGTCGATCGTCCGCAAGGCACTGGTCGAGCCGTTGCGCTGGATCGCTCAGAACGCCGGGCACGACGGCTACGTGGTGGTGCAGAAGGTTTCCTCCAGCCCCTGGGGCAAGGGCCTCAACGCCGCCACCGGCGAGTACGTCAAGCTGGCCAAGGCCGGCATCGTCGACCCGGTGAAGGTGACCCGCAACGCGGTCGTCAACGCCGCGTCGATCGCCGGGCTGCTGCTCACCACCGAGAGCCTGGTCGTGGAGAAGCCGGAGAAGCCGGTCGCTGCGGCGGCGGGTGGTCACGGTCACGGCCACGGCCACGGGCACCAGCACGGCCCGGGTTTCTGACCCGAGGTACGGGCTTCTGACCCGAGGTATGGGCTTCTGACCCGAGGTACGAGCAAGACCGGATCCGCGTGATCAGGAACTGGCTCCGGCGCGCCGCTGGCGTGTCCGGAGCCTTCTGATTACGCGGATCCGTCGGTCGTGGGTATGCGGTGTGTCAGGCGGAGCGCTCCTGCAGCTGCCGCTGTATCGGGATCGTGGCCTTGTGCGGCCTGCCCAATCGAGCCTCCAACCGGGCGGTGTCCACCCGGCTGCGCCGCCGGTCGGCGAGATCCTCCCAGCCCATGGCGAGTAGCCGGAGCCGCTCCGATTCGCTGAACCCGCCCCAGACGCCGTACGGCTCTCGCACGGCGAGCGCGTGCGCAGCACATTCGGCGCGTACCGGGCAGGTCACACAGACCGCCTTTGCGGTTGTCTCCCGACGATTGCGGGAGGCACCCCGCTCGCCGTCCGGGTGGAAGAACTGGGCGCTGTCCCGGCCCCGACAGGCACCGAGCCGCTGCCATTCCCACAGGTCAACGATGGGTCCGGGCAGTCTGCGTACGTCCGACATCAGCACCTTCCTTCGACGGTGAGTGTGGGACCCCGGCTGCCCGAGGTCGGGGCTGGCCTTCCCGATACCCAGTACGCCGCCGGCTCACACGTCCGGGTCAAGAACCCCGCTGCCAGGGTTAGGAAGGGGCCCTTCCTATCGCTTTCTGCCTAGGAAGGGCCCCTTCCTAACGCCTCAGAGCACACCGGCCGGCAAAACGGGGCATTATCTGGCGAAACAGCTGGAAAGCGGTCGGGCATGCGCAAACGTCGAAAATATTGCCGTTCATCGCGCGGAAACTCGTGATGATCAAAGCCTGCCGTGGTCTCCTCCTTTGAGGAGAGGAGAGCACCGTGCGTACAGTTCTCGTCTGCGTCCGGACACCGCTCGCGGCGCAGAATGTCGCTTCCGCCGCCGCCCGGCTCGGGCTAGCCGCCGCCGTCCGTACCGCAGTGTCCGATCCCGAGGTGATGCTGCGGCTCGCCGAGCGACCACCCGACGTGGTCTTGGCCGACACCGCGATCACCCGGCCGGACAGTGTGGGGTTCACCCGTCGGGTCCTGGCCCGAGCTCCCGGAGCGGCGATTCTGCTGTTCGGCGCGGAAGAGCCAGGGGTAGCCTCGGCCGCCATCGCCGCCGGAGCCCGGGGCCTGATCCAGGGCGGGGACCATGACCTGGTCAGTGTGGTGGCCAAGGCCATCATGCTGCTCGCCGCGCGAGGGCGGGCCATCCGGGGGGCCGGCCAGGACGGGGCCGCGCTGCCCACCGTCACCGGTACGGCGATGCCGGGTGAACGCGCCAACCCGGCGGCCCGGATGCGCGCTACCGGCCAGCATCCGGATGCCGGCCAGCGGCCCGGTACCGAACCGCGGCCGGGTGCCGTCGCCTGGGTGGCGGCCCGGCCAGGGGCGCTCGGTTCGGAGACCGGCACCACGGCGCAGGCGACGTCACGGGGCGGCACCATGCCACCCGTTGGCGCCGATCCCGCGACCCACCTGGCGGGACGGACAGGCCCGCCGGTAGGGGCGGGAACTGGGCCGGCGGGAGCGGGAACCGGGCCGGCGGGCAAGGCCGCTGGTGGTCCACCGGGGGTGCCCGGAGTCGTACCGGTCCAGCGGGGTGACGACCCGGGGGGTGACGGCGAACACCCAGCGGAGGGGGCACCGTCATCGACCGGGACGGCGGAACCACCAGCCGGCGCTGCCGATGGCCGGTCGGGAGCCGTTCGTTCCGGGGAGACCGCCGCTACCGGTGATGCCGGCCGGTCCGAGCCGGGTACGCCCGTCGCGCGGCATCTGGTGCTGACCGAGCGCGAGATGCAGGTGTTGCTGGGGATGGCCGATGGTAAGAGCAACGCGGAGATTGGCCGGGAGCTCTACGTCTCGGAGGACACCGTGAAGACGCACGCCCGTCGGCTGTTCCGCAAGCTGGGGGCCCGGGATCGCGCACACGCGGTGGCGGCGGGCTTCCGGGCCGGGCTGGTCGCCTGATCGGGGCGGCTTCCCAGACGCCAGGTCGGGCGCCAGGTCGTCTGATCGGGGCGGCTTCCCGGGCGCCAGCGCAGTGGGGTTTCGGATCAGCCGGGTTTCGGATCAGCCCTCGCTGTCGTCGGTTCCCTCAGCCAGGGTGTCGTGTACGCCGTCGGCGTAACCGCGCGCGTACTCCCAGCTCACATAGTGGTCCGGGTCTGGATCGTAGGCTGGCTCATGCACTCGGGGGCGGCCCGAGTCGAGTAGATGCCGGAGATTGCCCCGCAGCAGATCCCAGTCGAAGTAGTGTGGCTCTCGGCAGTCCTCGCACTCGATCACCAGTCCGCGGATGCCGGACGGACCCAGCAGCGCCTGGTAGACCTCCAGGTCGGCGAGGTCCTCCAGTACGTCCTGTCGCTCGCTCTCGGTCAGTGGTTCGAGCGGGGCGTCGCCTACGGCGTCGTCAAGGCCTGCTGACGGATCGGCAGGGTCGCCGTTGAACGGATCGATCGGCTCGTCGTGCACCCCCCCACCGTAGTGGTAACCCTGGCTGGTGCGCGTACCCGTCGGTCGGACGCTTGCGGCGTCGCGGCCGGCTGCCGTCGGTCGAAGGCTCGTGGCGTCGGGTCGGCTCCGCCGGTCGGACGCTCGCGGTCGGCTGCCGTCGGTTGTCCATGGCGTCGGTTGTCCATGGCGTCGGTTGTCCATGGCGTCGGGTACGGTCCGCTGGCCGGCGGGGCCTTGCCGCCCGCCGAGGCGTCCCAGCTCACTGGGTACGATGAACCATCGCGTCGCCCGCTCCGACCGGGCGATGATCCACTACGGCACGTGACGCCGTCGTTCCGACCAGCTCAGGGGAGAAATCGTGGAGAATCTGCCGACCAACGATCTTCCGGCGGGTCTGGTCGACACCGATGCATCCGCCGCCGACCTGGCTGCGGCGCAACCCCTGTCGGTGCCGCTCGGCCTTACCTTCGACGACGTACTGCTTCAGCCGGGCGAGTCGGACATCGTGCCGAGCAAGGTCAACACGATCACCCGGCTGACCCGCAACGTCACACTCAGCCTTCCACTGCTGTCCAGCGCCATGGACACGGTGACCGAGGCCCGGATGGCGATCGCCATGGCCCGCCAGGGCGGCATCGGTGTGCTCCACCGCAACCTCTCGGTCGAGGACCAGGCGATGCAGGTTGACCTGGTCAAGCGTTCCGAGTCCGGGATGATCACTAACCCGGTCACCTGTAGCCCGGACGACACCCTGCGCGATGTGGACGCGCTCTGTGGTCGATACCGCATCTCCGGGGTGCCGGTGGTCGACGCTGACGGCGCCCTGGTGGGCATCGTCACCAACCGGGACATGCGGTTCGTCTCCGACGGGGACACCCCGGTCCGGGAGATCATGACCAAGATGCCGCTGATCACCGCGCGGGAAGGGGTCTCCAAGGCGGAGGCGCTCACCCTGCTGCGGCAGCACAAGGTCGAGAAGCTGCCCCTGGTCGACGCCGCCGGCCGGCTCCGTGGCCTGATCACCGTCAAGGACTTCACCAAGAGCGAGCAGTTCCCGGACGCGACCAAGGACGCCGCCGGCCGGCTGCGGGTTGCCGCCGCGATCGGTGTGGGTGACGACGCCTACAAGCGGGCTCGGACGCTGATCGACGCCGGGGTGGACGTGCTGATCGTCGACACCGCCCACGGCCACCAGCGCGCGGTGCTGGACATGGTCCGCACCCTGAAGAAGGACGCCACGATCGACATCGTGGGCGGCAACATCGCCACCTACGCCGGGGCGAAGGCGCTGGTCGATGCGGGTGCCGACGGGGTCAAGGTCGGTGTCGGACCGGGTGCCATCTGCACCACCCGGGTGGTCGCCGGGGTGGGCGTACCGCAGATCACCGCGATCATGGAAGCTGCCCGGGCCTGCCGGCCGGCCGGCGTGCCGGTCATCGCCGACGGCGGCATCCAGTACTCGGGCGACATCGCCAAGGCGATGGTGGCCGGCGCCGACTCGGTGATGCTGGGCAGTCTGCTCGCCGGCTGCGAGGAGAGCCCCGGTGAGCTGATCTTCATCAACGGCAAGCAGTTCAAGGCGTACCGGGGGATGGGCTCGCTGGGCGCGATGCAGTCGCGGGGCCAGGCCCGGTCGTACTCCAAGGACCGCTACTTCCAGCAGGACGTGACCAGCGACGAGAAGCTGGTCCCCGAGGGCGTGGAGGGCCAGGTGCCCTACCGGGGCCCGCTGTCCCGGGTGGCCCACCAGCTGGTCGGCGGGTTGCGGCTAGCCATGGGGTACGCCGGCGCGGAGAGCATTCCCGAGCTGCACCGACGCGGTCAGCTCATCCGGATCACCGCGGCCGGGCTCAAGGAGAGCCACCCGCACGACATCCAGATGACCGTCGAGGCGCCCAACTACCACACCCGCTGAACCAGTGACCCCCTCACACCTGGAGTGACTCATGCGTGACGTGGTAGAGATCGGGCTGGGGAAAACCGCGCAACGCGGCTACCACCTGGACGACATCGCCATCGTGCCGAGCCGCCGGACCCGGGACGTGGACGACGTCTCCACCGCCTGGCAGCTCGACGCGTACCCCTTCGGGATCCCCTGCGTCGGGCATCCCTCCGACGCGACGATGAGCCCGGCCTCGGCCGTACGGCTGGGTCAGCTCGGCGGGCTCGGGGTGCTCAACGTCGAGGGTCTCTGGACCCGCTACGAAGACCCGACCAAGATCCTGGAGGAGCTGGCGGCGCTGCCCGACGAGGCCCCGGCCACCCGCCGGTTGCAGGAGGTCTACGCCGAGCCGATCCGACCCGAGCTGATCACCGAGCGGGTACGCCAGCTCCGCGAGGGCGGCGGCACGGTCGCCGTACGGGTCTCCCCGCAGCACACCCTCGCGCTCGCCCCGGTGATCCTCGACGCCGGGGTCGACATCCTGGTGATCCAGGGCACGATCGTCTCCGCCGAGCACGTCTCCACCACCGACGAGCCGCTCAACCTCAAGGAGTTCATCGCCGACCTGGACCTGCCGGTCATCGTCGGCGGGTGCACCGACTACAAGACGGCGCTGCACCTGATGCGTACCGGCGCGGCTGGCGTGATCGTCGGCCTCGGCGGCGACGAGTGGTCCACCACCGAGTCGGTGCTCGGCATCCGGGTGCCGATGGCCACCGCCATCGCCGATGCGGCGGCGGCCCGGCGTGACTACCTCGACGAGACCGGTGGCCGCTACGTGCACCTGATCGCCGACGGCGACCTGCGTACCTCGGGCGACATCGCCAAAGCGCTCGGCTGTGGTGCCGACGCGGTGATGCTCGGCGAGCCGCTGTCGCTCTGCGACGAGGCCCCGGCCGGCGGATCCTGGTGGCACCCGGCGGCCAGCCACCCGAAGCTGCCCCGGGGTGCCTTCGGCACCGCCGACCAGCCGCTCGGGTCGATGGAGAAGCTACTCTACGGCCCGGCCGACGAGCCGGACGGCCAGCTCAACCTCTTCGGCGGGCTACGCCGGGCGATGGCCAAGTGTGGCTACCGCGACCTGAAGGAGTTCCAGAAGGTGGGGCTCGTCCTCGACCGCTGACGTCCGTCCGTTCCCGGCCGGCTGCCCGTCGTTCGCGTCAGCGAGAGCGGGTCGCCGGCCGTCCGATTCTTTCAAGACTCAACAGACGGATCCGCCTAGCGTTGGGTGTCATGCCCATCGACATCGCTGCTGCCGAACGGTTCATCCACGACACCGCCCGCCTGTTGGACCGGCATCGACTCGCGGTGCTTCGCCACGGTGCCCCGGTGGAACCGGTGCTCACGGCACTGCGTGCCTATCAGAACCCGGACCACGGCTTCGGTCATGCCCTGGAACCCGACGTCCGGGATCCCGCGAGCCAGCCGACTGCCACTTTGCACGCGCTTGAGGTGCTCGCCGAGGTCGGTGCGTTGGACGACCCGATGGTGGTCCAGGCAGCGGACTGGGCCGCCCACAATGCCCGCGCGGACGGAGCCCTGCCCTTCGTCCTGCCCACGGCGGCCCACCATCCGCACGCACCCTGGATGACACCGAACCCGGACGGTTCGTTCATCACGTTCGGGGTCGTGTCCATCCTGATCCGAGCCGGCGTCCGGACCTCCTGGCTCGATGTCGCGAGGTCCTGGTGCTGGTCCCGGATCGATCGCCCGGACCAGCTCGACGCCTACTGGATCAAGTTCGCTCTCGACTTCCTCGACCACGAACCGGACGAGGACCGTGCCCGTGCGGCAATCGCGTCGCTCCAGCCCAAGATCGGGAGTGACGGCACCATTCCCGTACCTGGTGGTACCGAGGACGAGCGCCTCACCGCGCTTGTGCTTTCCCCACGGCCGCATCTGCGCAGCCGGACCCTCTTTGCGCCGGAGCAGATCGACGCGGAGTTGGACCGGCTGGAGGCCGACCAACTGGCGGATGGCGGGTGGATGTTCGACTGGCTCGACTGGTCCCCGGGGCAGCGCGTGGAGTGGCGGGGCAGTGTCACGCTGCGCGCCCTCGCCACCCTCACGGCACACGGACGCGCCAGATGATCACATGGTGTCGGTGTCGGTGTCGCGGGTACGCCATCCGGTGCGCCGGTACGACGTTCGGTGTACCCGCAACTGACTGTTTCCGGACGACGTAGCGGGGGTGGCGGCACACATAGCGTTCCCTCATCGATAGCGATGAGGAGGAAGAATGACTTCCGTACCAACCAGTTCGGTCCGCGTACCGGCATCCGCTCCCATTGAGCCGGCGACGGCGACGGCGACGGCGACAGCGACAGCGACGGCGACAGCGGGGGCGACGGCGAAGGCGGACAACCGGTCCAGGTGGCTGTCCTGGGGACTGGTGGCGACCCTCGGTGTCGCGGGTGGGGCGATGGCGGCGGCGGATGTGCTCAACCCCCAGTACAGCCCGCTCAGCGAGGTGGCCAGCCGGTATGTCAACGGAACCGCCGGCTGGTTGATCACGGTGGCCCTGCTCAGCATCGGTACGGCCTCGGCCGTGCTCGCGGGCTGGTTCGGCCGGCTTCCCGGACTGGGGCGGGCCGGCCGGGCCGGACGCTGGGCATTGGCGCTCTGGGCGGTTGGGGTCTTCGTCGCCGGGGTGTTCCCGGCCGACCCGCCCGGCCAGTGGAGCCGGCCGTCGACGTCGGATTTGGTGCACGGCATGGCGGCCTGGCTGTCGTTCGCGGCGTTCCCGGTGGCCGCCGCATTGCTGACTCGGGCGCTGACTCGGGCCTTCACCCGAGCAGAACCAGCATCAGCCGAGGACGTGAGCCGTAGCCGTCTCCGGTCGGGCCTGGTCGGACTCATGATCGCCTCGGTCGTGACCACGGTCGGATTCGCGGTGTTCCTGGTCGACGTTATGGGCGGTCGGTCGTTGGGGTTCGGCGGCGTACCGACCTTCGTTGGGCTCGTCGAACGGCTCGTGATCGTGGCGAATCTGGCCTGGCTGGCCCTCGCCGCAGTGGCGCTGCGTGCGGCAATGCCGTCCGGCACCGCAGTGGCGCTGCGTGCGGCAACGCCGACCACATTCGGTCAGCCGGCTGACCTTCGGTCGCGGGACGGCGCCGATGCCCGGGCATGATCGACCGGTGAGTAAATCGGATGCCCTGCTCAGCATGCCTACCGAGGCGGTGCCGGCCGGATCCCGTACCCGGGCGATCTGGATCGATGTGGCGCTGGCCGGGCTGACCTCGATCGGGGTGCTGGCCGGCACGGTCCTCCTCGATGGAGAGGTCGACCACGCCGGCACGGTACCGGTGGCGGCCTGGCTCGGTCTGCTGTTGCTGCTCCGTCGCCGGTGGCCGGTGCCGGTGTTGCTGGCCAGTGTGCTGGTGGTGATCGCCTTCCGGGGTGCGGGGTTGACCGAGGTGGGCTGGGTGTGGCCGGCATCCGCGGCATTCTTCACAGTCGCGGCCGGTGACCGGCAGGCCCGGCACGGTTTGGCCTGGGCGGCCGGGGTTGGGCTGGTCGCGTTGTGGTTCGCCGCCACCTGGCACGGCCCGGGTGCCGGCGGTGACCCGCGACTCGCGTTGGCTCTGGTCGGTGCGGAGACGTTGTGGCTGGCCGTGGTCCTGGCCGCAGCTGCCGCGTACCGCAACTGGCACCGGTGGCAGGCCGAGTTGGCCGCCGGGCTACGTCGGCTGGAGTACGAACGGGAACTGGAGTCGAGCCGCCGGAGCGCGGAGGAACGCCTTGAGATCGCCCGGGAGCTGCACGACGTGGTCGCACACACGCTGACCGTGGTGGGTGTGCAGTTGCACGTGGTGGCCGAGGCGCTGGACGATTCACCCGCCGAGGCGCAGGCCGCACTGCGTACGGCGCAGGAGGTGCGTACCAAGGCGGTCGCCGACCTCCGTTCGCTCATCGGGATCCTGCGTGACCCCGACCCGACCCTGCAGAACGAGGCTGGGCCCGTCCGAGTGCCACAGATCGACCTGGCCGGACTCGACGACCTGATGGTCCGTACCCGGGCCAGTGGGTTGGACATCGCCCTCGACGTAGCTGGCGATCCGGCGGCGGTTCCGGCCCCGATCGCGTTGGCCGCCTACCGGATCGTGCAGGAGTCGTTGACGAACACGGTCAAGCACGCCAACGCCAACCGGTCGATGGTGCGGCTGCATTGCACGAGTGACGTGGTGGAGGTGGAGGTCACCGACAACGGTGCCACGGCGGAGCCGAAGGTGGGCTCCGGGCATGGCATCAGCGGCATGCGGGAGCGGGTCGCCGCGCTGGGCGGGACGTTCACCGCTGGGCCGGCGGCCGGAGGCGGCTACGCGGTACGCGCCACGATCCCTGTGCCAATCTTTCGATCATGACGATCAAGGTGCTACTCGCCGACGACCAGGTGCTGGTCCGGGCCGGGTTCCGGAGTCTGCTGCGGCGGGACCGGGACATCGAGGTCGTCGGCGAGGCAGGGACCGGCGACGAGGCGGTCCGGACGGTCCGGGCGAACCGGCCGGACGTGGTGCTCATGGACATCCGGATGCCCGGCATGGACGGCCTGCTGGCCACCGAACGGATCGTGGCTGATCCGGCGTTGGCCGGCTGCCGGGTCATCATCCTGACCACCTTCGAGACCGACGAGTACGTCTTCGCCGCCCTGCGGGCCGGGGCCAGTGGGTTCCTCACCAAGGAGATCGAGCCGGAGGAGTTGCGGCGCGCGGTCAAGGCCGTTGCCGCCGGGGACGCACTGCTCTCACCCGGCGTCACCCGCCGGGTGATCGAACAGTTCGCGCACCGGCCGGTGACGCCGGTCGACACCGACGCCAGGCTGTCGGTGCTCACCACCCGGGAACGCGAGGTCCTCCAGCTGATCGCCACCGGACTGTCCAACGAGCAGATCGCCCAACGCCTGGTCATCAGCCCCCTGACGGCCAAGACCCACGTCACCCGGGCGATCACCAAACTCGGCGTACGGGACCGCGTCCAGCTCGTCATCCTGGCGTACGAGACCGGCCTGGTTCGTCCCGGGCAACAGCCCGCTGAGTAACCCGGGCAGCAGTCCACTGAGTGCCCCGGGCAAGGCCCACGGCGTGACCCGGTGCGGCGGTCAGTTGCCGAGTAGGCGACCCACCCGGGTCAGGGTTTCGCGGATGTTGGGCTTGGTGGTCGTTGCCAGCGCCTCGGGGACGGACAGCCAGCGCAGTTCCGCCGTCGGGTTCTCCGGTCGGATCGCGTCCGGTGTGTTGGTGGCGAGCACGAATCGCAGGTCGGCGTGCTCGTGGGCCGGCTCGGTGTCGCTCGGTGCGACCGGCACGACGACGACGTGGACGATCGGCGCGGCATCCGGGGCGGGCCAGGAGGTGAGGTCGGTGAGGCCGGTCTCCTCCTGCCCTTCCCGTACGGCGACGGTCCCCGGATCCGTCTCGCCCGGGTCGGCGTGCCCGCCGACCAGCAACCAGGCCTGCTGCCGTACGTGCCAGCGCAGCAGCACCCGACGGCTCGGCGGATGCACGATCCCTGCCGACACGGTCAGATGCAGCGGCGTCGACCGGTGCCACGGATTTTCGGCCGACGACAGCAGCGAGCGGACCCGCGCGACGTCGTCGGTTTCCGTAGCCGTCTCGGGTCGATAGTGGGACAGGGCATCGACCAGGGGAGACATCAACTCGCTCTCGGGCATCGTCGAACTCCTCCATCCACACCGCTGTCGGGATCACGGTAGTGGTGCCGGGGCGAGTCGCCCAATGAATACTCTGGTCCTGCCCCGCCCCGGCGTACGACGACGCACGGAGGTGCGGTGGGCGAGAGTATGGGGGAGGGCAATGAGCAGGTCCAGGCGTACGGTGACCGCCGCCATGCTGGTGGCGGTGCTCGCGGCGGGCGGCTGCACCGGTGACGGGGGTGATAGTGAGCCGAGCGCGCGGCCCGATCCCACCGGATCCCGCTCCTCGTCCGCTGCCGACGGGATCGGTGACCCCTACTTCCCCTCGTACGGCAACCCCGGTTACGACGTGGCGAGCTATGCGCTGAAGGTGCGGTACGACCCGGCCAGCGATGTGCTGACCGGGGTCGCCACCATCACCGCCACCGCCACCGACCAGTTGGACCGGTTCAATCTGGACCTGGCCGGCCTGACGGTCGAATCGGTCGAGGTGGACGGTGCCAAGGCCGGCAACGAGCGCCGGGACAACGAACTCGTCGTCACCCCCAGCCAGCCGATCGCCAAGGACCGTCGGTTCACCGTCAAGGTCGACTACGGTGGCAAACCCCGTCCGATCATCGACCCGGTGCTCGGGGCGAACGGCTTCAACGACACTCCGGACGGGGCGATCGCCCTCGGTCAGCCCGAATCGGCCAGCACCTGGTTTCCGGTCAACGACCACCCCTTGGACAAGGCCACCTACGAGATCGAGGCCACCGTGCCGGCGGGGCTCAGCGCCCTGAGCAACGGGATACCGCTCGGCGTCGACACCGCCGACGGGTGGAGCACCTGGCGGTGGGCCGAGCGGGTGCCGATGGCCAGCTACCTGACCACCCTGGTGATCGGCGACTACCGGGTGGTCACCGGTACGCACGGCGGCAAGCCGATGGTGACCGCAGTGGCGTCGAGCCTGCCCAAGGGCGGTGCCGCCGAGCAGGCGATGGCCCGTACCGGGGAGGTGGCCGACTTCCTGGTCACCCAGTTCGGACCGTACCCGGTCCAGGCGTACGGCGGGATCGTGGTCGACGACGACCGGATCCGGTATGCCCTGGAGACCCAGTCCCGCCCGGTCTACGGGTCGGTGTTCTTCCGCAGCGGCCCCGAACTGGGTGTGGTCGCCCACGAACTGGCCCACCAGTGGTTCGGCGACAGTGTCTCGCTGCGCCGGTGGAGCGACATGTGGCTCAACGAGGGCTTCGCCAGCTACGCCGAGTGGCTCTGGGAGGAGCACGCCGGTGGCCGGTCGGTGCAACAGAACTTCACCACCGAGTACGCCAACACGGACTGGGCGAAGCCGGCGCTCGACCCCGGCCCGACGCAACTCTTCGGCCGGGCGGTCTACAAGCGGGGTGCGCTCGTGGTGCACGCGCTGCGGCTCACCGTCGGCGACGACGCGTTCTTCCGGATCCTCAAGACCTGGACGGCGGAGAAGCGCGACGGCAACGTGACCACCGACGACTTCGTTACCGTCGCCGAGCGGGTGGCGGGTAAACCGCTGCGTCCCGTGTTGGACACCTGGTTGTCCGGGACCAGCGCACCGCCCGTGCCGGGCGGGTAGACACTTTTCTACCCGTCGGTAATATCGCTGGTCATGCACTTCGACGTGGTGGTCATCGGCTCCGGTTTCGGCGGCAGCGTGGCCGCGCTGCGCGCCGCCGAGAAGGGCTACTCGGTCGCGGTGATCGAGGCCGGTCGCCGGTTCGCCGACGACGAGTTCCCGAAGACGTCGTGGCGGCTGCGGCGCTTCCTCTGGGCACCGAAGCTGGGCTGCCACGGCATCCAGCGGATCACCCTGCTGCGCTCGGCCAACCGGCAGGAGGCGGGGGTGCTGGTGCTCTCCGGCGCCGGAGTCGGCGGTGGCTCCCTCGTCTACGGCAACACCCTCTACGAACCGCTGCCCGACTTCTACGCCGACCCGCAGTGGCGGGACATCACCGACTGGCAGGCCGAACTCGCCCCGCACTACGCGCAGGCGAAACGAATGCTCGGTGTCACCACGTACCCGGTGCAGACCAGCGCGGACCGGGCGATGCGGGCGGTGGCCGACCAGATGGGGGTCGGGCACACCGTCCGCCCCACCCCGGTGGGGGTGTACCTCGGCCGGCCCGGGGAACGGGTCGCCGACCCCTACTTCGGTGGCCTCGGGCCGGACCGTACCGGCTGCACCCACTGTGGATCATGCATGACCGGATGCCGGGTCGGGGCCAAGAACACCCTGGTGAAGAACTACCTGTGGCTGGCCGAGCAGCGCGGCGCGCAGGTGATCCCATCGACCACCGCGACGAGCGTACGACCCGCGCCGGACGGGACCGGCTACGAGATCGAGACGGTACGCACCGGCACCTGGCTGCCCGGCCGCCGCCGGACCTGCCGGGCCAACCAGGTCGTCTTCGCCGCCGGGGCACTCGGCACCCAACGGCTGCTGCACAAGCTACGGGCGACCGGCGCACTGCCGAAGCTCTCGCCCCGGGTCGGTGCGCTGACCCGGACCAACTCCGAGGCGATCCTCGGCGCGGCCGTGCCGCGACCCGCCGCCCGCCGTCGAGGTGTGGACTTCACCGACGGCGTGGCCATCACCAGTTCCTTCCACCCCGACGCGCAGACCCACATCGAGCCCGTCCGGTACGGCCCCGGCGCCAACCTGATGGGACTACTCCAGACCGCACTCGTGGACGGTGGACCCCGCCGGTTCCGGCGCTGGCTGGGCACGCTGGCCCGGTCCCCGCTGACCTACCTGCGGCTGCTCTCCGTGCGGGACTGGTCCCGGCGTACCATCATCGCCCTGGTCATGCAGTCGGCTGACAACTCGCTGATCACGCACTACCACCGGAGCTGGTTCGGTCGGCGGCGGCTGGTCACCAGCCAGGGGCACGGCACGCCCAACCCGACCTGGATCCCGCCCGGCAACGAGGCGGTACGCCGGCTCGCCGACGAGATCGGCGGGATCCCCGGCGGGTCGATCACCGAGCCGTTCAACGTGCCGATGACCGCGCACATCCTCGGCGGGGCGGCGATCGGCCGGTCAGCTGAGGACGGGGTGGTCGACGCGTACCACCGGGTGTTCGGCTACCCGGGGCTGCACGTGCTGGACGGGGCGGCGGTGTCGGCGAACCTGGGCGTCAACCCGTCCCTGACCATCACCGCCCAGGCTGAGCGGGCCATGTCGTTCTGGCCCAACCGGGGCGACCCGGATCCGCGTCCGACGCCCGGCACGCCGTACGTCCGGGTCGCGGCGGTGCCACCGCACAACCCGCTTGAGTGTTAGGAAGGGCCCCTTCCTATCGCTTTTTGTATAGGAAGGGGCCCTTCCTAACACCCAACTGTGCGGCCTAGCGCGGTACGACGAGCGTCGGGTTGGCTGTCAGGAAGTTCGCGACCCGACCGGCGCGCAGTTCGGTGATGAACCGCCGGCTGACGTCGTCGAGCTGCTCACCCAGATAGCCGTCCCCAACCCCCACCGAGTGTCCGGGCAACTCGACCAGGGTCATCGCCTCGACCGACAGCCCACTGAGCGCGAACGCGAAGTCGACCACCCGTTGGCCGTTTCCCTGGAAGGTGAAGCCGCTGCCGAGGGCGTTCACCATCTGATCGAGCCGATCCGGGTCCCGGGCCAGCTCCTGGCTGAGGATCTTTTGCGTGATGGCCTTGACGAGTTGCTGGTGGTGACGCTGGCGGGAGTAGTCGCCGCCGTTGATGTAGCGCTGCCGGGCATAGTCCAGCGCCTGCCAGCCGGTCAGGTGCCGCTGGCCCTTCTCGTAGACCATCTGTGGGCCGACGTAGCCACCCGGTCCACTGGCCCGGTGCGTGCCGTCCGGGCGGCGGTGCCGGGAGACCACCCGTTGGTCGATGTAGAGGTCCACGCCGCCGACCGCGTCCACCAGGTTGTCGAAGCCGCCGAAGGTGAGTACGCCGCCGGCATCGAACCGGCTGATCCCGGTGTACCGGCTGACCGTGGTGGCGAGCAGCTCGAAGCCCTGAGCGGTGCTCGGCGGCTTCCGGCCGGCCGGATCCCGGCTGCCGTAGCTCATCGCATGGGTCAGCTTTGTTCGTGCCCCGGAGAAGCCCGCCTTGGGAAAGGCCGGGATGTCCACCACCAGGTCGCGGGGGAGGGAGAAGACGTACGCCCGCTCCAGCCCTTTCGGGATGTGCATGATCAGTACGGCGTCGCCGTGTGGCTCCCAGTCTGGCTCGCTGACCCGGGTGTCCACGCCGACGAGCAGGAGGTTGAGCGGTCCGGTGATCCCGGCACCGGGCTTCGGGGTGGGGCTGGCCGATGGAGTCGATCGTCCGGCGGTGGTCGAGGCGGTGCTACCGGTGGGCGGCTGGCCGTCGTCGCTGCCGGAGAGGAGCGCGCTGGTCGCGTACGCGGTGCCAGCCAGCAGTGTGACGACCGTGACGATTACGGCGAGCTGTCGGCTACGGGCGTGTCTGTTGGGTTGCCACCGGTGGCTGTGGCCAGGCCGATCCTGCCCGGTGTCTGTCATCCTTCGATCCCTTCCCGTGGCCCTACCTGCGGCCTGCGTCGGATCTTCCTATGTAGAGAACGCGGCTACCCCTATGTAGAGTTACGACCATGGGTGGCAAGGTAAGGCTCACCACGGCCGTGGCCCGGGTGCTGACCGCGTTCCTCGAAGATCCCACGATGGACCGCTACGGTCTTGATCTCATCGGCGTGACCGGCCTGCCGAGTGGCACGCTCTATCCGATCCTGGTCCGCCTGCAACGCGCCGGATGGGTCGACTCCGCGTGGGAGGACATCGACCCGGTCACGACCGGCCGGCCCGCCCGACGCTACTACCGGCTCACCCCCGATGGCCTGGTGCAGGCGCGTCAGGAGCTGGCCGCGCTCTATCAGCAACTCGGCAAAGGGCAGCCGGCGAGCACGAAGCCGAGCCCGGCGTGAGGGCTGTCGAGCGGGTCGCGGTCCGACTGCTCCGTCTCGCCAGCCGCCGCTGGCCAGCCGACCTACGCGAGCTGATGCTGGCGGAATGGCTGGCGGAGCTGGCGGTGATCAGCGCCGACCGGACGCGGAGGCCCGTCGCCCGGGCCGTCCGGCAACTCCGGTACGCGATCAGCCTGGCCGGGTCACCGCCGGTCGGGGACGAGTACGGCGTACCGCGCGGGTGGCGGGAGATGCTGCCCGGCCTCGGCCAGGCGGTGCAGCCGGTCCTGATGCTGCTCGGCGCGGCGGTGTTCTGCTCCCTGCTGGTCGGACTGGTCGGCGGACTCGGCAACTGGGTGCTGGAGATGATCCGGGGCTACCGGATACCCAGCGACGAGTTCGACTGGGTCTGTGGCGCGACGTCTGTGGCGAGTCTGGCCATCGCCACCGTCGCCGCCGCCCTGATCGGTGGTTGGCTCGGTCGGCGGCTCCCCATCGGCTGGGCACACCGTACCCGGCTCGCGGCGGCTGGGTCGGCGGTGCTGGCGCCGGTCGTACTGGCCATCGGCGTGCAGGTGCAACACCTGGTCTCGCTGTCTCGGCACGACATACCCGACGACGGGACAGTCACCATGATCGGTCCGGAGCCGTTTCCGGCGGTGGTGCTCTGGGCCGCCCTGGTCGCCCCGCTGGCCGGGTACGCCGTCCGCCTGAGGCGGCGAGGACGTCGACGGCAGGCCGCGTGGATCGTCGTCCTCGGCAGCTTCGTCGCCCTTGAGCTGACCGCGATCGTGGCTGGCCAACTTGCGGCAGCCATCGAGGGCGTCAGCTTCGCCACGTCCGCTTGGTGGTTCCCGTTTTCGCTGTTGGGCTACGACGATCGGTCGACCAGTCTGCCCGCCCTGCTCGGGGCGGATGCCCTGGCAATCGACATCGTCCTGACGGCGGTGGCGGGCACGATGCGACCCCTGCTGGCCTGCACTGCCTTCGCAGTGGGGTACGGCATACGGGCGAGCCGAGCATCCGTAGCGGAGGTGCTCCGGGCGCCGGTGTCGGTCCCACCTGCCCGGTCTGCGGCAACGGCCGGCGCGGCCTGGGTCGTGCCCGGCCCTGCCTTCCGGACGTTCGGGCTGGCGGTCATCGCCTTCGGGCTGGCGCTCTGGGCGTACGTCTCGACGGTGCTCACTCCGGGACTGGTCGAGGTGGCGGCGGTCGACGAGGTGCAGAGCTGGGAGCTGCACCTGTGGGCCCAGGAGTTGCGCGAGGCCGCGATAGTGCTCGCCGTACTGGGGTTGCTCGTCTCGGCTGCCGGGCGTGGTCCGGTGCTGCTGCCAGGTTTGTTCGTCGCGACGGCTCTGCTGGTGGCTGACTCCATGATCGATAGGTTTGATCTTGGCGGCCTGAGCCTGCTGCCCGGTGTGTTCGGCCTCGGGGTGGCAGTGCTGGCGGTCGGCTGGGGGCTTAGCGGCGTACTGGCTGGAGATCGGAACGACAGCAGGGTGAGCGAGCCGGTCGTACGCCGTCGCCTGGCCTGGGTGTCGGTGGTGGCGGCGCTGTGCGGCCCCGCGCTGTTCGCCCGGACCTGGTCCGATTCGATAATGCCGATGGGCTATCCGGCCAGCACCGCCATCGCTGTCGGCGCGTTCGCCGCCGTGGCGGTCCTCGCCGCAGTCGCTGTACGCCCCGGCCGACTTCCGAAGACGGCCAGGGCACTACTGGTCGGTGGGCCAGCGTTGCTCATGGGCACCCTCGGTGCGCTGCTCGGGACGGTCGCCGTCGCATTTGTCGGTGCCGGGCTGGGTCTGTTGCTCGTGGCCCTCACTCTGGCGATCATGACGCTACGGTCGGGCCGTTGGGTGACTCTGCGTTGGTCAGCGGTAGGGCTCGTCGCCCTGCTGCTCGGCCTACCGGTCGCCTTCGCCCAGATCGTGCTGGGGAGCCTGGTCGGGCACTGGCTCTTCGCCGCCGCCGGCTACGGCACCCCGGTGGATGGCCTGCCCGCCCTACCCGGTGCGGTGATCATTGCGGTGCCACTCGCGGTGCTGCTCGCCTGGCGAGTAGTCCCCCGCCCGACCCCGAGCCTGATGTAAGGAAGGGCCCCTTCTTATCGCTTTCTGCATAGGAAGGGCCCCTTCCTAACACTCGGGCCTATTCCCCAGTCGGGTCACCGGTGAGGTGTGGCACAGCCGCGAGCGGGTGCCCCCATCACGCTCGGTACGCTTTCTCCATGAGCACTCCGCGCCCTGTCCTCGTGGTCGACTTCGGAGCCCAGTACGCCCAGCTCATCGCGCGTCGCGTACGCGAGGCGAGGGTCTACTCGGAGATCGTGCCGCACTCGATGCCGGTCGCCGAGATGCTGGCGAAGGACCCGGCGGCGATCATCCTCTCCGGCGGTCCGGCCAGCGTCTACGCACCCGGCGCACCGCAGGTGGATACCGCCCTGTTCGAGGCCGGTGTCCCGGTCTTCGGCATCTGCTACGGCTTCCAGGCGATGGCGCAGGCGCTGGGCGGCACGGTGGCGCACACCGGCAACCGGGAGTTCGGTGGTACGCCGCTGCGGCCCCGGGCGGAGGCCGGAGTGCTGTTGCGCGAGCTGCCCGCCGAGTTGCCGGTCTGGATGAGCCACGGTGACTGTGTGACGGAGGCGCCCGAAGGGTTCACCGTGACAGCCGAGTCGGTCGGGGCGCCCGTGGCCGCGTTCGAGGATCTTGCCGGTCGTCGGGCCGGGGTGCAGTTCCACCCCGAGGTGGGGCACACCGCGCACGGGCAGGAGATGCTTTCCCGCTTCCTCTACGACATCGCCGGGATCGAGCCGACCTGGACCCCGGCGAACATCATCGAGGAGCAGGTGGCCGAGATCCGGGCCCGGGTCGGCGACAAGGAGGTCATCTGCGGTCTCTCCGGCGGAGTGGACTCGGCGGTGGCCGCCGCGCTGGTGCACAAGGCGGTCGGCGACCAGCTCACCTGCGTCTTCGTGGACCATGGCCTGCTCCGCGCCGGTGAGGCCGAGCAGGTGGAGAAGGACTACGTCGCGGCGACCGGGATCAAGCTGAAGGTGGTCGACGCCCAGGACCGGTTCCTTGGCGAGCTGGCCGGCGTCACCGACCCGGAGCAGAAGCGGAAGATCATCGGGCGCGAGTTCATCCGGGTCTTCGAGGCCGCCGCCCGCGAGGTCGCCGCCGCCGGTGACGTGGAGTTCCTGGTCCAGGGCACGCTCTATCCGGACGTGGTCGAGTCCGGTGGGGGGACCGGGACCGCCAACATCAAGTCCCACCACAACGTCGGCGGTCTCCCGGACGACCTCCAGTTCTCGCTGATCGAGCCGTTGCGCACCCTCTTCAAGGACGAGGTCCGGGCGCTCGGGATCGAGCTCGGCCTGCCCGAGGCGATGGTCTGGCGGCAGCCGTTCCCCGGTCCGGGCCTGGCTATCCGGATCATTGGCGCGGTCGACCAGGAGCGTCTCGACCTGCTGCGCGCCGCGGACCTGATCGCCCGGCAGGAGTTGACCGCCGCCGGTCTCGACCGGGACGTCTGGCAGTTCCCGGTGGTGCTGCTGGCCGACGTACGCAGCGTGGGTGTGCAGGGCGATGGCCGCACCTACGGGCACCCTGTGGTGCTGCGTCCGGTCTCCAGCGAGGATGCCATGACGGCCGACTGGTCGCGGTTGCCGTACGACCTCATCGCCCGGATCTCGACCCGGATCACCAACGAGGTGGCCGAGGTCAACCGGGTGGTGCTGGACGTGACCAGCAAGCCGCCGGGCACCATCGAGTGGGAGTGATCCCGGTCCAGATCTTGCGGTAGCCGGCGCGCTATCACGCGGTCGGCGGCGCGGTCGGCGGCTGTCCGTCCGCAGCGCCGGGCTGCTGCGCCGCGCCGGGCTGCCGGGAGGGCGCATCCACCGTCGCCGGCTGCGGCCAGGTGGGTTGGCCTGCTGTCGGTTGCGGTCCGGTCGGTTGGCCCGTCGGGTACGGCCAGGCGGGAGCGTCGGCCGGCTCTTCGGGCATGAGGAACCACATGATCGGGTACGCCAGCAGTGCGAGGCCGCCGGTGAGCACCGTGGCTACGGCGAAGATCACCCGTACCAGGGTGGGGTCGATGTTGAAGTAGCGGCCCACTCCGCTGGCCACCCCGGCCACCATGCGGTCGGTGACGGGACGGCGGAGCTGCCGGTACGGAGGCTGGTGTGGGGCAGTCTGTGTCATGTCTCCACGGTCCGCGCCCGGCCCGGCGGCTGCCTCGGTGACCGCCCGGAGTCCGACCCTGATCGCCCCCTGACTGCCTGCGTTGTTAGGAAGGGCCCCTTCCTATGCAAAAAGCGATAGGAAGGGGCCCTTCCTAACAACGCATGTCAACCTGCTGCTGCCAGTTTGCGCGTTGACTGTCAGGAATCTGACTCTTCTCATGGTCAGCTTGGCTGGCCCGGGGAGAATTCCGCCCTGTGAAAGCAGCACTAGAGCCACTCCGCAAGATCGCGGCGTATGCAGTTTGTACCGATTCAGCGGACCGGGTGCTACTGGTTCGCGCTTCTTCGCGGTCCGGCACCCCCGGCATCTGGTCGCTGCCCGGCGGTGCGGTCGACCATGGCGAGGACCCCAACCACACCGTGGTACGCGAGACCGCAGCCGAGACCGGGCTCTCCGTCACCGTCTCCGGTCTGCGAGACGTCCTGGCCGACATGCGGGCGCTGCCCGAGCGGGGTATCACGCTGCACACCGATCGGCTGATCTACAACGTCTCGGTACGGGGTGGGACCATCTGTGAGCGGGTGGGCCAGCCGACCGACCTGGCCCAGTGGTGCACCCTCGACGAGGCGAAAGGGCTGCCGTTGCGCCCGTTCACGGCTCGGGCGTTGGGCCTGCCGCCCGGCTCGATCGACCTCTGCCCTGAGGAGACGCCAGACTTCCCGTCCTTCTATGCGGTGCCCGGCCCGGACGGGCTGCACCGGGCGCAGCGCTTTGCGGCGTACGCCGTGGCCACCGACCCGGATGGCCGGGTGCTGCTGACCCGGGTATCCGACGGCTATCCCGGCGCGGGCTGCTGGCACCTGCCTGGCGGCGGTACGGATTACGGCGAGCAGCCGGGCACGGCGCTGATCCGGGAACTGGTCGAGGAGACCGGTCAGCGGGGCCGGCTGGTCGAGTTGCTCGGCGTGGCCAGTCACCGGGACGCCGCATCGCTCGGCCCGGAGGGATATCCGATCGACTGGCACGGCGTACGTGCCTTTTATCGGGTGGTAGTCGACTCGCCGGTGCCCCCGACGGTGTACGACGTGGGCGGCTCGACCTGCGAGGCGCGCTGGTTCGGCCCGGACGAGTTGGGGGCACTGCCCGCGGAACGGCTCACCGAGGTGACTGCCGAGGCAGTTCAGGCCGCCCGCCTAACCTAAGCCAGCCCGCGACAACCTCTACTGCGAGGACGCCCACCGCGACGATCTCCACTGCGAGGACGCCTACCGCGACGACCCCGCCTCTCCCGGGTCGATCATGAAGTTATTGTCGGGATATGGCGGCTCCGACGACGATAACTTCATGATCGACGGAGCGCAGCGGTGGTCGATGGAGCGCGGGCCGTGGTCAATGGGAACGTGGCCGTGGTCGATGGAAACGTGGCCGTGGTCGACGGGGCGTGGGGTGCGGACAGGATGCGCGGGACAGGGACGGGGAGTAGCTGGTGACCGAACGGCGGCGGAGAATCGCGGCGTACGGCCTGTGCCAGGACGGGGATCGGGTGTTGCTCGCCCGAGCGTCCCGGACCGTGGCATTTCCCGGTCGATGGCAACTGCCTGGCGGCGGGGTTGATCACGGCGAGCATCCCGCGACCACCGTGGTACGTGAGTTCGGCGAGGAGACCGGTCTCGAAGTCGAGGTGAACGGGCTGCGGAACGTCGTCGCTGACGTGATCCGGCTGCCATACCAGGACGACCTCGTGGTGCACACCGACCGGGTGATCTACGAGGTCACCCCGGTCGGCGGGACGTTACGCCACGAACGGGAGGGTACGACTGACCGGATCGCCTGGGTGGGATCGGCCGAGTTGCCCACTCTGTCGCTGATGCCGTTCACTGCGCAGCTGCTCGGCGTACCTGTCGTTCCTCTGCCGGAGACCGCCCTGGTCGGGCCGCCGCCGGCTCCGCTGCCGCCCGGTCAGCGACAGCGGTTCGCCGCGTACGGCCTGGCCACCGACCCGGCTGACCGGGTGCTGCTGTCGCTGATCGCACCCGGGTATCCGGGGGCCGGGCGGTGGCATCTTCCCGGCGGTGGTACAGATCACGGTGAGCAGCCGGAGGCAGCGCTGCTGCGGGAACTTGTGGAGGAGTCCGGCCAGCTTGGTCGGGTCATCGACCTGCTCAGCGTCTCGCATCGGTACAGCCCGGCTGAGCAGGGCCCGGAGGGCGTGCCAATCGACTGGCACGGCGTACGGGCGGTCTACCGGGTGGTGGTCGACGTGCCCACGGAGCCGAAGGTGACCGAGGCGGAGGGGGGCTCCACCGCGCGGGCGGCATGGTTTTCGGTCTGTGATGCGTTGAATCTTCCGTTGACCGAGGTCACCGCAGCCGCATTGGGGCAACTGGGCAGCAAGTAGACACATGACTGATCGATATAGATGTCCCGGGTAAAATCTGTGAAGAGGCTGAGCCGGGGTTGAGGGGCTAGCTGCGCCGGTTTAGGTCCTCTGGGTGTTTCAGGTGGTTTGTGCAATGATGTCCCCTCGCTGACTATCGCCAACGCACAACGATTGTGCGATGGTGTAGGCCGCAAAACAGGTTGCCGGTCACCTTTCAGGGCTGGCACGACGAGCCGGATGGCCTCCACTCAGGTGGAGGTGACCGATCCGGTGATGGAGGAGAACGTGCCGAGGACCCCTTGGCGTCGGCGTCGTACCACGGACAGTCCGCGCCCGGCAGGTCGGCGTTGGGCCGGGCAGCTACGTCGGGGTGGAACCTTCGCCCGGCAGGTGCTCTTGGTCCGGGTCGGTCGTCGCAATCAGGAACCGGATGGCGTGCCGGACAAGGTGCTACCCGAGCGCTTCCACCACTCTGGCGGTCACTGGTCGGCCGATCCATACCAGGTTGACCGACTGGCTGAAGCAGAGATCGAGGCTGTCGTGCCGGTCAGCCCAGCAGTCGGATCCGTCGCCACGGCGCCGGAGGACACCGCCCCCGGGGCGACCATCCCGCTACTCCCCGGTGAGCGTACCGTCGCCCGCCGGATCAAGTTCGCGGTGGTGAACGCCTGCACCCTGGCCAGCCTGATGCTTGGCCTCTTCGCCATCTTCCTGGCCATGCACGGCAACGTCCGCACTGCGGCCGCCTGCCTGATCGCCTGCGTGGTCTTCGACGGCCTCGACGGAGCACTGGCCCGCAAACTGGGTGTAGCCAGCCCATTCGGTGCCCAGATGGACTCACTGGCCGACATGTGCTCGTTCGGCCTCGCCGCGCCCGTGGTCGTCTACGCCTCGCTCGCCGGCTCGGTGTCGACCGCCGCCGCTGCGGTCGCCGCCGCTCTGGTCGCCGCCTGCGCCGCGATCCGGCTGGCTCGCTTCAACGTCTCGCCCAAGGACGGCCGGTTCTTCTGCGGCGTTCCGACCACGATGGCCGCGGCGGTGCTCGCGATCACCGTGCTGATCGGGCTCCCGGTGCCGGGCATGGCCGTGGTCGCGGGGGTGGGCGTGCTGGCCTTCGCGATGGTCTCCAGCTTCCCGTACGCCAAGCTGGCTCGGCTGATCAAGCTGCCACCGTGGCTCTGGCTGGCCCCGGTGATCGGTGCCCTGGTCGACGTTCGGCTCACCTTCGCGCTGGTGGTAGTGGGTTACCTGGTCAGCGGCCCGCTGCTTTGGCTGCGCCAACGCGCCACCGTGCACGGCCCTAGCCGAGCGGCATAGGCAACCCGAGTGGGATAGACAGCCGAGCGGCATAGGCAACCCGAGTGGGATAGACAGCCGAGCGGCATAGGCAACCCGAGTGGGATAGACAGCCGAGCGGCATAGACAGCGGCAACGAATCGCCAAGCAAAGGGCGGATCCCGGAATTCCGGGATCCGCCCTTTCGCCGTCATCGACCGGTCACCGGCCGGTGGTTACCGCCAGCGGGCGATCACCGTCGCGCCACCGACGACCCGGTCACCGGGCCCTACCAGGGGCTCCGCCGCGTCGGCAGGCAGATAGACGTCGGTGCGCGAGCCGAACCGGATCAGCCCGAACCGTTCGCCCCGGGCCAGCAGCGCCCCGACCGGCGCGCGGTGCACGATTCGTCGGGCGATCAGCCCGGTACGCTGCGCCACCACCACTGTGCCGTGGTCGGTTTCGAGGGTCGTGTACGCGGCCACGTTGTGTTCCGCGTCCGGCTTCATCGCCGCGGCGAAGCCGCCGTCCGCGACGAAGTAGTCCACCACCTTGCCGGCGACCGGTGCCCGGTTGACGTGGACGTCCAGGACGGAGAGGAAGACCGCGATCCGGAGGAACTCGCCGTCACCGAAGCGTTCGTCGTGCAGCCGCTGCACCGACAGCACCTTGCCGTCTGCGGCGGCGACCACCGCTGACGCGTCGTCGGGTACGTCCCGCTCCGGGTCACGGAAGAACGCCGCCAGCGGTGCGGCGGCCACCGCCGGCAACAGCCAGAGTTTGGAATTCGGCCGGACGACCCGGGTCAGGGCGGCGACACCCAGGGCGATGCCGGCCGCCGCGACCCCGTTGGAGTCGATGTGCATGGTGCGGGTCAGCGGCACGCTCGACGGCCGGAAGGCCGGCGCGAGTCGGGCTGCCGTCGCCACGGCGGCCTGGGTGAACCGCAGCCGGTACACCCGTACCGGGGGCTGGTTGAGCAGGACCAGGTCGGTGCCCACCCCGAACAGCGCACCCTGCCGGTCGAGTTCGGCGGCAGCCCCCGGAGTACGCCCCGGCACGGCGGGCACCGCAACCGACAGCACCGCCCCTTCGGTCAGGTACTTGGCGAGCCCTTCCACGGTGGCCCGAGCCTCCTCGGCAGTGCCGGTCAACGGCTCGGCGGCCACCACCACGTCCGCCGCGTCCGCCTCGGCCAGCGTGTCGACGACCCGTACCCGGTCAGCGACCCACTGCCCCTGGGCCGTGACGTGGGCGCGGAGGCCCGCCGCCGCCAGCGGGTCCGTCGGTACGACGGTGACCGCGTCACCGGGCAGCAGGGTCTCGAACGTCGAGGCCAGCACCGCGGAGTCCACGGTGACCCCGACCAGCAGGGCGGACTTCGGGGCCTGGTGCCGGGCGAGTTCGGCAGTGAGGGTACGGGCGGCGCGCTCGCCGAGGCGCACCGTGCCGGATGCTCCGGTGGTGTGCGTGGCGGGGGACTGCGTCATGTCGGGCGGGCTCCTCGCGAGGTCGTGGTAGGACGTGGGCGGTGGCGCTGGAAACCTCCATCGGGCAGCATATGCGGCTTTCCGACCCGGCCGCATATGCCCGTGTCAGCCCCGCCCGTCGTATCCCGCGCCGTCGTATCCCGCGCCGCTGGCTGGTGGGCCGGTAACTGGCCCGGTCGGGTCGTCGCCTCCCGGCGGTACGGACGCCGAGGCCGGCGGCGCAGACACCGAGGCCGGCGGCGCAGACACCGAGGCCGGCGGCGCAGACGCCGGAGGTCCGGGCGGCGAGTTCCGGTTGGCGCGTAGCGCGCCCAGCAGACCCAGGACACCGAGCAGGATCAGCCCGCCAGCGACGAACCAGCCGACCGCGGGCAGGGCCAGGTCGAAGATCTGGGCGAGCAGCCACCAGGCGACGAGACCCAGGAAGAGCAGGCCGAACATGAGGGACACCCCGTCGGTACGGTGTGGCTTCATCGAGTCACCTCCAGGTTGCCCGCGTTGACGTACAGAATGAGCCGCAGCTTGCCGCCGCCGGGGCCGTCCCGCCCAAGGTCGGTCAGATCCCGCTGTTCGATGTTGACGCCGCTCCGTCTGTTGTTGAAGACTCCTGCGTCGCCAGCGTTGACGCTTGCGGTCACGGTCACGTCGGTGTTCGGCGGCACGAGCACGGTCAGGTTGCCGAAGTTGACCTGCGCGGTCACCTGGGTCTCCGAATCGGTGAACTCGATCCGGGTGAGATCGAGTACGGCGTCGCCGAAGTTGTTCTCGTACCGAATCGCCAGGTCTCGCTGGTTACTCGGTGTCCAGGTGACGTCGCCCTCGATGTTGCGGACCCGGTCGTAGGACTCGGCGAGGGTGGCTATCCCCAGGGCGGTGGCGGCCACCAAGCCGAGGGCGATCAGCCAGCGGGCCCGACCGAACCACGTGCCGATCAGGAGGCCGAGTCCGATGGTGGCCAACGCCACCGCGAAGTAGGCGGATGGCGGCGGGCTGATTACACCGCTGAGGTCGAGTACCGCGAGCAGGCCGAGAACCACGAAGATCATGGAGAAGGTGGCGGCACCGAGGGGCGAGCGCTCCTTCGGTGGTTTGGGCGGCCTGGGGGGCTTGACCATCGGTCGCATCCCCGGTGTGTACGCGGTGGCGTTCGCGTACGGACCGTGCGGCGCGAACGGCGGCCGGTATCCACCAGCTGGTGGCAGCGGGCCGGTGGGCGGAGGGCTGACCGCTGGCGGCGGGGGTGCCGGTGACGTGCCGACCGGCCAGACCGGCATCGTCGGGGCGGGCGGTTCGGCCTGCCCTGCCAAGGTGGCGGGCTCGGTCGGTGACGCAGCGCCGAGGTACGGCGACAGCGGCTCGGTGGCCGGAACGGTCGAGGGGCCGGTCGCCCCGAGCCCGGATGGCGGGGGCGGGGGCGGGGCCATCGGCGGCTGACCGCCGGGCGCGGAGGTCGGACCCGGGTAGGCCGAGCCGGGATAGGAGGAGCTTGGGTAGGCCGAGCCGGGCAGGTTGCTGGTGGGCGTCGGCGTTGCCATCGGGCCCGGAACCGGGCCGGAGGTGGCACCCGTACCGGCTGACCAGGGGTTTCCGGCCTCGGTGGCCTGATTACGGTTGGTGTTCCGGTTTATCAGTAGCGCACCGCCGATGAGGATCGCCGCGCCGAGCAGGACGGCCCGGAACGCATCGGTCACGACGTAGCCGAAGCCCAACGCGACCAGGATGCCCAGTACGAGCACCGTGACCGGGGAGGTGCTCGACCGACCCCGGCCCAGCATCGCCTCCACCGGGGAGGCGGTGTCCCCCTCGCCCGGGATGATCAGCCACGCCGCGACGTAGACCAGGATGCCGATCCCCCCGAAGAAGCCCAGTACCGCCACCAGCACCCGCCACAGGATCGGGTCGGTGTTGGTGGCTCGACCGATCGCCGCGCAGACCCCGGCCAGGTAACGACCCTGCCGGGGCCGGATCAGGCCGTACCGGGTGGTGAAGCCGGCGGTTCCCGGCGGGGGCGGGTCGGGCGGAGGACCGTACCCGGAGTTGGGGGGTGGGGTTGGCCCGCTGGCTGGCGACGGTCCGGCTGGCCCTGGTGTGCCCTCCCCCGTAGCCGGCCGGCGGGGCTCGGCAGCTTCGTCGGTCATACTCCGAATCCTCGTCCGTCCACCACCCGACCGGCCTCAGGACCCGACCCTGAGCACACCCTGAGATCTGCCTGCCCAACGACCAGGGACTTACCCCGTAGCCGGGGAAACCGGGCCCGTGTGACGATCGGATGGCCAGCGGTGTGTAGCCGGCCGGGCAGGCCGGCAGGACGAGCTTACGGAGATCGGCCGGGCAGGCCCGCCAAGACAAGGAGTCCCCCGATCAGCATCGCCACCGAACCACCTCGCCTCTACCGCTCCCGTGACCACCGGATGGTCGCCGGAGTGGCCTCCGGCATCGCCGAGCACCTGGGCATCTCCGTGGTACGGGTCCGAGTCGCGTTCGCCGTACTGCTCGGACTCAGCGGGCTCGGTGTGCTGCTCTACGCGGCCTTCTGGGCGGTCGTCCCACTTCGGACGGACACCGCCGAGACACCCCCGCCACGGGACGTCTTCCAGCTTCTGCCGTTCGTGGCCATCGGACTCGGCATGATCATGGTGCAGGTCCTGGTGTTCGACTCGATCGGTGTGGTCAGCACCGCCGGGTGGCTGGTGGCGATCATCGCGGTTGGCGCGGGGGTGATCTGGCACCAGTCCGCCCCCGGACGTCGACAGCAGAGCAGCGAGTCGCTGTCGGTGCCGTGGCTCGCCGCGGTGGTGGAGGAGAGCGACCGACGCGCCTTTATCCTGCGCTTCATCGGTGGTGGGGTGCTCGTCGCCGTCGGCATCATCGGCGTGGTCGCCGTCTACTCCCCGCAGGACAACTTCGACGCGGTGTTCAACGGTGTGATCTTCGCGCTGGTCGGGCTCGCCGGAGTCGGGGTGGTGGCCGCACCCGTCCTCTGGCGGACCTTCAACCAGCTCCGCGCGGAGCGCGAGGGGCGCATCCGGGAACAGGAGCGGGCCGAGTTGGCCGCCATGGTGCACGACCAGGTACTGCACACCCTCGCGCTCATCCTGCGTAACGCGCACGATGTGAAGACGGTGCAGCGGCTGGCCCGAGGCCAGGAGCGGTCCTTGCGTAACTGGCTGTACAAGCCCACCGCCTCGCCAACCGAACGGCTCGCCGCCGCGCTGGAACAGGCCGCGGCGGAGGTGGAGGACACCTACGCGGTGACCGTGGAGACGGTGGTGGTGGGCGACCGGGAGACCGACGAACGGGTCGGGGCACTGGTCGCCGCCGCCCGTGAGGCGCTGGTCAACGCCGCCCGGCACGCCAAGGTCCAGACGGTGTCGCTCTACGCCGAGGTCGAGCCGGAGCAGATCAGTGTCTTCGTACGGGATCGTGGCGCGGGCTTCGACCCGACTACGGTGGGGGACCATCGGCACGGCGTACGTGGCTCGATCATTGGTCGGATGGACCGGCACGGCGGTCGGGCGGAGATCCGCAGCGAACCGGGCAGCGGTACCGAGGTGCGGCTGACCCTGCCGACCCCCGGCAGCGCAGGAAGGACAGGAAAAGATCATGACTGACCAGCCGAGCGAGTCGACCGGTAGCGTCGAGGTCCCCCGCCAGCTGCGGGTGTTCCTGGTCGACGACCATGCCATGTTCCGGGCGGGGGTTCGGGCGGAACTGGGCGCGCACGTGGAGGTGGTCGGCGAGGCGAGCACCGTGGCCGAGGCGGTCACCCGGATCGCCGCCCTGGAGCCGGACGTGGTGCTGCTCGACGTACACATGCCCGATGGGGGTGGCCGGGCGGTGCTGGACGCGATGCGGCGCAGCCATCCGCAGGTCCGATTCCTGGCGCTGAGCGTCTCCGATGCGGCGGACGACGTGATCGGCCTGATCCGGGCCGGTGCCCGGGGGTACGTCACCAAGACGATCTCGCCGGACGAACTGACTGCGGCGATCCGGCGGGTGGCCGACGGCGACGCGGTGTTCAGCCCCCGGCTGGCCGGGTTCGTGCTGGATGCCTTTGCCGCCCGTCCGGACACTCCGGTCGCCGATCCGGAGCTGGACCAGCTCACCAACCGGGAGCGTGAGGTGCTGCGGCTACTCGCCCGGGGGTACGCCTACAAGGAGATCGCCAAGGAGCTGTACATCTCCATCAAGACGGTGGAGACCCATGTCTCGAACGTCCTGCGCAAGCTCCAAATGTCCAATCGTTACGAGCTTTCCCGCTGGGCAGCGGATCGTCGATTGGTCTGATCTTTGGGCCGGTTCGGCTGGTCTCGATCGGCCGAACCGGCGAGGGCCACTCCGTACGAAGCACGGTCTGGTGGCGTCACTCCGTACGAAGCACGGTGAACGATTCAGCCAACCGACCCTCCGGTAGCCCGGCGGCCCGCGCGGTGGCACCGAGCCATTCCCGCAGCCAGTTTTCCAGGTCCAGATGAGCAGTCTGCGAAGTATGTGCTCGTAGCGCCGCTACCTTCTGTTCGAACTTGTCGGTGATGTCCACAACATGATCCGGGTCGGGCCCACCGGCGTACCACACCTCGCGGACCACCCACGGCTCCAAGCCTTCCTGGAGGAGCTCCGGAAAGGCGAACGGGTTGCGCGCGTCCGGGTAGATGGCACAGGTGGTCGCCTCCCCGGCGGCGAGATGGTCGGGGTGGCTCGGCCCGGTGAGGTGCTCCCAGCGGCGTAGCGGCGAGCTGGTCAGCACCCGGTCGGGTCGTACCCGGCGGATCGCTGCGGTGATGTCTCGGCGGAGGGCCAGGGTGGGAGAGAGGGTCCCGTCGGAGTACCCGTCGAGGAAGTTCACCTCGTGTACGCCGACAGCGGCGGCGGCGGTTCGCTGTTCCCGCTCCCGGAGCAAGGGCAACTCGTCGCGGGGTGTGTCGTCGAACCCACCGGCATCCCCCCGGGTGATGAGCAGGTACGTGACCTCGATACCTTCATCTACCCAGCTGGCAATGGTGCCCGCTGAGCCAAAATCTATATCGTCCGGATGGGCGAATACGGCCAGTGCACGTCGTACGTCGGAAAGTGGTGGTACTGAGGCGGGAAAGCTCATGAAAGCTGAGCCTACGCGCAGCGTGAGGTATCGGCGGCTATGACGGAATTGCTGGTCAGGGCCGCCTTTCCGGGGCGAAAAACGATCTTTCTTCAGTATCGGCAGCGCACCAGGCAACTAACGTCTTGATAACGGCACCTTCACGCAACAGGCCAGGCGGTGTCACAGTTGCAAGCGCTTCACCCCCCTGCGTGAGTCACCCGGCTGGTACGCCCGACACTCCCCGACGGCCTGTCCCAGGCTGCCCCGGAGCGAAGGAAACCGGTTGCGGTGGTGGGCGTGCGGTGGGTGGGCGAGCCCGGCGGATCATCGGTGCATCTGGGGTGTCCCGATTCCCTGCGGTAGCTTTCCGGCGGTCCGTGTCAACCTTCGGGCGGCCGGTCGGCGTCACCCCTACGACGTGTAGAACCACACGGCGAAGACCCAGGTAATGAAAGAGGAGGCCCCAGTAATGAGAGTCTCGAAGCGCGCGAGCGCGGTCGCGGTCAGCGCGGCTGTCGTGCTCGTCGCTGCTGGCTGCAACAGTGGGGACGGAGGCGACACCTCGGGCGGAAGCACCGATGGCGCCATCACGATCCACGGCACCCAGCCCGAGGTCGGTCTGGTCCCCGCCAGCACCACCGAGACCGGTGGCGGCAAGATCATCGACTTCATGTGGACCGGTCTGGTGCGGTACCCGAACGACGGTGGCAACCCGGTCAACGCCCTTGCCGAGTCGATCGAAACCACCGACTCCAAGGTCTACACCATCAAGATCAAGAAGGGTACCAAGTTCCACGACGGTACCGAGGTCAAGGCGAAGAACTTCGTTGACGCCTGGAACTGGGGCGCCTACTCGCCGAACGCGGCGCAGGGTGCCAGCTTCTTCAGCGACATCGAGGGCTACGCGGACGTCCACACCGAGGACCCGGACGGTGCCGACGGCCCGCAGAAGGCCCCGGAGCCGACGAGCAAGACGATGAAGGGCCTGGAGGTCGTCGACGACCACACCTTCAAGGTGACCCTGTCGGCGCCGTTCTCGATCTTCCCGACCAAGCTCGGCTACAGCGCGTTCGTGCCGCTGCCGGACGCCTTCTTCACCTCCACCCCGGACGCCTTCGGTAAGAAGCCGATCGGTAACGGCCCGGTGAAGTTCGTCTCGTGGCAGGACAACGTCGAGATCAAGCTGACCCGCTTCGACGACTACACCCTGGAAGACAAGGTCAAGTTCAAGGACGTGACCGTCAAGATCTACCAGGACGACACCGCCGCCTACAACGACCTGCTCTCCGGCCAGCTGGACTTCATGGAGCAGGTGCCGACCTCGTCGCTCGCCGGTGACAAGTGGAAGAGCGACCTGGGTGACCGGGCCAAGAACGTGCCGGTCCCGACCAGCGCTCTGATCGCCTTCCCGATCTATGACAAGCGCTACCAGAACGCCGACCTGCGTCGGGCCGTCTCGCTGGCCGTCAACCGGGCAGAGATCACCGAGAAGGTCTTCTTCAACTCGAAGAAGCCGTCCGACAGCTGGGCCAACCCGCTCGCCCCGGGGAACAAGGAGGGCAACTGCACCTCCTGCACCTACAACCCGGACGAGGCGAAGGCGCTGCTCGCCAAGGCCGGTGGCTTCCAGGGCGAGATGGTCTTCTACTACAACGCTGACGCCAGCCACAAGGAGTGGATGGAGGCCGTCGCGCAGAGCGTGAAGAACACGCTGGGCATCAACGCCCGCGCCGAGGGCATCCCGACCTTCGCGGTGTTCCGTCAGATGATCAACAACCACGAGATGAAGGGCCCGTACCGGGCGGCCTGGCAGCAGGACTACCCGGACGTGGAGAACTGGATCGGCCCGCTGTACGTGACCGGCGGTTCCTCGAACGACGGTCTCTACAGCAACAAGGAGGTCGACCGGCTCTACAGGGAGGGCACGGCGGCTGTCGACATCGACGCTGCGCACGCCAAGTTCGCTGAGGCGGTCGCCCTGGTCGACAAGGACACCCCGAGCATCCCGGTGTACTTCTACAACGAGCAGTGGGCGCACTCGGAGAAGCTGAAGAAGATCGAAGTCACCAACGTTGGTGAGATCGATCTTTCCTCGGTCGAGCTCTAGTAGGTAACTAGTTCCGACCCCGGGTCGGGCCGCCAGATCCTTGGCGGCCCGACCCGAGGCGGTATCGCCGGGGTGCGTCTGCCACGTTTCCGGCGCGCATCTGCCACCCGTGTCGGGCGCCCGACGCGCTCCTGTCTGGAGGACCCATGGGCCGTTATGTTCTGAGGCGGCTGCTCCAACTGGTTCCCGTCTTCATCGGGACCACGTTCCTGATCTACTGGCTCGTCTGGGCAGTGCCCGGCGACCCCTTCGCTGGGAAATGCGGTGACCGCCGCTGCCCAGACTCCTACATCGCCGGCATGATCGAGAAATACGCGCTCGACCAGCCGCTCGTTGTGCAGTACGCCAAGTACATGCAGAACCTGTTCCAGGGGGACTTCGGTACCACGTACGGTGGCCGGTCGATCAACGAACTGATTGCCGCTGCCTACCCCAACACCCTCAAGCTGGCTCTTGTCGCGCTGGCCGTCGAGGCCCTGATCGGCATCACCGCCGGCGTGCTGAGCGGTCTGCGGCGTAACGGCTTCCTGGACAACCTGGTCCTGGTCTCGACGCTGTTCCTGATCGCGATCCCGACCTTCGTCACCGGCTTCGTGCTGCAGTACCTGTTCGGTGTCAAGTGGGGCATCGTCAACCCCACCGTCTCCAGCGACGTGCCCTTCGCCGAATTGCTGATACCTGGATTCGTCCTTGGTAGCACTTCCATGGCGTACATCGCCCGGTTGGCTCGGACGAGCATCGCGGAGAACCGTCGTGCCGACTACGTGCGGACCGCCATCGCCAAGGGGCTACCCATGCGCCGGGTGGTGGGAGTTCACCTGCTGCGTAACTCGATGATTCCAGTGATCACGTTCCTCGGTACCGACCTCGGCGGCCTCATGGGTGGCGCGATCGTAACTGAGGGTATCTTTAATATCAACGGAATTGGTCGAGAGGTCTTCCGGGCGATCGTCACCAAGGAAGGCGCGACGGTGGTCTCCATCGTCGTGATCCTGGTGCTCGTCTATCTGCTCATGAACCTGGTGGTCGACCTGCTCTACGCCGCCCTGGACCCGAGGATCCGCTATGAGTGACCCCACAATCGGATCGGCAGTCACGACTCCGCCGGCAGAGGCACCCACCGTTGCCGGCGGCACCGCACCGCCGGACGCTGGCATGCCCGCCAACGCCAAGCGGGAGAAGCCGCGTGGGCTGCTGGGCGACGCCTGGATGGACCTGCGCCGCAAGCCGCTCTTCTGGATCTCCGTGGTGTTCATCGGCTTCTTCGTGGTGGTCGCCGCCTTCCCGTGGCTGTTTACCAGCAAGGACCCGGCGTACGGCACGCTGACGAACAGCCTGGCCAAGCCGTCGGGCGAGGCGTGGTTCGGCTACGACGTGCTGGGCCAGGACGTCTACTCCCGGGTGATCTACGGTGCACGCGCCTCGATCATCGTTGCGCTGCTCTCCACCATCGGCACGGTCCTCATCGGTGGTGCGATGGGCATGATCGCCGGGTTCAAGGGCGGTTGGGTGGACTCGATCCTGTCCCGGATCGCCGACGTCTTCTTCGGCCTGCCGTTCGTACTCGGTGCGATCGTGATTCTCTTCACCTTCAACGCGCCTGGGTCGGACAACAACGAGTGGCGCATCATGGGACTGGTAATCATGTCCCTGGTGGTGCTGACCTGGCCGGTGTCCATGCGGATCATGCGGTCGGCGGTGCTGGCCGCCAAGGACGCCGACTACGTCGTGGCGGCGCGAGCACTCGGTGCCGGGTCGGGGCGGATCATCTTCAAGCACCTGCTGCCGAACTGCATGGCTCCGCTGCTGGTCTACTCGACGATCCTCATCGGGTCGTTCATCGGCGCCGAGGCGACCCTGTCGTTCCTCGGTGTCGGCCTGAAGTCGCCGGTGGTGTCCTGGGGCATCATGATCAGCGAGGCGCGGAACCTGATCCGGGTCTCGCCGCACCTGCTGCTCTTCCCCTCCGCGTTCCTCGTCGCCGCCGTACTCAGCTTCGTCACCCTCGGTGAGGCAGTGCGCGAGGCTCTCGATCCGAAACTCCGGTAGGAGATCCTGTGTCCGACATACTCGTTTCCGAGCGGTCCGCAGCGGATGCCTCCGGACGTCCTTCCGGCCGCCTTCTTGAGGTCGAGGACCTCCGGGTGGAATTCCGCACCCGGGACGGCGTGGCCAAGGTCATCAATGGGGTGACCTACCACGTCGACGCGGGCGAGACCCTTGCCGTGCTGGGAGAGTCCGGCTCCGGCAAGAGCGTGACCGCCCAGACCATCATGGGCATCCTCGACACCCCGCCCGGCTTCGTCACCGGTGGCGAGGTCCGGTTCCACGGCCGCGACATGCTGAAGATGTCGCCCGAGGAGCGGCGGCGGATCCGCGGCGAGGGCATCGCGATGGTGTTCCAGGACGCGCTCTCCGCGTTGAACCCGGTCTTCACCGTTGGGTTCCAGATCGCCGAGCAGTTCCGGTTCCGCCGGGGCATGAGCCGCGCCGACGCCAAGAAGCGCGCCATCGAGATGCTCGACCTGGTGCAGATCCCGAACGCGAAGGGGCGGATCAACAACTATCCGCACCAGTTCTCGGGCGGTATGCGGCAGCGCGTCATGATCGCGATGTCGCTCGCGCTCGACCCCGAGGTGCTGATCGCCGACGAGCCGACCACCGCGCTCGACGTGACCGTGCAGGCGCAGATCATGGACCTGCTGGCCGAGCTGCAGCGTGAGCGGCAGATGGGCCTGATCCTGATCACGCACGACCTGGGCGTGGTCGCCGACGTCGCGGACCGGATCGCGGTGATGTACGCCGGGCGTATCGTCGAAGAGGCGGACGTACACGAGCTGTACGCGAAGCCCTCACACCCGTACACGATTGGTCTGCTCGACTCGATCCCGCGGATCGATGAGAAAGGCCAGGAGCTGCGGACGATCAAGGGGCTCCCGCCGAGCCTGTTGAACATCCCCGCCGGGTGCCCGTTCAACCCGCGTTGCCCGATGGTGCAGCCGGTGTGCCGGGAGAAGGTGCCCCCGCTGCTGCAGATCGGCCCCACCCGGGGCAGCGCCTGCCACTTCGCTGAGGATCTGGTGAACCGTGACTGAGAACATCCTCGAAGTCCGCGACCTGGTCAAGCACTACCCAGTGACCAGGGGAATCGTCTTCAAGAAGACCATCGGCCAGGTCAAGGCCGTGGACGGGGTATCGCTCGACCTGAAGAAGGGCGAGACCCTCGGCGTGGTGGGCGAGTCCGGCTGTGGCAAGTCCACGCTGGCCCGGGTGCTGATGAACCTGGAGCGCCCCACCTCGGGGTCGGTGCGCTACAAGGGCAAGGAGATCTTCGGGCTCAAGGGCAGCGAGATGCGCCGGATGCGCCGGCAGATCCAGCTGGTCATGCAGGACCCGTACACCTCGCTCAACCCCCGGATGACCGTCGGTGACCTGATCGGCGAGCCGTTCGAGATCCACCCCGAAGTGGCTCCGAAGGGCAGCCGGCGGGGCAAGGTCATGGACCTGCTCGATGTGGTCGGGCTCAACCCCGAGCACATCAACCGCTACCCGCACCAGTTCTCTGGCGGTCAGCGGCAGCGGATCGGTATCGCCCGAGCACTGGCCCTACGGCCGGAGATCATCGTCTGTGACGAGCCGGTCTCCGCGCTCGACGTCTCCATCCAGGCGCAGGTGATGAACCTGCTCGGCAAGCTCCAGGACGAGTTCGGACTGTCGTACATCTTCATCGCGCACGACCTCTCCGTGGTCCGCCACCTCTCCGACCGCGTCGCGGTCATGTACCTGGGGCGGGTCGCCGAGGTCGGCACCGACGAGGAGATCTACGAGCGCCCGACCCACCCGTACACCCAGGCGCTGCTCTCCGCCGTCCCGGTGCCGGACCCGACCAGCCGGGAGAACAAGGCGATCATCCGGTTGACCGGTGACGTGCCGAGCCCGGTGGACCCGCCGTCGGGCTGCCGGTTCCGTACCCGGTGCTGGAAGGCGCAGGACATCTGCGCCACGGAGGTGCCGGCGCTGACCCTGCGTCCCGGCTCCGACCACGACAGCGCCTGCCACTTCGCCGAGAAGCGGGAGATCGTCGTCAGCCACGAGGCCTGATCGGCGCCGCAGCACAGGCTCGGATCAGCGGGGCTTGCCGGAGGATCGACTCCGGCAAGCCCCGCTTCGTTCTTCCCGCCAGTGCGGGTACGCACACCGCCGGGTTCGCCGTCGGTAGCACGCGGTGCGTGGTGGGCGGTGCCGGCTGTGGTGGTGCCGGCTGTGGCGCGTGAGGCGCTCCGCCGGTTTCGCCGGCTGTGGTGGCGCGACTGGTCAGGGCAACGTTCACAGGGGACCGCGGCCGGCCCGCAGCAGGAGCAGTGCGAGCTGTGTACCGTCGGCTCCCAACGCCTCCCGGAAGCGTTCGACGATCTCCCGTTCCCGGGACAGCACGAGCCGGGTCCCGCCCGACGCCATCCGGGTGGCACCGACCTGCTGGGACAGGGCCGACCGCTCCTGCCACAGTGCGATGAGCGTGTCGTCGATTTCATCGATCCGCTCGCGGATGGCAGCGATACGTGCTGCTGCGGCGGGAGCGTCCGTGCCAGTTCCGGTCCCTGCCCCACCGTTGGCTTGGGGAGCGTTGACGGACGGTCCGGATGGCGTACTGGCTTGGGGACCATCAGCAGACGGCCCGGATGGCGCGCTGGCCCGGGCATCGGCGGACGGATCGGTCGGCATGCTGGCTTCGGCGTCGGCGGGCTGTTCCACCATGTTGGTAATCATCGGGCACTCCCTCTTCAGACAGGCCGCGGTGTCCGGATCCCGAAGCAGAAAGCCCCGGGCTCCAGGAGCCCGGGGCTTTCGGTAGGTCAGTTGATCAGGTGCGACCCACGGCTGCCGGACTCCCGGAGCCGTAGTAAAAGTAGGCACGCACCTGCTCGATCACGCGGTCGAGTATGCCGAGTGGCGTGGCCTCGCGCAAGCATTCGAGTTAGGAAGGGCCCCTTCCTATACAAAAAACGATAAGAAGGGGCCCTTCCTTTCAGCCCAGCCGGGTGATGCGGTTGGCCGGACCGGGGGCCACCGGAGCCGCGCCGAGGTAGGCCACCAGCGCGTCGACGTCGAATCCGGGCGCGGTGGAGCGGGCGGTGCCCTCCCGCAGGGTGGTGAACCCGTCGCCACCGTTGGCCAGGAAGTCGTTGGTGGTGACCCGGTAGCTGGCCGCCGGGTCGATCGGCGTACCGCCCAGCTTCAGCTCGCTGACCCGCTCGCCCGCCGGCTTCGTGGTGTCGTACGAGTAGGTGAAGCCGGCCGAGACCTGGAGGACGCGTTGGGTGGTCTGCCCACCGAAGCCCGGGAACTGCTGCTCCAACACATCCTTGAGCTGCGCCCCGGTCAGGGTCTGCGTCACCACCAGGTTGTTGAACGGCTGCACGGTGAACGCCTCGCCGTAGGTCACCTCGCCGGGTTCCTCGTCACCGGCGGAGGCGGCGTACGGCAGGGAGGCCCGGATTCCGCCCGGGTTCATCAGGGCGAGCTGCGCGCCGTTGGCGGTGGTCCAGGCGAGCTGGGCGTCGGCGATGACGTCGCCCATCGGGCTCTCCTGGTTGGGCTGGACGTCGCGCGTGATGTCGCCGGTGATCCGTCCGATGACCCGGTTGGCGATCGGGGCGACCGCCTGGCGGTACTTGTCGGCCAGGGCCTTCGTAGCCGGGTTGACCAGGTCCGGGTTGCGGACGTAGTTGCCCGGGGTGGTCTCCTGCCAGCTACCGTCCGGGTTGCGCACCCCGTTCTCGACGATCACGTTGCGCGCGGTGATCTCGGCGAACCGGCCGGTTCGCCGGTCCAGCGTGTAGTCGATGTCGGTGATCAGCTGTCCGTTGGTGCCGGCGCTGGTGACGACGCTGTGCGCGCCGGAGGAGTTCGGCAGCGAGCAGGAGTAGAACCGGTGGGTGTGCCCGGAGACGACCAGGCCGAACTCGGGGCGCAGGCCCGCCACGATCGGCACGATCGGGCCGGAGAAGTTGGCGCAGTCGGAGACCCCGGGGGTGCTCGGCGGCGGCGACTGGGCGCCACCCTCGTGGATCAGCAGGACCATGGCCCGTACGCCGAGCAGCTTGAGCCGGGCGGCCCACTTGTTGGCGGTCTCGACCTCGTCCTTGAACTCGACGTTGGTAATGCCGGCCGGGTTGACGATGTCCGGGGTGCCTTCGAGGGTGACCCCGACGAAGCCGACCGGTACGCCGCCGACGTGCCGGATGGCCACCGGCGGGAGGATCGGTAGCCCGGTCCGCTTGTTGACGGTGTTGGCAGCCAGGTAGGTGAACTTCGCCCCGTTGAAGCCGTCGCCGTCCTGGCAGCCGTCGACCGGGTGGCAGCCGCCCCGGTTGAGGCGCAGCAGCTCGTCGACGCCCTCGTCGAACTCGTGGTTGCCGACGGAGCTGATGTCCAGCCCGATCTGGTCCATCAGTTCGATGGTGGGTTCGTCGTGGAACGCGGCGCTGACCAGGGGGGTCGCGCCGATCAGGTCGCCGGCACCGACTGTGGTGGTCTTCCGGCCTTCGGCGCGGGCCTCGGCACGCAGCTTGTTCAGCCAGGTCGACAGGTATTCCACCCCACCGGCGGGGGTGCCGTTGACGGTGGCTCCGCTGCCGGTCGGCGGGTCGATCGCACCGTGGAAGTCGTTGTAGCTCAGGAAGTTGCCCTTGACCGTCTTGCCGAGGCCCGATCCGTAGGAGATCGAGACCGGGGTCAGGTTGGTGGTCGGACTGGCGGCTGCCGGTGTCGGGCCGCTGGCGATCGGCAGGGCGCCGACGAGGGCCAGCGCGAGGGCGGGTACCGCGAGGCGTCGCAGTACGCGGCCGCGCGAACGCGGTTGACTCATGTTCTTCTCCCAAGTGGGGGTACGGGGAGGTTCAAGGCGCTACCCGGTCATCGTTCTCGACCAGGCAGGAACACGCCAGACCTTGTCATACGGCGGCACGACGTCGATCGGGGGAGGGGCGGGCAGTGTGGGGATGTCCTACCGGCGACATAGACTCGCCACGCGATGCATGCTCTCTTCGAAATCCCGCCCATCGGCGACCCACCGTCGGTCTCGTCGTCGTCGCCGTCCCCGTCGTCACCACGCCCTCAGTCGCCGTCCGGTCTGGATCCACAGGCTCTGGTGACCGGCCTCAACGGTCCCCAGCGGGACGCGGTGACCCATGCGGGCCCGCCGTTGCTGATCGTGGCGGGCGCGGGCTCGGGCAAGACCCGAGTACTCGCCCATCGGATCGCCTATCTGCTGGCCGCCCGGCAGGTGCATCCGGGCGAGATCATCGCGATCACCTTCACCAACAAGGCCGCGGCGGAGATGAAGGAGCGGGTGGCCGCTCTGGTCGGTCCCCGGGCCCGGCTGATGTGGGTGTCGACCTTCCACTCGGCCTGCGTACGTATCCTGCGTGCCGAACATGAGCACGCTGGGTTGAAGTCGACGTTCTCCATCTACGACGCCGACGACTCGCGGCGGTTGATGCAGATGGTGGCGCGTGAGCTCGACCTTGATCCGAAGCGTTATCCGGCGCGGGGGTTGGCGGCCCAGGTCTCCAATCTCAAGAACGAGCTGGTCGATCCGGAGGAGTTCGCCGGTCGGGCGAAGGGCCCCAACGAGCGGGCCCTGGCCGAGGTCTACACCCGCTACCAGCAGCGCCTCAAGGAGGCGCACGCGCTCGACTTCGATGATCTGATCATGACGACGGTGCACCTGCTCCAGGCGCACCCGCACGTCGCGGAGAGCTACCGCCGACGGTTCCGGCACGTGCTGGTGGACGAATACCAGGACACCAACCACGCCCAGTACGTTCTGATCAAGCAACTGGTGGGCGGTGGTGACGTCGAACTGCCCCCGGCCGAGCTGTGTGTGGTTGGTGACGCCGACCAGTCGATCTACGCGTTCCGGGGCGCGACGATCCGTAACATCCTGGAGTTCGAGCGGGACTTCTCGGATGCCCGGACCATCCTGCTGGAGCAGAACTACCGTTCCACCCAGACCATCCTCAACGCCGCCAACGCGGTGATCGACAACAACGCCTCCCGGAAACCCAAGCGGTTGTGGAGCGAGCAGGGCGCCGGTGAGCAGATCGTCGGCTATGTTGCCGACACCGAGCACGCCGAGGCGGACTGGGTGGCCCGGGAGATCGACCGACTCTGCGACGACGACGAGGCTCGTCCGGGTGAGGTGGCGGTGTTCTATCGCACCAACGCCCAGTCCCGGGTCTTCGAAGAGGTGTTCATTCGGGTCGGGCTCCCCTACAAGGTGGTCGGCGGGGTGCGCTTCTACGAGCGCAAGGAGGTCCGCGACGCACTGGCCTACCTGCGGGCGGTGGTCAACGACGACGACACGGTGAGCCTGCGACGCATCCTCAACACGCCGCGCCGGGGCATCGGGGACCGGGCGGAGGCGTGCGTGGAGGCGCTGGCTGCCCGCGACCGGATCTCCTTCGGCGCGGCACTGCGCCGGGCGGTGGACGCACCCGGCATTTCCACCCGTGCGGCGAACGGCATCGGCGACTTCGTCGCCCTCCTCGACGACCTCCGCGAGATGTCCGCCACCGCGCTGCCCGAGGAGGTGCTGGAGGCGGTGCTGACCCGCTCCGGCTATCTCAGCGAACTTGAGGAGAGCCTGGACCCGCAGGACGCCGGTCGGGTGGAGAACCTCCAGGAGCTGGTGAGCGTCGCCCGGGAGTACACCGAGCGGTTCGAGGCCCAGGCCGAGGACGGGCAGGGGGCGACCCTGGCCGGTTTCCTGGAACAGGTGGCGCTGGTTGCCGACGCCGACCAGATCCCCTCCGACGACCCGGACCACCAGGGCGTGGTCACCCTGATGACCCTGCACACCGCCAAGGGGCTGGAGTTCCCGGTGGTGTTCCTCACCGGGCTGGAGGATGGCGTCTTCCCCCACCTGCGCTCGCTGGGCGACACCCGGGAGCTGGAGGAGGAACGGCGGCTGGCCTACGTTGGTATCACCCGGGCCCGCCAGCGCCTCTACCTGTCCCGCGCGGTGACCCGTTCGGCGTGGGGGCAGCCCTCCTACAATCCGCCGTCGCGCTTCTTGGAGGAGCTCCCGGCCGACCTGGTGCGCTGGGAGCGTACCGGCGGCTCCTACACGTCCTGGTCCGGTACCGGCGGCGGGGTGGGCGGCCGGGCCGACGTCGACCGGCAGCCGGCGGGCCGGGGCAGCGGCTTCGCCGGGGGTACGCCTAAGGCGGCCCAGTTGGCCCAGCGCCTCGGAGTCGATGGCAGCCGGCTCGCCACCGCCAGTGAACTGCCCCGGGGCCCCAAGGTGGCGGCTGGGGACCGGGTCAACCACCAGCGCTACGGGCTGGGCCGGGTGGTCGCGGTCGAGGGGCACGGTCCGGGTGCGCGTGCCCAGATCGACTTCGGTGACCAGACGCTGTGGCTCGTGCTGCGGCATGCGCCGATCGAGAAGCTCTGACCCGGTTTCTCGGACCCCATACATCGCGAAGCCCGGTCTGGCAGCTGCCAGACCGGGCTTCGCGTCGGGGGAGGTACGGGTAGCGTCTCAGCAGCCGAGGTCGACGCCCCGGGCCCGCATCCACGGACCGGGGTCGACCTGGTTCCACAGGCCGTTGTGCACCTCGAAGTGCAGGTGCGGTCCGGTCGAGTCACCGGTGGAGCCCTCGCGGCCGATGAGGGTGCCGGCACTGACCTTCTGGCCGACGTTCACCGTGGTCTCGTTCAGGTGGGCGTAGTGCGTCAGGTAGCCGTTGCCGTGGTCGATGACCACGGAGATGCCGTAGCCGGTGAAGGCCCAGCCGGTGTTGACGACGGTGCCGGCCGCTGCGGCGACCACCGGGGTGTTCGCTGGCATGGCCAGGTCGATACCGGCGTGCAGGGTGCCCCACCGCTGCCCGTAGCAGGAGGTGGTCGAGGCGCCGGGCATCGGGTTTACCCAGTCCGCCTTGGGCTTGGCCGCCGTGGTGGCCTTCTTCGTCGCGGGCGCTGCCGCCTTGCTGGGGGTGGCCTCAGCGGTGGGGGTCTCGGTCGCGGGTGCCTCGGTGGTGGCTGAGGGGCTGGGAGCCGATGAGGTCGACGTCGGGTCAGCGGTGGCGTCGTCCCGCGAGGAGCGGTCCGCGCGGTCGGCAGCTTCGGCCCGGGCCCGCTCGTCCAGAGCGACAGCGGTGGTCTCGGTGGCGTCCTGCTCGTCGGGGGTGACGGCGGCGGAGATGCCCGCGATACCGAAGCCGACCAGCGCTACGAGGGCGGTGGCGAGGTAGGGGGTACGGCCTGTGCTCAGTCTGCTGCGCACCCGGTGACGGCCCACTTCGGCGTCGCGTTCAGGGGTGTCGTGGTGGTTCTCGAGCGACTCGTTTTCCTGCACGGGGGAACCTTCGTGGTCGAGGGGCACGGACTGGCAAATATTTGTTTGCCGCGCCTTTGACCAGGGAAAAGGGGTAGAAGGTCGGTCGCCGATGGGCGGACGACGAGCCGCGGTGGTCGGGGTCGTTGTCCGGGTATCGCCAGTTACTGACCGGCAGGCAGGTGGAGTACCGGCGTGGTGTCGCTCACATCACCTGTTGTGGCGTAGGAAACTTTTACCGAGAGTGATCAACGAAAAACCGCCCGAACCGTGAGGTCCGGGCGGTAGGTTGGACAGCGCAAAGAGTCAGGAGCTGGTGACATCCGCGAAGCTTGGCTGCATTTCCAGCTTGATGTCCACTCCCCGCTCCTGGAGCCACGGAATCGGGTCCTTCGGCTCGCCATTGACATGGACCTCGAGATGTAGTTGAGGCCCATAGGTGTGGCCGGTGCTGCCCACCAGGCCGAGCTGGTCGCCAGCCTTGACCTGCTGGCCTTCCTTGACCGTCAGCTTGGACGAGTGTCCGTAGATCGCCTCGCTGCCGTCGGTGTGCTTGATGATCACGGCGTAGCCGTAGCCACCGAACCAGCCTGCCTTAGTCACCGTGCCGGCGCGAATGGCCTGGTAGGGGGTGCCTTCGGCGGCGGCAAGGTCGATGCCGGTGTGCAGTTTGCCCCAGTGCATCCCATAGGGGGTGGTGAACTGGTAGCCGCGCAGTGGCAGGAGGCAGACGTCGTTTGACGCGTCGGTCGTCGCCGCCTCGACGTTGTCGCGGGGGTTGTCGCGGGAGGCGCGATCGGCGTCAGCGGCGCGGGCTGCGGCATCGGCGCTGATCTGGGTGTCGCTCTCCAGTTCGGCGGCGAGCGCGCTGGGGTTGACCGTTTTGGCGTCCGGCATGGCGCCGGCGCCGAGGGCCACGATGCCCGCGCCAACGAAGGCGGAGGTTACGACTGCGGCGTAGCGGCTGCGAGGAGGAGTGGGGACGCGACGCCGACCGCGATATCGGTCGGGCTCAGACGACAAGCGCTGGCGCACGCACATCCTCCGTTATCGGGTCAATAAGGCGGCTTCGCCAGTGTCGTGTAGCGAGATGAACACTGGATCACCGCGTCGTCACCCGGCTGTGGGCCTGATGGCAACCGTTGGACACGGTAGCCAACCCCCAGGCGACTCACAAGCCGCACCGCGCAAATCACTAATACGGAGTGCGGCTGTCCGCTATGGAATAGCCTAGGTCGTAACGTTTTGCGGATACCTTCGTTAGTAGCGCTTCGTTTGCGGCTGGTGGCGGATCGTCATCTTGCTTGCCCCAGGGGCCACCGCGCCACCCTGGCTGCTCCGGTAGGCGCTGGTCCGGTAGGCGGTCCACTGTGCCGACCCGATGGCGGGCGCCGATCCGGTGCTGGATGCCAATCTGGCGGCGGGTCCCGACTGCTGGCGGGTGTCGACCCGATGGCTGTCCGACCGGCGCGGGAGGGAGCACTGTCGCTCCCGGCTTCCGAAGCGCGCGGGAGGCAGGTTACCGTTCGTTCAGGTAGTTGCCGCGGATGCCGCCCTGGAAAGGTGTTGCGCTGATGAGCTCTCGAATTCGGGTCGTCGTGGCCAAGCCAGGGCTGGACGGGCACGATCGCGGTGCCAAGGTGGTTGCTCGCGCCCTGCGGGACGCCGGTATGGAGGTCATCTACACCGGGCTGCACCAGACACCGGAGCAGATCGTTGAGGCAGCCATCCAGGAGGACGCCGACATCATCGGTCTCTCCGTACTCTCCGGGGCACACATGACGCTCTTCCGGCGGGTGCTGGAGTTGCTGACCGAGCGAGAGGCCGAGGACATCATGGTCTTCGGCGGCGGCATCATCCCGGAGGCCGACATCCCGGAGTTGGAGCGGCTCGGCGTCGCGAAGATCTTCACACCCGGTGCGACGACCAAATCGATCGTGGACTGGGTCAACCAGAACGTCGCCCAACAGGTCGCCTGACTTACCGCACCGGTCACCTGACTCGCCGCGAGCGGGCGGTCCATCCGAAGGCGGTATTCGAAGACGGGGGAGAGGCCGGACGCACCCCTCACACGTCCGGCCTCTCTATGCACGATGCCCCGCCGCCACCCCTCGACCGACAGGGCATCGGCCGCTCCCGCCATCGCGCTCGATCGCGCTCTGACATCTGACTCAACGATGCCCTCCGGCCGGGGTTACGCAGCCGCCGGAAAGAGTCGACGATTTTTCCATCGGAGTGACTTCCGGCCGTAGCCTGTGCGCGTCACCACATGACCCGCATGCCACACCGCCGCCCCCAGGAGCCGAGTCATGACCGTCCCCCCGCAGCAGCCGCCCCCCACGTCCGGCGGATGGCCCCAACAGCCGCCCACCCCACAGGCATGGCCCCAGCAGCCGGCCAACCCGCAGGCATGGCCCCAGCAATCGGGTGGCCCCGCCCAGCCGCAGCAGCAGGCATGGCCCCAGCAGCCGGCGGGGCCCGGTGGTTGGCAACAGCCTCCGGTCGCGCCGGCACCGCTGGTGAAGCGGATTCCCGAGGACCAGCCCTTCGTCGTACGCCCGAGCGGGCGCAAATACCTGCTCTTCTTCGGCGGGCTGATGGCTTTCGTCCTTCTGATGGCCGGTTGCCCGCTCGGGCTGATGGCGATGGCGGGTAGCCCCGAGATGGTCCTCATCGGGCTCGGGATTTTTCTCGTGACCTTCGGCGGGTTGTTCGGCCTGCAGTACTGGATGGTCGCCTCGGGCGGGCCGGTGCTGGCGGTGGGCCCGACCGGGCTGTGGATCAAGACGCGGCCCACCCGGGGGCAGGCGGTCTGGCTGCCCTGGGAGGCAGTCGAGCAGGTCTACCGCCGTCGCTGGGCGTTCAACAAGTATGTCTGTGTCAAACTCCGCGATCCCCGGATGCTCGGCAACCTCGGGGCGTACACGGCGTTGGACAGCAGCATGATGCAGGGGGTCTTCGGCACCGGCCTGACCGCCACCCTCAACTTCGGGGACCGGCCCGAAGCGGAGATCATGCAGGCGATCGGCTACTTTTCGGCCGGTCGGTGCCCGGTAAGCTAGGGCGGGCCTGACGGGTGGTGGGGACCGCTCCGAGCCGGCCGGCGCTCCGGTCGGCATGTGCATTACCGCACACCGCGCACCCGCTCGGTTGCCGGCGGTGCCCGCCTCGCTAGGCTGCGGCCGATGGCCTGTTTCATCTGACGACAGGCGTCAACTCAATTCACGCTGGCGGCGGCGCGACGGCGCGTCGCGGAGACGGGACGGGACACACAATCGTGGACCTGTACGAATACCAGGGGCGTGACCTGTTCGAGCGGCACGGGTTGCCCGTGCTCGCCGGCGGCGTCGCCACGACCCCGGAGGAGGCCCGGGCGATCGCCGAGCGCCTCGGTGACCGGGTGGTCGTCAAGGCGCAGGTGAAGGTCGGTGGCCGTGGCAAGGCCGGCGGGGTGAAGCTCGCCGAGGGTGCTGAGGAGACGACGGCTCGGGCCGGCGACATCCTGGGCATGGACATCAAGGGTCACACCGTCCACAAGGTGATGATCACGGTTACCGCGAACATCGCCGAGGAGTACTACTTCTCGTACCTGCTCGACCGGGCCAACCGTACCTTCCTCTGCATCGCCAGCGTGGCTGGTGGCATGGACATCGAGCAGGTCGCGGCGGAGACCCCGGACAAGGTCGCCAAGATCGCTATCGACGCCAACGTCGGGGTGGACGAGGCGAAGGCGCGGGAGATCGTCGCCGCCGCCAAGTTCCCGGCCGAGGTGGCCGACCAGATCACCGCCATCGCGGTCAAGCTGTGGCAGACGTTCGTCGCCGAGGACGCCACCCTGGTGGAGGTCAACCCGCTGGCCAAGACCGCAGATGGCACGGTGCTCTGCCTCGACGCGAAGGTGACGCTGGACGCCAATGCCGCGTTCCGGCACCCGGACCACGAGGCACTGGTCGACCAGGCCGCCGTGGACCCGCTGGAGCAGCGGGCCAAGGAGAAGGACCTCAACTACGTCAAGCTCGACGGCGAGGTCGGCATCATCGGCAACGGTGCCGGTCTGGTCATGTCCACCCTTGACGTGGTGGCGTACGCGGGCGAGCGGCACGGCGGGGTCAAGCCGGCGAACTTCCTCGACATCGGTGGTGGCGCGAGCGCGGCGGTGATGGCCAACGGGCTGGAGATCGTCCTGTCCGACCCTGCGGTGCGTAGCGTCTTCGTCAACGTCTTCGGTGGCATCACCGCCTGCGACGAGGTGGCCAACGGCATCGTCCAGGCCCTGGAACTGCTGGAGCAGCGGGGCGAGAAGGTCACCAAGCCGCTCGTCGTCCGGCTGGACGGGAACAACGCCGAGGCGGGTCGGGCAATCCTCGACGACGCCGCGAATCCGCTCGTCGAGCGGGTGGACACCATGGATGGAGCGGCCGAGCGCGCCGCCGAGCTCGCGGCTGCGGGGGTCTGAGATGGCAATCTGGCTGACCAAGGACTCGAAGGTCATCGTCCAGGGGATGACCGGCTCCGAGGGCATGAAGCACACCCGGCGGATGCTCGCGGCCGGTACCAACGTGGTCGGCGGCGTGAACCCGCGTAAGGCGGGCCAGACGGTCGACTTCGACGGCACCGAACTGCCCGTCTTTGCCAGCGTGGCCGACGCCATGCAGGCCACCGGTGCGGACGCCACGGTGATCTTCGTACCGCCGCAGTTCACCAAGGGCGCCGTGATCGAGGCGATCGACGCCGGCATCGACCTTGCCGTGGTGATCACCGAGGGTGTGCCGGTGCACGACACCGCCGCGTTCTGGGCGTACAACGTGGCCAAGGGCGAGCAGACCCGAATCATCGGCCCCAACTGCCCGGGCATCGCCTCGCCCGGTGCGTCCAACGCCGGCATCATTCCGGCCGACATCACCGGTTCCGGCCGGATCGGTCTGGTCAGCAAGAGCGGCACGCTGACCTACCAGATGATGTACGAGCTGCGCGACATCGGCTTCTCCACCTGCGTCGGCATCGGTGGCGACCCGATCATCGGCACCACCCACATCGACGCGCTCGCGGCCTTCGAGGCCGACCCGGAGACCGACGCGATCGTGATGATCGGTGAGATCGGTGGCGACGCCGAGGAGCGGGCTGCCGAGTTCATCAAGGCCAACGTGACCAAGCCGGTGGTCGGCTACATCGCCGGTTTCACCGCGCCTCCCGGCAAGACGATGGGCCACGCCGGGGCGATCATCTCCGGCTCGTCCGGCACCGCCGAGGCCAAGAAGGCGGCGCTGGAGGCGGTCGGCGTCAAGGTCGGCAAGACGCCGACCGAGACCGCCCGCCTGATGCGGGAGATCATGTCCGGCAACTGAGTACCACCCGTGACGGGGCCGGCCGCATGCTGTGGCCGGCCCCGTTCGTTTGCGTACCCGGGGGGGTTGTTGCTTGGCCCTGGTGAACGCGGCGGTTGTCCGAGGATCCGCCTGGTAAGGGTGATATGTGGGCATATCACGAAGCTCGTGGTGCGACCAGCGGTGGTGTCGGCCAGCGGCCGTTTCGCGGACGTGTCAGAGTAGGCGCTGATGCCACCCGTCCCCCCTGATCCGCCGCACCGTTCCGCTCATCCGGAGCTTGGCGACGCCGACCCACCCGATCGCGGGGTCGAGCCGGTCGCGGGACCGGACCGACGGACCGGTCGCCCACCCGTGCAGCGGTCCGGTGGGCAACCGCGTCCCCGCCGTCGGGCTCCACTGGCGGTCGCCGCCGGCATCAACACCTGCTGGGCGGCGCTGGTCTCGTTCCTCCCGGTCGCTACCGTCCTGGGCCTGGCCCAGCTCACCGAAGACTCGGCCACCTTCGCCGGAGCCATCCGGATTGGGCTTGCCGGCTGGTTGCTGGGGCACGGCGTGCCCCTCGGTACCAGCGCCGGCCCGATCGGCCTCGCGCCGCTGGCACTCGGTGCGCTCGCGGCGTGGCGGGTCGCCCGGGCCGGCGTACACACCAGCCGGGCCATCGGCGCGCAGCGGCGCGGCTCGCCCCGGCAGGCGCTCGCCGTCGCGGGCACGGTCGGCCTCTGGTACGGCGTACTCGGTGCCCTCGCGGCGGTCGCCGTCGACGTCACCGGGCTCACCGTCTCCCTGCCCCGGGCGGGCCTCACCTTCGCCGTCTTCGGCGCGCTGTCGGCGCTGCTCGGCGCGGCGCGCAACACCGATGCCCTGGGGGTGTTGGCCGAGCGGACACCCGCCGCCCTGCGGGACGGGGTGCGTACCGGACTCGTCGCTGCGCTGCTCGTACTCGGAGCCGGCGCTGCGGCGGCGGGACTCGCCGTGGCCACCGGCGGTGGCGAGGCCAGCGACATGCTTGGCGCCTATCGGACCGGGGTGGCCGGGCAGGCGGGCATCACCCTGCTCAGCGTCGCCTACGCGCCCAACGCCGCCATCTGGGCCGCCTGTTACCTCCTTGGGCCGGGGTTCGCCGTCGGCACCGACACCGCCATCAGCACCACCGAGGTGACGGTCGGCGCGCTGCCGGCCGTACCCCTGATCGCCGGCCTCCCGAGCGGACCCGTCGGCGGTTCTGGTGCGCTGTTGCTCGCCGTGCCGGTGCTCGCCGGCATGGCCGCCGGTTGGTTGGGCATGCGCCGGACACTTCGCGCCGCTGCCCGGGACCGTACCCAGATTGGCTGGCTTCGGCTGATCGCGGCGGCGGCGATCGCCGGTCCGGTGGCCGGCGTGTTGCTCGGACTCGCCGCCCTGGTCTCGGGCGGGCCGCTCGGCGGCGGCCGGTTGATGGAGATGGGGCCGGTGCCCTGGTTGGTCGCGGCCATCGCGACGCTCGTGCTGGCGGCGGGCGCCATGATCGGTGCCGCCGCTGCCCGAGTCTTCAGCGTCCACCCCCACTGACGCGGCGGGGCGCCCCGGAAGTTCCGGAGCGCCCCGAACGCGTGGCCGGCTGACTCAGTAGCTGGTCGGCACGAGGGCCATCCCGACGAAGTTCAGGATGATGGAGAGGATGCCGAGCCCGACCGCGACCGCGCCGCAGATCAGACCGGCCAATGCCTGGCCCCGGTTGTCGGCCAACCCCTGGTCCGCCTTCTGCTTGCCGAGGAAACCCGTCACCGCCGCCGCGATGCCCAGCGGGAAACCGAGATAGCAGCAGAAGAGCAGCGGGATGGCCGCGATGCCCAGGATCATCGAGACCAAGCCCAGCGTGTTCTGTTGCTGGGCCGGCGGCGCCGGGTAGCCCGGGGCCGCCGGGTAGCCCGGCATACCGTAAGGCTGACCAGCGCCGTACGGCTGCCCCGAGATGGGCTGCTGGCCGTACGGGTCCGAGTACGCCGGCTGCCCGTACGGCTGACCCGAGGTGGGCTTGCCAACGGCGGGCTCGCCGTACCCCGGCTGCCCCGAGGTGGGGGCACCGTAGGCCGGCTGCCCCGAGGTGGGGGCACCGTAGGCCGGCTGCCCCGACGAGGGCTGTCCGTACGGCTGGCCCGAGGTGGGCTGCCCATAAGTGGGCTCGCCGTACCCCGGTTGGCCGGAGGTGGGCTGCCCGTACGGCTGCTGCGGCTGCGCGTAGGGATCCTGAGGCGGTGGTTGCTGGCCGTACGGGTCCTGGTCGGGATAGCCGGGCTGCATGGGTGACTCCTGTCAGGAACTGTGGTTGCGCTTAGACACTGGTCGAGGCCGCCGACAAACCGATGACGAAGTAGATGACGCAGCAGATGATGTTGATGGCCCAGAGGATGAGACCGATGATCAGGGCCAGCTTCGACCACTTCTTGGAATCGGCGGCGGCTGCCTGGGCAGCAGCATAGTTACCCTGCTGGAGCAGCGGGTTGACCTTGGACGCGGCCATGATGGCCGGGATGGCCAGCGGCCAGAACAGGAAGATCGCGACGATGGACATCGTCATGTTGTTGTCGATCTGGGGCGGCGGCTGCTGCTGGTAGGGGTAGCCGGGCTGCATGGTGGTGAACTCCTTGGGACGTCGTCCTTCTTGGGTGGAGGGCTGCGGAGAGCGGCCGTTCATCGAGAGACCAAACTCCGAAGCGTCCGGCAGCGTACCCAATGCATGCGACACCAGGGGGGTACTGCGCTGGCAACTTGCCGAGCAGTTGTCACATCGGTCAGAAATTGTGATGGTTGCCGGTGGAGGGGCCGGGAGGGCGCTCCGACCTGCCCGATAGGGTGCTGTCGTGACTGAGCCCGCGGCGGCCGCCCGCCTCGTCGTCCTCATCTCCGGCTCCGGCAGCAACCTGCAGGCGTTACTAGACGCGTGCGCCGACCCGGCCTACGGCGCACAGGTGGTCGCCGTCGGCGCGGACCGGGACGCAATAGCCGGTCTCGACCGGGCCACCGCAGCCGGTGTACCGGTCTTCGTCGAGCCGCTGAAGGCGTACCCGACCCGCGAGGAGTGGGACCAGGCACTCACCGGACGCATCCAGGAGCATCGGCCCGACCTGGTGATCTCGGCCGGCTTCCTCAAACTCGTCGGGCCGCACTTCCTCGCCGCCTTCGGCGACCGCTACCTCAACACGCACAACACCCTGCTGCCCGCGTTCCCCGGCATCCACGGTCCCCGGGACGCGCTCGCCTACGGCGTCAAGCTCACCGGGGCCACCCTCTTCTTCGTCGACGCTGGAGTCGACACCGGCCCGATCGTCGCCCAGGTGGCGGTGCCGGTGCTCGACGACGACAACGAGGAAACCCTCACCGAACGCATCAAGGAAGCCGAACGGCGTCAGTTGGTCGAGCAGATCGGCCGGCTGGTCCGCGAGGGTTGGACGATTTCCGGAAGAAAGGTCACCATCCCGTGAGCCAGAGCGGGTCCGCAGTAGACGGTCGGCGCCCGGTGCGTCGCGCAATGATCAGCGTGTACGACAAGACCGGACTGACCGAACTCGCCCAGGCGCTGCACGCCGCCGGGGTCGAGATCGTGTCGACCGGCAGCACCGCCGCAACCATCGAACGGGCCGGGGTGCCGGTCACGCCCGTGGAGACGGTGACCGGGTTCCCCGAGTGCCTCGACGGCCGGGTCAAGACCCTGCACCCGAAGGTGCACGCCGGACTCCTGGCCGACCTACGGTTGGACAGCCACGTTGCCCAGCTCGACGAGCTCGGTGTGCAGCCGTTCGACCTGCTGGTATCCAACCTCTACCCGTTCACCGAGACGGTCGCCTCCGGCGCCGACTTCGACAGCTGCATCGAGCAGATCGACATCGGCGGTCCGGCCATGGTGCGCGCCGCCGCCAAGAACCACGCCTCCGTGGCGGTGGTCACCGACGTCTCGGCGTACCCCCTGGTGTTGGCGGCCGTGGCCGACGGCGGCTTCACGCTGGCGCAGCGCCGCGCGCTCGCCGCCCGCGCCTTCGCCGACATCGCCGAGTACGACGTGGCCGTCGCCAACTGGTGCGCAATGACGTTGAGCGAGGAAGGTCAGGCGTGGCCCGGCTTCGGCGGGCTCGCCCTGCGCCCCGCCGCGACCCTGCGCTACGGGGAGAACCCGCACCAGCAGGCAGCGCTTTATGTCGACGCCGGGACGCCGGCCGGGCTGGCCCAGGCCGAGCAGCTACACGGCAAGGAGATGTCCTACAACAACTACGTCGACGCGGACGCGGCGTGGCGGTCGGCCAACGACTTCGCCGACGCCCCGGCGGTGGCGATCATCAAGCACGCCAACCCGTGTGGCATCGCGATCGGCGTGGACGTGGCCGAGGCGCACCGCAAGGCGCACGCCTGCGACCCGGTGTCGGCGTACGGCGGGGTGATCGCGGTCAACCAGCCGGTCTCTGTCGAGCTGGCCAAGCAGGTGGCCGAGATCTTCACCGAGGTCGTCGTCGCGCCGGGCTATGCCGAGGGTGCGGTCGAAGTGCTGGCCGCGAAGAAGAACATCCGGCTGCTACGGGCCCCGGCCTGGTCACCACAGCCGGCCGAGTGGCGGCAGGTCAGCGGCGGTGTGCTCGTACAGGCGGCGGACCGGGTGGATGCCCCTGGTGACGACCCTGGCACCTGGCGGCTGGCAGCGGGCGAGGCGGCCGACCCGGACACCCTGCGCGACCTGGCCTTCGCCTGGCGGGCCGTGCGCGCGGTGAAGAGCAACGCGATCCTGCTGGCCACCGACGGCGCGACCGTCGGGGTGGGGATGGGACAGGTCAACCGGGTCGACTCGGCACACCTCGCGGTTACCCGGGCCGGGGCGGATCGGGCCCGGGGTGCGGTCGCGGCATCGGATGCGTTCTTCCCGTTCGCCGACGGGTTGCAGGTGTTGATCGACGCGGGCGTACGGGCCGTCGTGCAGCCCGGCGGCTCGGTACGCGACGAGGAGGTCGTCGCCGCCGCACAGGCCGCCGGGATCACCATGTACTTCACCGGGACCCGGCACTTCTTCCACTGACGGTTCCACCATGATCTGTGCCCCCGGTCGTGTACCGGGGGCACAGATCATGGAGCGACTCGTAGGGTCAGCAGGGCCGTTGCCCCGTTGTCGCGGTCGGCCTGCACCGTCCAGCAGCCGGCAGTCGGGAAGACCCACCCCGTGCCCCATTCGTCGCCGGGGCGCGACCAGATGCTCCCGGTGTGACCCTCCGGTCCCCACGTCGGTGCCACCGTGGCGTCGCCCGGCCCGACGGCCCGGATACGCAGATCGCCGGTCCCGGTCATCCGCCAGACGATCTTTGTCTCCTTGGTGGCCCGTAGTTCCCTCTCCCCCTCCCTCGGGAAGAACAGCGCCCACAGGGTGACGCCGTTGCCGACTCCCGGTGCTTCCCTGTCCCCACTGTCGGAGCTGATCGGATAGTCAGCGGAGGGCGGGCAGGGCGGCTTGGCCACCGCTGACGCTGATCCGGTCGGGGATGTTCCTGGCCTGGTCGGCGATGTTCCCGGGATGCCGGTGGGCGTCGCCTCGCTGCATCCGGCCAACAAGGCAACTCCGGTCAGTGCCCCAGATACCAGGGCAGCTGCGCGTCTCCTAGGCATGCTAGCAAGATATCGAGATTTGCAGATCGGCCGAAAGGTCGTATCGGCGGAGAGCGAATCGTGAGTCAAGATCCTCGTGGTGGGGAACTGGCCGCCGCGACGCGGGAACTGCTGGCACTGTCTACTGGCGGACCGTCGGATCTGGTCCCTGATCACGGGAATTCTGCGGACGTGAGACGATTCGTGGTGTGACGGCGACCCTCTTGGATGGCAAGGCGACCGCAGCGGAAATCAAGGATGAGCTGCGCGTACGGGTGAAGGCACTCGCGGAACGGGGCATCGTCCCGGGCCTGGGTACGGTACTGGTCGGCGAGGATCCGGGCTCGCAGGCGTACGTCAACGGCAAGCACCGGGACTGCGCCGAGGTCGGCATCGCGTCGATCCGACGGGAACTGCCAGCGGACGCGACGCAGGAGCAGGTCGACGCGGTCATCACCGAACTCAACGCCGACCCGGCCTGCCACGGCTACATCGTCCAGCTGCCGCTGCCGGCCCAGATCAACACCCAGCGGGTGCTGGAGCTGATCGACCCGGACAAGGACGCCGACGGCCTGCACCCGGTCAACCTCGGCCGCCTGGTGCTCGGCTACCCCGGTCCGCTGCCGTGCACCCCGCGCGGCATCGTGGAACTGCTGCGTCGGCACGACGTGGCACTGCGCGGGGCCGAGGTCGCCGTGGTTGGGCGGGGAAACACCGTGGGTCGCCCGTTGGGGCTGTTGCTTACCCGGCGGAGCGAGAACGCCACCGTGACGTTGTGCCACACGGGCACGCTGGACCTGGCCGCACACACCCGGCAGGCGGACATCGTGATCGTCGCCGCGGGCGTACCGGGGCTGCTCACCGCCGACATGGTCCGCCCGGGTGCGGTGGTGGTCGACGTGGGCATCACCCGGGTGATCGGTGCGGACGGCAAGGGCCGTTACACCGGGGACGTCAATCCCGAGGTGGCTGAGGTGGCCGGCGCGCTGGTACCGATGCCGGGCGGCGTCGGGCCGATGACCCGGGCCATGTTGCTGGCCAACGTGGTGGAGCGCGCCGAGCGGGACGCCGGTTAGGAAGGGCCCCTTCCTATCGCTTTTTGCATAGGAAGGGGCCCTTCCTAACACCACAACCAAGTGGTGATCCGGCCAACGGTCACCAGCCCTGCCCTGAACGGTGCGACCATGGCTGATACGGTCCGGAAAACCCGACTGGTATCAGGGAGTGGGACGACCATGGGCAAAAAGGTCACTGTCGTCGGCGCTGGCTTCTACGGCTCGACGACCGCACAGCGCCTGGCCGAGTACGACGTCTTCGACACGGTGGTCATCACCGACATTGTGGAGGGCAAGCCTGAAGGGCTGGCGCTGGACCTGAACCAGTCGCGGCCGATCGAGGGCTTCGAGACCAAGGTCGTCGGCGCCACCACCGGCCCGAACGGTGAGGGCTACGAGGCCATCGAGGGCTCGGACGTCGTCGTGATCACCGCTGGTCTGCCCCGTAAGCCCGGTATGAGCCGGATGGACCTGCTGGAGACCAACGCGAAGATCGTTCGCCAGGTCTCCGAGAACGTCGCCAAGTACGCCCCGAACGCGGTGATCATCGTCGTCTCCAACCCGCTGGACGAGATGACCGCGATGGCACAGCTGGCTACCCAGTTCCCGAAGAACCGGGTGCTCGGCCAGGCCGGCATGCTCGACACCGCCCGGTTCAGCAACTTCGTCGCCGAGGCGCTGTCGGTGCCGGTCGCGTCGGTCAAGACGCTGACCCTGGGCTCGCACGGTGACACCATGGTCCCGGTTCCGTCCAAGAGCACGGTCGACGGCAAGCCGCTGCGTGACGTCATGCCGGCGGAAAAGATCGAGGAGCTGGTCGTCCGGACCCGCAACGGTGGCGCCGAGGTCGTCGCGCTGCTGAAGACCGGTTCGGCGTACTACGCCCCGTCCGCCGCTGCCGCCCGGATGGCCAAGGCCGTGGCGACCGACTCCGGCGACGTCATGCCGGTCTGTGCCTGGGTTGACGGCGAGTACGGCATCTCCGGCGTCTACCTGGGCGTCGAGGCTGAGATCGGTGCCGAGGGCGTACGTCGGGTCGTCGAGACCGACCTGGACGCCGACGAGCTGGCCAGCCTGAAGGAGGCCGCCGAGGCGGTCCGCGCCAAGCAGGGTGACGTCGCCAACCTCTGACCCGTACGCCGGACGCGGCCAGGCCGCGTGCTGAAAGATCACCCCGCCCCCTGAGTCTAGGGGGCGGGGTGATCTGCGTTACGGATCAGACTGGACAGAAACTCTCTACGCCGTACGGTGTACAATGTACGGTAAATGAGGCTGAGGGCCTCGACCCGCTTCGACCGAGGAGATCCCCTTGCAGATCACCGGTGCCGCCATCTCGCTGAACGTCGACGACGTGGCAGCCTCGGCTGCTTTCCTCAAGCAGCACTTCGGGTTCCGGGAGGAGATGGCCGCCGACGGGTTCGTCTCGCTGACCCGGGACGATCTCGGGTTCAACGTCATCTTCCTGCGTACCGGTCTGGCCAGCCTGAAGCCGGACAGCCTGCGTGATCAGCACGCGAGCGGGCTGATCGTGGTCTTCGTGGTGGAGGACATCGACGGCGAGTACGCCCGGATCCAGCGCGAGGGGGTAGAGATCACCACGCCGATCGAGACCGAGCCCTGGGGGGAGCGCTACTTCCAGGTGACTGACCCGAATGGTGTTGTCGTCCAACTCGTGCAGTGGATGACCCAGCCGGACGCCCAGGAATAGGAATCCAGGCCTGGAGGGAGGGCGGTCGAGTCGGACGGATATGTGTCAGCGGCACCCGTTCTCGACCGCCCTTCCTCTAGACGAGTAGTTCCGATGTCAGGGGTCGATGTCTGGGCATGAAGAGAGGGCGTCCAAGATCGTGTTGTGACGCAAGACCTGGACACCCTCTTG
>NZ_JBSFTE010000031.1:0-77622 GCF_053590565.1 Micromonospora sp. NPDC003197 | reverse complement strand
GGTCGCAGAACCAGATACCGGAGACCTCTTCAGTTGTCGATCACCGCCACGCCGTGACCTTGATCAAACCCACCACTTCTGAAACACGCCTTAGCAGCGACGACCAGCAGCGATAACTCGCCGGCCGGCTTGGGTGCGCGGTCAGAACTTCTGGTACATCACATGCAGGCCGACCAGGCCGAACCTCGGGTGGTCGAACGCCTCCGGCACGGTGGCGAGGATCTCGAAGCCGAGGGAGAGCCACAGGCGTACCGCGACGCTGTTCGTCTCGACCACCGCGTTGAACTGCATGCTGTGATAGCCGGCGGCACGCGCCCACTCGACGGCATGGCTGCCCAGGGCACGTCCGACGCCGGTGCCCTGGTGGGCCGCGTCGACCATGAAGCTGGCGGTCGCCACATGCGCACCGCGTCCGGGGCGGTTCGGCCCCATCTTCGCCGAACCCACCACCTGGTCACCGCGTACGGCCACCACGGTCTGCCCCGGGGGCGGCTCCATCCACAGTGACCGGGCCGTCTCGGCACTCATCCCGTCGGGATAGGCGTACGTCTCGCCGTCCTCCACGATTCGCGAGAAGAACGGAAAAATCTGCGGCCAGTCCCGGTCTTCGGCGGCTCGGATCCTCATGTCGCGCACCCTAGCTGTTAGGAAGGGCCCCTTCCTATCGCTTTCAGCCTTGGAAGGGGCCCTTCCTAACACCCGCCGGCTAGCGCAGATGATCGAGCAAGGTAGGCGGCAGCGGATAGATCTGCTCGACGGGCAGGAGTCGGGCGGCCTCCGTCCGGTCGCCCTGCCGGACCAGTGCGTGGATCTCCTGGGCGAGATCGGTGACATCCTCGACAGCGGTCACCCAGTCATCGACATAGCGGGTGACCGCCACACCCGAGAGTCCCACCTGGATCGCCCGGTACGACAGCGGAGCAAGGTGCAGGTCCCGTTCCGGATCCCACTGGACCCGTACCGGGGACTCGCGCAGCGACTGCCGCCAGTCGTCCCGGCTGGCGTGGATCTGCGGGTCGAAGTGGCTGAGCGCGGCATGTGTCAGCGCCCATTCGAAGCCGTCGCGCCGGATCCGGATCGCCAGCACCCGTTCCTGCCCCGGCTTGGTGGCCCACCCGGAGCGGTACATCATCCAGCGGAACGATGGCTTGATCCAGGTCATCCGGTCCCGGTTGTACCAGTCGGGGAATCCTCCCCGCTCCACTGTGGGTACGGCGATGTGCGGCGGATAGGCCTGGTAGACGGTGATGGTCGAGTCGTCGTACGCGGCTCGGACCTGGCGGTTGTCACTGCTCACCGAGCTATGGTCACCACGCGCCGGTCCGATACGCGAGCGGATTTCCCGTTCTGGCGGGGTATCGTCACGCCGCTCCGGTCAGGCCGCGACAATCACCGGGTGAATATGGCATCCGTCGGCGTACGGCACGCGTCAATCCGGTTCTTCAGCCCGCTGATCCTGGCCGCCGGCCTCCTGACCGGGTGTACCGAGTCGCCCGCACCGCTGCCTGACCCCATCCCCTCGGCCACCCCCACCAGCACCAGTCCCACCTGCCCGGAGTCGGGCGTCGTGATCAGTTCGGGGCCGGTCGAGGCGGCCATGGGGCTCCGGGTGACCCGCGTCGAGATGGTCAACTGCGGTACGGGCCCGTACCGGGTGAACGGCTATCCGGCGCTGCGGGTCCTCGACGGGGAGCGGAAGCCCATGGCGATCGACGTTCTGGACGGCTTCTCGGCCATCACCTCGTCCATCACCGGCTTCGACGGCGCCCCGAAACCGGTCGAATTGTCGCCCGGCCAGGCGGCAGCGGCGGTCGTGGTCTGGCGGAACACGGTGACGGATGCGGCGGCTACCTCGGCGAACGCCACCTACCTGGAGATCGCCCCCGCCGATGGGCAGTCTCCGCAGGTGGTGGCGGTGGACGGGGGCCTCGACCTGGGTACGACCGGCCGGCTCGGGGTCAGCCCGTGGACGTTGCCGGAGCAGACCCCGTCACCGAGCTGACCAGCGCGCGGAACTGACCCGTGCGCCGTTTCCCGGCAGACCAGCCGGGGTACCTGCGCAAAATGAACGCACCGGAACAAACGCCACTGCCCGCCGCACAGGAACAGCCGTACCCCGGTCAGACCGACGGGATGGATCCGCACCCGCGCGACGAGATGACCGACTACGTCGGTCGCGGTCTCCTGGAAAACCGACGCGCGCTGGTGACCGGCGGTGACTCCGGCATCGGCCGGGCGGTCGCGGTGGCCTTCGCCAAGGAGGGTGCCGACGTCGCGATCGCCTACCTCAGTGAGGAGAAGGACGCCCGGCACACCGCCGACCTGGTGGAGGCGGCCGGCCGACGCTGTGTGCTGATCCCCGGTGACCTGGCCGAGGCCGAGCATTGCCAGCATGCGGTCACCCAGACGGTACGCGAGCTGGGCGGGCTGGATCTGTTGGTCAACAACGTCGCCTACCAGCGGAACGCCGACTCGCTGACGGAGATCAGCGACGAGCAGTGGCTACACACCTTCGACGTCAACATCCACAGCTACTTCCGGGTGACCCGGGCCGCCCTGGCCCACCTACCGGAGCAGTCCGCGATCATCAACACGGCCTCGATCAACGGGCTCAAGGGCAACAACCACCTGATCGACTATTCGGCCACCAAGGGCGCGATCATCGCCTTCACCTACTCGCTGGCCCAGTCACTGATGGAGAAGCGGATCCGGGTGAACTGTGTCGCCCCCGGCCCGGTATGGACGCCGCTGATCCCGGCCACCTTCGAGGCCGAGCAGGTCAAGGAGTTCGGCCAGCAGGTGCCGATGGGCCGCCCGGCGCAGCCGGACGAGATCGCCCCGTCGTACGTCTTCTTCGCCAGTAACCAGCTGTCGTCGTACTACAGCGGCGAGGTGCTCGCCCCGATCGGCGGCCTCACCCTGCCGGGCTGAGGTCGCGGGAGCCATCATGCGAACGACCCTCCGGGACACGCCAACTCTCCGGGACACAGCGGTCCCCCGGACCCAGGGGCTGGACAACACGCTCGCCCTGCTCCGGGACGGATACGACTTCATCTCCGACCGGTGCCGCCGGTACGGCTCGGACGTCTTCGAGACCCGGCTGCTGTTCGAACGCACCCTGTGCCTGGTCGGCGCCGAGGCAGCGAAGATCTTCTACGATCCGGACCGTTTCGAGCGGGCCGGAGCCGCGCCCACCCGGTTGCCGAAGACGCTCTTCGGACAGGGCGCGGTGCAGACGCTGGACGGCGCGGCCCACCGCTCCCGCAAGCGGATGTTCATGTCGATCATGACACCGGAGAGCATCCGCGACCTGGTCGGGATCTTCGAGCAGGAGTGGCAGGCTGCCCTCGACCGATGGGAACGGGTCCGATCGATCGTCCTCTACGAGGAGGTTTCCTGGGTACTGTGCCGCGCGGTGTGCCGCTGGGCCGGGGTACCGCTCGCCGTACACGACGTACGTCGGCGCACGGCGGACTTCCAGGCGCTGATCGCCGCCCCGGCGGCGATAGGACCCGCCTACTGGCGGGGGCGGCGGGCCCGGCGCGACTGCGAGCGGTGGCTGGCAGAGGTCGTACGGCAGGTCCGGCGGAGAGAGCAGGCGGCTCCGGTCGGCGGCGTCCTGCACACCTTCGCCGAGCATCGTGAACCGGACGGGCAACTGCTGCCCGACCGGATCGCAGCGGCGGAGTTGCTCAACATCCTGCGGCCCGTGGTGGCCGTCGACCGGTTCATCACCTTCGCGGCGCTGGCCCTGCACCTGCACCCGCGTTGCCGGCAGCAACTGTCCGAGCGTCCCGATCCGGAGGCAGCCCGGCGGTTCACCCAGGAAGTACGCCGGTTCTACCCGTTCTTCCCCGCCGTCGTGGCCCGGGTCCGCACCGACTTCGACTGGAACAGGGTGCGGTTCCCGCAGGGCCGGCGGGTGTTGCTGGATCTCTACGGTACGGACCACGATCCGCGGCTCTGGCCGGATCCCGAGCAGTTCCGCCCGGAGCGGTTCGTGGACCGTCCGGAGGACCCCTGGACGTTGATCCCGCAGGGTGGGGGCGACCATCACGTGGACCACCGCTGCCCCGGTGAGTGGATCACCATCGAGTTGATCCAGAGCGCCGTCACCATGCTGGCCAGTGGAATGAGCTACGAGGTACCGGACCAGGACCTCCGGGTCAGTTTGCGCCGGATGCCCACCCTGCCGAACAGCCGGCTGGTGCTGGCCAACGTGAAACGCCGGTAGCCGAGCCGTACGCGCATACACCGCTAGCCGGACGGGTACGCGGGTCGCCCCCGGCCGCACGCGGAGAATCCGGACGCCGGCCGGGGGCCTGTGACAGGCTCGGGTCATGGACGACAGCACGATTCTGAGCCGGATCACTGAACTCGTCGACGAGGAACGCCGGCTGCGTGGGCACGCCGAGTCGACGCAGGGCAGCACCGACGAGGACCGGGACCGGCTCCGGGAGTTGGAGCAGTCCCTCGACCAGTGCTGGGACCTGCTGCGTCGGCGGCGGGCGGCCCGACAGGCTGGTGCCGATCCGGAGACCGCCCACACACCCGGCGAAACCGAGGTCAAACGCTACCTCCAGTGATCGGCCGGCGCGGGTCGGTGGCCCGACCCGGTACGCGCCACCTGGGCCAGGCTCACCGCAGCCCCACCTCCGCGAGAAGCTGCCGGGTCAGCTCATCCGGGTCGATCAGCTCGGTCGGCAGCCCCCGGGCCGCGAACCACTTCGACACCACCCGTACGTCCCGGGCCAGGAACTCCGCCCCCTGCGGGTTGGCCACCACGTCCACCACCTGCGGCAGGTCGATGAGCACCAGCCGACCGTCACGCACCAGCAGGTTGTACGGCGACAGGTCACCATGCGCCAGCCCGGCCCGGGCCAGTACGACCAGCGCATCGACCAGCTGGTGCCACAGGTCATGCAGCTCAGCGGAGTCTGGGCGCAGTTGCGCCAGCCGAGGGGCAGCGCTACCTGTGGTGGCGTCGCCGACGAACTCCAACATCAGCTCGGTGCCGAGCAACTGGACCGGATAGGGCACCGCGATGGTGCCGTACTCGGCACCGATCTCCCAGAGCTGGGACAGGGCGGCGAACTCGGCAGCCGCCCACTGGCCAGCGATCATCTGGCGTCCGAAGGCGGTCCGTCCCTCCATCGCCCGGTTCTCCCGGGACCGGCGTACCCGACGGCCCTCCAGATAGCCGGCGTCCCGGTGGAAGAGCCGATGCTCGGCCGCCCGGTAGCGCTTGACCGCCAGCAGGCAGGACCGGTCTGTGTCGGGTACGCCCCGGCGCATCAGGTGCACCTCGGCTTCCTTGCCGGTCTTGAGTACGCCCAGTTCGGTGTCGACGGCGGCCAACTCGGTGACCAGCCAGTCCGGGTACGGGGCTGGTCCGGTCACCGCCTGGTCCCAACTGGACCAGCGGTCGCCGCTCGACGGCTCGTCGGTGTCGGCGTTGGTGTCGAAGCTCGGTGCCGGCTCGTGCCGGGACCGTTTCAGGAAACGCGGCTCGTCATCGTCGAAACGACGGTTGCCACGGGATCGGCGCTGGAAGGCCGATGAAGTCTGGTCGTGCTCACGCACAGCGGTGTCCCCTTGAACGAGGTGAGAGAAGACATGACGAAGTGGGACGTGGAAGCAACCATTGCCCTCTCCTCTCGTTCGTTCAGGGGCACGCCGGATTCGGCAGCCGGCGCCATTTTGCGCCCACCGGATCGGCGGGGCAATCGAATTAGCCGGCGAGTACGGTGGCCAGCGCCGGGATCAGCCCGTCCACGACCCGGGTGGGGGCGAACCGGGGTTCCATCCACCGGCGGCCGCGATGCAGCCACACGCTGGGTAGGCCCATCGCCGCCGCACCACCGATGTCGGCCTCCGGGCCGTCGCCGACGATCCAGGCACCGCGCAGGTGCATGCGGGCCCGTTGGGCGGCGAGCGCGAAGATCCGGGGATTGGGTTTACTCACCCCGGCCTCCTCGGAGATGACCCAGTCCGCGACGTAGCGGTCCAGGCCGGTCCGGCGAATCTTCGTATCCTCCTGGCGGACCGTGCCGTTGCAGACCACCACCGGTACCCAGCCCGCATCGCTGGCGATGCGCAGCGCACAGGCATTCAGCGGATCGAGCCGGAGATAGGCACCCATCCCTTCATCCTGCGCATCGACCAGGTCGATGGCGGGGGTATGCAGGCCGTAACGGTCCCGGATCGCGTCAGCGACATCCCACCGGTCGGTCAGCCCGTCCGCGTCCACCGACAGAAGCCAGTCGATGTCGCTGTCCGGTGCCCCGATCTCCGCCAGGAAGCTCTGCGCCCAGGACCGGAAGGCCCCGGCCCGGTCGAGCAGGGTGTTGTCCAGGTCGAGGAGCAGCAGTGGCACGCCGCGACCCTACGTGACCCGGGGGACTCGGCAACAGTCCGCCAGCTAAACAAACTGCGCCGTCAATCAGATTTTTACTTAGCCGACCAGCAGGCCACGGTCGGTCCCCTGGTCAGCCAGTCGATCGGCGAGCATGGTGTGGGTGGTCCGCACCCGGATCAACTCGGCCGGGTCGAGAGTGGCCACGGCCACCGCCTCGCCCTCGTCCGCGGCCCGGTCCAGCGGCCGGCCCTCCGGGTCGTAGATCGCCGCGCCGCCGTTGAATCGCCATGGTGGGAGCCCACCGACAATGTTGGCGAAGACGACGTACATACCGTTGTCGAGGGCTCGGGCCGGATAGTAGACGTCTCGGCGGTGGGCCGAGCCGGTCAGATATCCGCTCGGGCACAGATAGCCGTGTGCGCCGTCATCGGCCGCGGCCCGCCCGTGTTCCGGGAAGCAGGCGTCGTAACAGATGCCCAGCCCCAGCCGCCAGTCGTCGACCACCAGGGTCGCCCCACGACTGCCCGGGGTGAACAGCTCGATCTCGTCCGGCCCGCAGAGGTGCTGCTTGTCGTACCCCACGGTCGCGTCGCCGGCCCGGTCGACCACAAGGGACGAACAGGTACGGCGCCCGTCCGGGTGACGTACCGCCGCCCCGACGACCAGCACCGCCGAACCGGCCCGGGTGGCCTCGCGCAGCGGGTCCAGCCGAGCGTCGTCGACCCGTCGATCGTCGGACGCGGCCAGGTCGGTGCCGGCGGGGTCGGCGCGCAGCGCCGGCGGGTGGTAGGCGGGAAGGAACAACTCCGGGAGTACGACCACGGTCGCACCAGCGTCGGTGGCCCGTCGGACGAGCCGGGCGGCCGTGGCGATGTTGGTGGTCAGGTCACCGGGGACCGGTTCGGCCTGTCCAGCGGCAACGGTCAGCGGGCCCGCCGGAGCCGGGATATCGAGGGGAGGCATTGCCGGATCCTAGCGGAGTGGCCAGGCCAAGCCGTACGTACGGTTTGCATCACCGCTGGTCACCTGGAACGATCAGATCATGCCCAGGGTAAGTCAGGACCAGCTCGACGCGCGCCGCCAGGAGATCCTCGCTGCGGCCCGGGCCTGTTTCGCCCGGCACGGCTACGAGGGTGCCACCGTACGCCGGCTGGAGGAAGCCACCGGGCTCTCCCGGGGTGCCATCTTCCACCACTTCCGGGACAAGGACTCGCTCTTCCTGGCGGTGGCCGAGGACGACGCGGTGACGATGGTCGAGACGGTGGCCCGCAACGGTCTGGTCCAGGTAATGCGGGACCTGCTGGTCCGGGCGGCCGCCCCGGACACCGCCGGCTGGCTCGGCAGCCAACTTGAGGTGTCCCGGCGACTACGCACCGACCCGACGTTCGCCGACCGCTGGGCCCAACGCTCCGCCGCCATCGCGGAAGCCACCCGGGACCGGCTCACCCGACAGCGGGACGCCGGGGTGCTCCGCGAGGACGTACCCATCGAGGTGCTCGCCCAGTTCCTGGAGTTGGCCTACGACGGCCTGGTGCTGCACCTGGCCATGGGCCGCCCGGCCGGTGACCTGAACCAGGTGCTCGACCTGGTGGAGGAGGCGGTACGCCGCCCCGACGGTGGGCCGAGCGACCGCTGATCTACGGGATGGTCAGGTTGGCGACGGTGTCCCACAATGGGCGCCATGACGATCAGCCTCGCCGCGGCAGGTGACACCTGGGGCATCTCCGGGCCGGTCTTCCTGCTGGTCTACTTCATCGCCGCCGACCTGTTGGTCTTCGCCACCCTGGCACACCGGTTCTTCCTCTTCGCCGGCCCCCGTGGTTTCCGGGACATGGACCTGCATCCACAGCAGGTCGCCTACCTCAACGGCGGCGCCCGGCTCGCCGTCGACGCCGCGTTGGGCGGGCTACGCACCGCCGGAGCACTCCAAGCGCGCAGCCGTCAGCTCGTCGCCCGCGGATCGCTGCCCGCCGGTGCCACCCAGCTGGACCAGGCCATCTACAACGCCACCGGCCAGGGGATCCCTCGCGCTCGCCTACGAACCCACCGGTGGGTGGTCACGGCGATCGACCAACTACGGCGGCAACTTGAGGTCGCCGGCCTCGTACCGACCACCGCACAACGGCGTACGGCAAGGCTGATCCCGCTAATTCTGGTCGGCCTCGTCGGGCTGGGCGTGGTCCGGCTCATCGCCGGGCTCAGCGGCGACAAGCCGGTGGGCTTCCTCATCGCCCTACTCGTCATCGTCACAGTGGTCACCGTCGTACTGCTGGTCAAGGTGCCCCGGCAGACCCGGGCGGCCAAGTTCATGCTGCGTGACCTGCGGATTCGCAATGTCCACCTCTCCCCCGGCAGCTCTCCCGCCTACTCGTCCTACGGCCCGATCAACGCGACGCTGGCGGTCGGGCTCTTCGGCGGAGCCGTGCTGTGGAACATCGACCCCAAGTTCGCCGCCGAAGCGGACGTCCAGCGCAATGCCATCGTCAACGGTGGCAGCAGCGGAGGCAGTGGTGGTGGCGGTAGCGACGGGGGTGGCGGCTGCGGCGGTGGCGGCGGTGGAGGTGGCGGCTGCGGCGGTGGCGGTGGGTGCGGCGGATGAGCCTGCCCGACCTCGGGGTGGGCATCGGCTGGCGGCCTGACATCGCCGGAATCGTCGCCGACCTACCCGGGCTACGGTTTGTCGAGGTGGTCGCCGAGTCGATCACCGACGCCACGTCGCCACCGGCTATGTTGACCGCGCTACGTGAACGCGGTGTCACTGTCATACCGCACGGGGTGCGGCTCTCCCTCGGTGGCGCGGAACCGGTCGAACCAGCCCGGGTCGCCCACCTCGCCCGGGTCGCCGAATCACTAGCCGCGCCGCTGGTCAGCGAGCACATCGCGTTCGTCCGAGCCGGCGGGGTCGAGGCCGGTCACCTGCTGCCGCTGCCCCGGACCCGGGAGGCGGTGGACGCGATGGTGGCCAACGTACGCCGGGCCCAGGCCGAGCTGCCGGTGCCGATCGCGCTCGAACCAATCGCGGCCATCTTCGACTGGCCCGACGACGAACTGGACGAGGCAACCTTCATCACCGAAATCCTCGACCGGACCGACGCCTGGCTGCTGCTGGACATCGCCAACGTCTACGCGAACGCCCACAATCGGGGCACCGATCCGATCACGCTGCTCGACCGGCTGCCGTTGGAACGGATCGCCTACACGCACGTAGCCGGTGGGTCCGAACACGACGGTATCTACCACGACACGCACACCGACCCGGTTCCGGCGCCGGTGCTCGGCCTCATCGGCGAACTGTGCGCCCGGCACCGCCCCCCGGCGCTGCTGCTGGAACGCGACGGCCGCTACCCACCAGCGGAGCTGCTGCGCCGCGAGCTCGACGCGATCAGTGCCGCCTCCGGTTACCCGGTGATCACGTGACCGGACCGGCCGACGCTTCTCGCCCCGGCCTCGCCGCCCGACAGGCGGAACTGGTCGCGACGCTGGTCTCCGGCGCGGCGGTGCCGCCCGGCTTCGACCCTCGGCTCATCGGCGTGGCCCGGGATGCGTTGCTACGCAAGCGCGCCGGTGACGTCGCCCGATACTGGCCACTGCTGGCGGCCGGGCTCGCCGACCAATGGCGGCCCACCTTCGACCGGTGGGCCGCCACCCGCCCGACGCAGGGGTCGCTGCGGGATGGCTGGGACCTGGCCCGCACCCTGGCAGCCGAGGGGCCGCTACCCGTACCGGCCGCCGAGGAGTTGGCCATCCGCGAGGCGGGTTGGCGCTACGACGGCCACACCGCACCACGCCCGCGCCGACTGCCGGCCGTACGCCGTGTCGCCGACGCCGTGGTGGTGCAGTTCGCCGGCCGGATCCGAATCGTGCGCGGGTGGCAAGGCGGTTAGCGACCGCCCGGCCGATACGGCAGGATCGACGGCATGGATCTCGGATTGACCGATCGGGTGTACGTGTTGACCGGAGCCTCCCGGGGCCTCGGTTACGCCACCGCCGAGTGCCTGGTGGCCGACGGTGCCCGGGTGGTGCTCTCCGCCCGCGACGGCGATCGGGTGGCAGCGGCGGTCGAGCGACTCGGTGGCCCACAGCAGGCGGTCGGGGTGACCGCCGACCTGGCCGACCCGGAGACTCCGGGACGACTGATCGCGGCGGCACACGAACACTTCGGCCGGCTGGACGGGGCACTCGTCTCGGTGGGCGGTCCGCCGCCGGGCAGCGCCGCCACGGCCACCGACGCGCAGTGGCGCGACTCGTTCGAGACGGTCTTCCTCGGCACGATCCGCACCGCCCGTACGATCGCCGCAGAACTCTCCGACGGGGGCGCTATCGGTCTGGTGCTGTCCACATCGGTGCGTAGCCCGATCGCCGGTCTCGGCATCTCCAACGGTCTACGCCCCGGCCTGGCCGGGGCGGCCAAGGACATGGCCGACGAGTACGGCCCTCGGGGCGTACGAATCTTCGGGCTGCTGCCGGGGCGGATCATGACCGACCGCAACCGGGAACTCTTCGCCGCTACTGGCGATCCGGCCCGGGCAGAGGCCGAGGTGGCGGCGGCCATCCCGTTGGGCCGGATGGGGCAGCCCGCCGAGTTCGGCCGGGTCGCCACCTTCGCCCTCTCCCCCGCCGCTGGTTACCTGACCGGAGTGACCATTCCGGTCGACGGCGGCGCGCTGCGCGGCCTGTGAGAGCAGGCTCAGGGTCGGTCGTAGTCGCGTAGCGGCACGGTAATCATCGGGTCCGGCCCGACGGCGTCGACGTGCGGTGCGGGCGAGTCGGCCACCGCGAACTGCGTCCGGTAGAGCTCGGCGTAGAGGCCGTTACGGGCGACCAGTTCCTCGTGCCGACCGCGCTCCACGATCCGGCCTCGGTCGAGTACCAGGATCTGGTCCGCCTCCCGGACGGTGGACAGCCGGTGCGCGATGACCAGGGCGGTACGACCGTTCAGGGCCACCGCCAGCGCCCGCTGCACGGCCGCCTCCGACTCGGAGTCGAGGTGCGCGGTCGCCTCGTCGAGGATGACGATCGACGGGGCCTTGAGCAGCAGTCGGGCGATCGCGATGCGCTGCTTCTCCCCGCCGGAGAACCGGTAGCCGCGCTCGCCGACCATGGTGTCGAGCCCGTCGGGCAATTCCCGGACCAACTCCTCGACCTGCGCGCCGCGCAGCGCGGTCCACAATTCCTCGTCGGTGGCGTCGGGCTTGGCGTACCGAAGGTTCTCGGCGATGGTCTCGTGGAACAGGTGCGAGTCCTGGGTCACCACACCGATCTCGTCGCGGAGCGACTCCAGGGTCGCGTCGCGGACGTCGACGCCGCCGACGCGTACCTCACCCTCGGTCACGTCGTAGACCCGGGAGACCAGCATCGAGGTGGTCGACTTGCCGGCACCGGAGGGCCCGACCAGGGCGACCATCTGCCCCGGCTCGATGGTGAACGAGACGCCCCGCAACACCGGGTCGGTGATCGTACGGTCGAGGGTCGCCACATCTTCCAGTGAGGCGAGCGACACCTCGTCGGCGGTGGGATAGCGGAACTGGACGTCGCGGAACTCCAGCCGGCCAGCCCCGCGTGGGATGGCCACCGCGTCGGGCTTCTCGGCGATGGTCGGTTTCAGGTCGAGCACCTCGAAGACCCGGTCGAAGCTGACCAGCGCGCTCATCACGTCCACCCGGACGTTGGAGAGCGCGGTCAGCGGGCCGTAGAGCCGGGTGAGCAGAAGGGCGAGCGTGACCACGGTGCCGGCGCTGACCTTGTCGTTGACCGCGAGCCAGCCGCCGAGGCCATAGGTGAGCGCCTGGGCCAATGACGCCACCAGCAGCATCGCCACAAAGAAGGTGCGCGAGTACATCGCCGACTGGATGCCGATGTCCCGGACCCGTTCGGCCCGCTGGGCAAAGCGCCGGGCCTCGACGTCGGGGCGACCGAAGAGCTTGACCAGTAGTGCGCCGGCCACCCCGAACCGTTCGGTCATGGTGGCGTTCATCTTGGCGTCGAGGTCGTACGACTCCTTGGTGATCTCCGCAAGCCGGCGGCCGACCCGGCGGGCCGGAATGATGAAGATCGGCAGCAGTACCAGCGACAGCGCGGTGATCTGCCACGACAGGGTGAACATCACGGCGGCGGTGAGCACCAGCTGGATGATGTTGCTGACCACGCCGGAGAGCGTGGAGGTGAAGGCGCGCTGCGCCCCCATCACGTCGTTGTTGAGGCGGCTGACCAGTGCCCCGGTCTGGGTACGGGAGAAGAACTGCAACGGCATGCGCTGTACGTGGTCGTAGACCCGGGTGCGCAGGTCGAGGATGATCCCCTCCCCGATCCGGGCCGAGTACCACCGCTGGGCCAGGGAGAGCAGGGCGTCGACGATGGCCAGCCCGGCGATGAACAGCGCCAGCCGTACGACGATGGTGCCGGCTTGTGAGCCGCCCCGGCTGATGGTGTTGATGACGTCACCGGCGAGGACCGGGGTGGCGACCCCGATACCGGCCGCGAGGATCACCGTGATCAGGAAGACGGCGATGTCTCGCCGATAGGGCTGGGCAAACGCGACGATGCGCCGACTCGTGCCCCGGGTCAACCGGTGCGCCGTGACCTCGTCGTGACTACGCATCGAACGCAGCATGTGCCAGCCGCCCATGCCGCCACCGCCGCCGCCCATCGGGTGGGACACCCGTCACCTCCGTGTTGTCGCTGTCGCCAGTGCGGGCTCTGGTTCCAGCCCCCGCACCTCGTCGGGTCAGTCTCCCCGACGACTACGACAACCCCGGTGGTAACCGGTTTCTTCCCAGTCGGTCCTTACTAATCCGATCATCCGAGCATCGCCGGACAGGGCGGTCATTCCCCGACACCGGCCAGATCACGCAGCCGTCGGGTCTGCGCCTCCCGCTCCGCCCGCTGCTGCTCGGCCGGCGATCGGCCAGTAGCCCCGGCCAGCAGCGCCTTGATCTCGACGACCGCGTCCCGGTTGCTGGCCAGGATCGCCGAGGTCAGGTCGCTGACCGCCCCGGACAGCTCGGCACCGGGTACGACCACCGTCGCCAGCCCCAGCCGGTCCGCCTCGCTGGCGTCCAGGCGTCGGCCGGTCACGCAGATCTCCAGCGCCCGGGCATAGCCGACCAGGTCGACCAGTCGCCCCGTCCCGGCCAGGTCAGGCACCAGGCCCAGGGTCACCTCGGCCATCGAGAACTTCGCGTCGTCGGCCAGCACCCGCAGGTCACAGGCGAGCGCCAATTGGAAACCCGCGCCAATCGCATGCCCCTGCACCGCCGCGACCGAGATGATGTCCGGTCGGTGCAGCCAGGTGAACGCGGTCTGGAACTCGGCGATACGGTCCGCGCACTGTTCGGGCGGCAGGGTGACCAACTCGGCGAACGAGTCGCCCCCCGCGCCCTGGGCGACCGACAGGTCTAGGCCCGCGGAAAAGGCCCGACCTTCGCCCCGCACCACGACGACCCGCACGGCACCGGGAAGGTCGCGGGAAAACTGCCGCAGTGCCCGCCACATTGCGGGCGTCTGCGCATTGAGCACGTCGGGCCGGCACAACGTAACGGTCGCTACCGGCCCTTCGCATTCCAGCCGCACTCCGACGTCTTCGGTCACTGAGCGATCCTACGACGAGCGGAAGCGGACCAGTTAGTTGAGCGGGGTCACGCCTTCTTGCGACGGCGAGCGCCGCCGCGCTGGCGCAGCTGTACGCCGGATTCGGTGAGCACCCGGTGGATGAACCCGTAGGAACGGCCCGTCGAGGCCGCCAGGGCGCGGATGCTCTCGCCAGAGGTGTACCGCTTGACCAGGTCCTTCGCGAGCGTCTGACGCTCGGCTCCGACGATCCGGCGACCCTTCTCAGTGCTGGTGGCTGTGCCAGTGGCTGCCATGTTGATTCCTCACGTCCCAGACTGTGCGGTTCGATACGGTCCCACCTATTAGACCGCCTCGAACGATCATGCGCTAGATATCAACTCTTCGCCAACCGACACGCACAGCTGTGTCAGTTTCCCGATAGTGTGATTACGCCAATGGTGAAGAAATGCGGCCCACCGGGAATCCGTACCGAAAGATTTTCGGTGAGCCGCCGGCCGACATCCGACGCCGGGAACGAACGGCCCGGTCAGGCCAACTCGACGAGCTCCAGCAAATCGTCGCTCCACGCGTCCTCATCACCATCGGGCAACAGGATTGCCCGGTCCGGCTTGAGTGCCAACACCGCGCCCGGGTCGTGGGTAACCAGGACGATGGCCCCGGGATAGCGGGCGATCGCGTCGAGCACCTGCTCCCGGCTGACCGGGTCGAGGTTGTTGGTGGGCTCGTCGAGCAGCAGCACATTGGCCCCCGAGCAGACCAGGGTGGCCAGCGCCAGCCGGGTCTTCTCCCCACCGGAGAGCACCCCGGCTGGCTTGTCCACGTCGTCACCGGAAAAGAGGAACGCGCCGAGGATCTTGCGTAGATCGGTGTCGGACTGCTCGAACGCCGCGCTTCGCATGTGATCGAGCACGCTGCGGTCGACGTCGAGCGTCTCGTGCTCCTGGGCGTAGTAGCCCAGCCGCAGCCCGTGGCCGGGGCGTACCTCACCGGTGTCCGACTCCAGCAGGCCGCCGAGCATGCGCAGCAGGGTGGTCTTACCGGCACCGTTGAGGCCGAGGATCGCGACGCGGGAGCCACGGTCGACCGCCACGTTGACGTCGGTGAAAATCTCCAGCGAGCCGTACGACTTGGAGAGGCCGGTGGCGGTCAGCGGCGTCTTACCGCAGGGCGCGGGGTTGGGGAAACGCACCTTCGCCACCCGGTCGGAAACCCGCACCTCTTCCAGCCCGCTGATCAGCTTCTCGGCCCGGCGGGCCATGTTCTGTGCGGCGACGGTCTTGGTCGCCTTGGCCCGCATCTTGTCCGCCTGGGCCATCAGCGCGCCGGCCTTCTTCTCGGCGTTGGCCCGTTCCCGCCGGCGCCGCCGCTCGTCGGTCTCCCGCTGCTCCAGGTACGCCTTCCAGCCGAGGTTGTAGAGGTCCACCTCAGAGCGGGTGGCGTCAAGGAACCAGACCTTGTTGACTACCGACTCCAACAGCGCGCCGTCGTGGCTGATCACGATCAGGCCGCCCTTGTGGTTGGCGAGGAAGCTGCGCAGCCAGGCGATCGAGTCGGCGTCGAGGTGGTTGGTCGGCTCGTCGAGCAACAGGATGCCGCCGCCGTTCTCGCCAGCGTCGCGGAACAGGATGCGGGCCAGCTCGATACGGCGGCGCTGACCGCCGGAGAGGGTGCCGATGGTCTGGGCGAGCGCCCGGTCCGGCAACCCGAGGTTGGCGCAGATCCGGGCGGCCTCGGCCTCGGCGGCGTACCCACCGAGGGCGGCGAACTGATCTTCGAGCGCCCCGTAGCGGCGGACCAGCTTGTCGTCGGAGCTCTCCGCGAGCTGTTCCTCGATCTTCTTCATCTCGGCCATCAGCACGTCGAGGCCGCGTGCGGAGAGCACCCGATCGCGGCCGGTGACGTCGAGGTCGCCGGTGCGTGGATCCTGCGGCAGATAGCCCACCGCACCTCGGCGGTCGATCTGACCGGCGTAGGGCTGCCCTTCACCGGCCAGCACCTTCAGGGTGGTGGTCTTGCCCGCACCGTTGCGCCCGACCAGTCCGATCCGGTCGCCCGGCTGGACTCGCAGGGTGGTGTCGGACAGCAGGATCCGGGCTCCGGCGCGCAGTTCCAGGCCGGTGGCAGTGATCATCTCAGGGGACTCGCTTCCGGGTTCGAAGGCTGGCTCAGGGCACACGGAAGTGCCGACGGGAAATCTCTGCCGTCGGCACGGGGCGGTTCAGCCTTCGCAAAGCAGCACGCGGCAAGTGTACCCGCCGGCCTCGGATCGCCTCACGGGATTCCCAACCAAGATCATCGGGTACGGAACAGGACGTCCGGACCCGGTCCGGCCAGACGGTCAACGACGGATCGACCAACGATCGGGGTGGCGATGGAACTCAACGAGAACGCGCGGATCGATACCGACCAGATCGACGACCAGCGCGGCTCCGGTGGTGGTGGCCTGGGTGGGTCGGGCATCCCGATCCCGATCCCGGGTGGCGGCGGGGGCAAGGGCGGACTGATCGGCGTCGTCGTCGCGGTCCTGTTCGCCCTGGTCGGCGGTGGCTTCGGGCTCAACGCAGTGACCGGCGGCTCCGAGTCGGGCGACAACACCGCGCTGGAGCAGAAGTGCGACGCCAGCGACGCGTTGCAGCAACTCGACTGCCGCAACACCCTCTACGTCAACTCGATCCAGGCCTGGTGGCAGACCGCCCTGCCGCAGCACTTTGGCCGCCCGTACCAGCCAACCACCACAGTGCTGTTCAACCAGACCGTACGCAGCGGCTGCGGGGTGGCCGACTACGGCGTCGGCCCCTTCTACTGCCCCACCGACAGCAGGGTCTACATCGACCTGAACTTCTATCAGACCCTCGCCCAGCAGCTCGGTGCCGGCGGCGAGTTCGCCCAGCCGTACGTGCTCGCCCACGAGTACGGCCACCACGTGCAGAACCTGCTCGGCACCAATGAGCAGGTCCGCCGCCAGCAGCAGCGCAACCCGGCCAGCGCCAACCAACTGTCGGTGCTACTCGAGCTACAGGCCGACTGCTATGCCGGCGCGTGGGCCCGCAACGCCACCGGTACGGCGGACGAGACCGGCCAGAAGATCTTCAAGAGCATCAGCCAACAGGACATCCAGCAGGGGCTGGATACGGCGGCGGCGATCGGTGACGACGCCATCCAGCAGCGCTCCGGCGGCCGAATCGACGAGTCACAGTTCACCCACGGGACGTCCGCACAGCGCCAGGAATGGTTCGGCCGAGGCCACAGCACCGGCGACCCGAAGTCCTGTGACACCTTTGGCGGCACCAGCTGACTCGGCGGGGTGGCAAAATGCCCGCCCATGCGAAACAAGCCCATCGGTATGTACGAGAGTGAACTGATCGCGGCACTGAGCGAGGGCTGGCACCTCGATCTGAGTTCACTGGAGTACCTGCCGGTGGGCTTCGGCAGTTACCACTGGTCGGCGAGTGACCGGGGCGGAGCGATGTGGTTCGTCAAAGTCGACGACCTTGGGTTCAATGCCGCGGATCGCGAGGACGAGTTCAACCGACTCCGACGTTCGTTCGATACCGCATTGGCCCTACACCGCGATGCCGGGCTCGACTTTGTTCTCGCTCCGGTCGCAGCCGGAACCGGCGCGACGTTGTGGCGGCTCTCGTCGCAGTACGCCCTGTCGGTCTTTCCGATGATCTACGGAACGGTCGGCGAGTTCGGCCCGCACCGGAGCGAAGACCTGGGCGAGATGGCCGAACTTCTGGCCCGGTTACATCGGGCCACACCGGCAGTCGCACACCTTGCTCCGCGCGCCGACCTGCTGCTGCCCGGCCGGGACCGGCTGAACGTGGCGTTTGCCGAACTCGACCAGCCATGGAGCGGTGGCCCGTACGCCGAGGCGGCCCGCGCGGTACTGGCCCGGCACGCGGGGCGGGTCCGATCCTGGCTCACCGATTTCGACCGGCTCGTCGGCGAGGTGCGCGCGAACACCTCCGACTGGGTACTCACCCATGGTGAGCCGCATCCGGGCAACGTCATCCGTACTGCGGCGGGAATGCGGATGATCGACTGGACAACCGCGCAGATCGCCCCGCCGGAGCGGGATCTGTGGATGCTCACCACGGCCTTCAGCAGCATGCTTGGCGGGGAAGCATCCGGCACCGACGATGAGGTGCTCGCCCGCTATACCCGTATCGGCGGCCGCACCGCCACACCGACCGGCATCGCCCTCTATCGACGCTGGTGGCCGCTCGCCGATATCACCGATTTCCTCGACTACCTGCGCCGGCCACACGACGACGGTGAGGACGCGTCCGCCGCGCTCACCTACCTCACCCTCAACCTCGAGTCCGCGCCCGACTGAAGCCGTTCTGCCCACAGGTCACCTGAGGCTCGTCCCGGTCATCTGACGGCTCGGCCGGCTCCCTGCCGCTGCACCATGACGGCACTACGGTGAGAAGATCCGTAACCCGCCGAGAAGGAGTCGAGATGTCGAAGCCGCCGCTGCCCGACGAGGTCGTCACCCTGCTACGCAAGGCGAACCCCGCCGTCATCACCACGCTGCGCCCAGACGGCCAACCGGTCTCCACGGCGACCTGGTACCTCTGGGACGACGGCCGGATCCTGGTCAACATGGACGCGGGCCGGCGGCGGCTCGGTCACCTACGCGCCGATCCGCGAACCACGCTCACGGTGCTGGACGAGGACAGCTGGTACACCCACGTAAGCCTCATCGGCCGGGTCGTCGAGTTCCGTGCCGACACCGAGCTGACCGACATCGACCGCCTCGCCCGCCACTACACCGGCAACCCGTACCCACGCCGCGACCGGGACCGGTTCAGTGCGCTGATCGAGATCGACCGCTGGCACGGCTGGGGCGCACACAAGGACAACGACCAGGCCTGATCGGCGTCAGTCCCCCGTCCGCCCCGGCTACCTGCCGAAGATGGCTGACCAGCAGCTGGCGACACCTTTGCCATTAGACGAATACGTCTATAGGCTGCCGCGGTGCCCATGGCCGCATTACGGAACAGTCTCGTACTGCCACTACTCGGACTGCTGGTCGAGCAACCGACGCATGCCTACGAACTCGCCGCACGCCTGCGCCGGCGGTACGAGCAACTGCCGGCTACCCGCAGCACGGTGACGTCCCTACTACAGGCGCTGGAGAGATCCGGCCTGGTCGCCGCTCACCTGCCCGCGAGGGTCGGCAACCGGCCCCCGCGCACGGTCTACGAACTGACCGAGGCGGGCATAGCGGACTTTCGGCGGAAGGTCGCGGCGGGGCTGTGCGAGGGCCAGGTCGCCTCAGCGGACTTCATCATGGCCGTCGCGTACGCCGCAATCCTCCCCGCCGACCACGCCGCGTCCCTGCTGGACGCCCGCGCGGACCGACTCGACCGAGAACTGGCCGCTCCCCATTCAGAAGCCGAGGGCGTACCCGAGGTACACATGCTCGAAGTGTCCTACTGGCACGCCGTCGTCGCGGCCGAAGCGACATGGATCAGGACCCTGACCCGCCGAATCCGGTCGCATGACATCGACTGGTCCGGCCGGCAGGCCGACGAATCCGAAAGGGCGGACGCATGAAGTTCGGTATCTATCCCGGCGGACGAGCTGGCACGGTCTGCTCGTATCCGCCCGATCCCGTAGCGATCGGCAACCTCGTCGACGACCTCGCCAGCGGCCTTCCCTTCGTCGTGCGCGAATACGTGCACTTCTTCGGCAAGGCGCCACCGCCGGACGTCGTCACCTCGCTCGGAGCTCACCACGACCTCGCTCACCTCACCATGCCCGACCAGTGGTACGTCTCGGGTGGTCGTGAACTGGACCTGGTGGTCAGCTACCTCCCACAAGGTCTCCGACGTACCCGGATGGCTGGGCGGCGACGACGAGTTCTGGCACCGCCTCTCCGCCGTGCCGCGACAGGACTTCGCCGACCACGTCGACTACGTCGGCCTGGGCCTGTACCCTGACGCCTTCTCGCCGGTCGCCCCGCGCGGTACGCCAGGAGATGTCGCGTCCCTGACCGCGCACGCCCTACAGCACCTGCGGACGAGCTCGCTGGCCCGCGCTGGAATTCCGGCCACCGTCCCAATCCACATCGTGGAGAACGGCACCCCAAGCGGTACTCCCCGCACCGAGCAGACTCAGTGCGATTCCCTGTCCGACATGCTCGACGCCATCCTGGCCTGCCAAAGGTCCCTGAACATCACCCAGTACGAACTGTTCAGCCTGCGGGACGCGGACAGCAACTCCACCGAGCCCACCGGAAGCCTGGGAATCGTCACGGACACCTACCAACCCAAGCCCGCCTTCGCCGTCTACCGAGACGTCGTCCGCAAGACGGCTCGACTGTCCCCCACCGCGAACCCCTGAGGGGCTCTGGATATGGCCGGTGACGCCGGGGGATCAGTTCGGCAACTCGTGGCCGGGTTCCCGTACCAGGATGTGCACCGCCCGGGCAGCGGCGATCGCCTCGACCAGGACAGCATGCCGGGGCTCGGGGACATCGAGTAGGCGTTCGGCACGCAGCGCGGCGAGCGGGGCGAGACGTCGGTCGGCCAAGATCGTGTCGATGGCCCGCCGATCCCCGCCGGCCACCAGGGCGGTGAGGCTGCCCACCTCGGGTAGCAGCAGCCGGAGGGCCAACTCCCCCGCGTCGGCCATCGCCGCCTTGGCCTGGTTGTCCCGGCGGCGGGCGAACCGCTGCTGGGACCAGCCACCCGCGGCGGTACGCCCCTGCACGTAGGCGCGGTCCACCTTGGAACTCACCAGCTCGGTGCCGTCGGCGACGCCGACCGCCACGGCACCCTTGCGAGCCAGCAGCAGCCCGATCCGTCGCGACCGCCCCGCCTCCACGACGAAGTCGGCGAGATTCGCCGTAGCAGCCGCCCCCGGCGGAGGGTGCAGTTCGGCGAGCGCGCCGTCCGGCGCGGCCAGCTGGACGCCGTACGCCTCGATGGTGGTCTCCGGGGTGCCGTGCCGGGCGGTGAACCCGTCGATCCAGCGGGCGAGGCGGGCCGGGGCCACCTCGACCCACCGGCCGCCCCCGGCGGCGGGTCGGCTACGCATGCCCCGACGGTACGGCACCGGTCGGGACACCCGACGTCACCGGGGCAGCAGCATGCCGATCGCCAGCACCACGATCAGGACGCTGGAGCCAAGGGCCGTCGCCAGCCGACCTCGGGGCCCGGTCAGCACCCGCCCGACCAGCGAACCACCGCCCGCCAGCAGGAGTTGCCAGCTCGCCGACGCGACGAAGGCGGCGGCGGTGAAGGCCACCGACTCGGCCGGTCCCAGCCCGTTGGCGGCCTGCCGGCCGAGCACCAGGGCCGCGAAGTAGACGATCGTCATCGGGTTGAGCACGGTCAACGCCAGCAACGTGCCGAACGCCCGTACCGGCGTGGCCAGTCCCCCATCGTTCCGGGCATTCTGGGCCGTCGGGGCACGGTGCCGCCGGAACGCGGTCAGCGCGGTGTGTCCGGCCAAACCGACCAGGATCACCGCGGCGATCCACCGCAGCGGATCGGCGATCGGCTGGATCAGGTCGGCGAGGGCAGCGCCACCGAGGACCGCGATGGCCGCGTAGAGCCCGTCGGCTGTGGCGACACCCAACGCGGCGGCGGCACCGATCCGCAGGGAGGTACGCGCGGTCAACCCGATGATGAGAACCGCGATGGCCCCGACCGGTACGGCGACGCCATATCCGGCGAGCAACCCGGCCAGCAGCGCATCGGTCATGATCGAAGGATGGGAGTCGACGCCGTTGGTCGACCGGCCTGCTGTCGCCCGGCAACGGTGGCCGGGACAACCAGGACGGCGGACTGCGACATCGACTCGATCACGCGCTCATCTTCATAGGGTGCCGCGCGATCGGCAAACAGATTTCCGGCCCCAGCGCGGTTACTCCGGCACCCGTCCGGCCTCGGCGACGGAATGGACCCGGCCCAGGAAGTCTCGAACCAGCGGGACTATCTCGCCGAGGTTGGTCTCCAGTGCCCAATGGCCGCCATCGAGCAGGTGCAGTTCAGCGGCGGGCAGGTCACGTAGGTAGGCGCGGGCCGCCCCTTCCGGCATGTAGCCGTCGTGCGGTCCCCACACGATCAGCGCGGGCGGCTGGTACGTACGCAGATATTCCTGGATCCGGGGAAACTGGGCGAAGGTGTTGGCCTGGTCCTCGAAGATGCCGACCAGGATCTCGGGTCGCGGTGGGGTACGCAACTGTGCCCAGGACAACGTCCACAGATCCGGGCTGACCCGCTCGATCAGCCGCTCCGGCAACTCGCCGACGAACTCGTCCCGAAACCCCTCCTCGCTGACGTTGGCGGCCAACTCCGCGCGTCCCTCGGCAGTGGGATTCGCCCAGTAGCGGTGCAGCGCCGCGTACTTCGGCCCGAACTGGTCCTCGTAGATGTCCCCGTTCTGCACGATCAGTGCGGCGACCCGCTCGGGTGCTGCCATGGCCAGCCGGAAGCCGTGCTGTGAGCCGTAGTCGTGCAGGTAGATGGCGTATCGACGCAGCCCCAGGACGTCGACGAAGCGGCCGAGGAACGCGCCATAGCCGGCGAAGGTGTAGTCGAAGTCCGCCGGGTCGGGCGTGGCACTGTAGCCGAAACCAGGCAGGTCGGGTGCCACCAGCCGCCAGCGGTCGCCGAGTGCGGCCATCAGATGCCGGTACTGGAACGACGAGCAGGGATAGCCGTGCGGCAGGAGCACAACCGGAGCATCCTCAGAGCCGGCCTCCCGATAGAAGATCTCGACGCCGCCCACCTCGACCCGTCGGTGTCTCACCGGTACCGCCGGCATCACGGTTCCCTTCTCGCGCACCCGTACCCTGGCAGACGATTGCCCGGTCGCCGACCGGTTATGCCCAGCCGGCTCCGGGATGCCACCGCTAAGAGCAGAACTCGCGCCACACGGCCGCACCGGCCGGGTCCCGGAGCCGGTAATCGCCGGTGGACCACGAGTGGTCGAACCAGAGGTTCCACAGCGAGCCGTTCGCCGACAGATAGGCGTTCATCGCGCGTACCCAGTCGGCACGGCCCGTACCGTCGTCGCCGGCCGCGATATGGCTGCCCAGCTCAGCGACCCCGAACGGCAGATTCACCGACGCGTTGGCCTGCACCACCGGGTCGAGCAGGGTGGCCGGCGAAAGGTACTGCCCCTTCGCCGCGCTGCTGTCGTAGTTGTAGACGTCCCAGGCCAGTACGTCGAGCACACCCTCGCCCGGGTAGTAGTCCCGCCAGTTGCGGCCGGAGGCCGGAACGAGGGTCCACTGCATCAGCACCTGGGTGGCGTACAGGCGGGGGTTGCCGGCAGCGTCGGCCAGCTGGGTGAGGTGCTGCCACGCGGCGCGGTACTCGGCGGCGGTGAACTCACCGTCGCGAATGTTGTCCTCCGGCTCGTGGTAGTAGATCCAGTAGATGTCCCGGTCCCGGGGTGCGTTGGCAAACCACTGCCGCATGTGCGCGTCGTGCACTCCGGAAGCATGGTCGCGGGCGTTGCCCTTGAAGGAGACCACCAACGGGCGGGTGCCGACCTCGAGTGGTCCGGGCCAGGCGGGCGGCAGGCCGCCGTGGAAGAACCGGACCGCGTCCAGCCCGTTGAACAGGGCATCCTCCCGGGCCAGTGCCTGAGTCCAGGTCTCGCCGTTCTCCCGGGCGAAGGACGCTCCGCACAGCGTCTCCCGGATCGGGGCGTACTCCAGCACGACCGTCGGTACGCCGGTGCCGTACTCCCGGGAGTGGAAGACGGCGGCGGACTGGGCGGTCGGGTTCGTCACCGCGAACGACACCGGGCCGGGCACCGCCGCCGACGTGACATCGAAGAAGACACCTTCCGTCCCCTGCGCCGGGACCGCTGCGGTCGCCAACACCGAACCGGTCGCGGGACGATCCGCGTAGGTGACGTCCTCGGACCAGGTCGAGTCGGCCACCGCCCGCAGCTCCACCATGGACGGCTGCTGGGTCAGTTTCTGGAACGTCAACTCCAACCGGGCGCTGGCGACGCGTTCTCCGGTCGGTGGATCCGGCAGCGTGAAGCGCAGGTAGATCTGGGAGTGCCAGGGCGTCGACCAGTTGGAGGCGGCAAGTTTGGTGGCCGACCCGTACGAGGTACCGGGAGCCTCCTGTACGACGTACGTGTCGGCGCTCGCAGGTACTCGCGCCAACGCCGACGCCGACGTGGTGCCGGCCGGCGCGGTCGGCGGGCCATCCGATGTCGCCAGTGCCGCCGCCGGAGTGCCGGTGAGCACCATCAGGCCGACGGTGGCGGTGGTAAGCAACGCCAGGTAGCGCGGTCGCGGGATCGGCGGCGGATCGAGTGGAGTCATGGCTTCCCCTAGCCTCGGAAACCATCCGATCGTTCCGCACAGGCGCATATTCCGCGCACATTTCCGCTGGAGTCGGAACGGTACGTCCCGGCCCCAGCGGCACAGCGGCGGCGATCAGCGACCAGCCGGCAGCGAACAGCGACCGGCGGAAGGCTCAGACGTTGAAGCCGACGGAGGACTCAGACGTTGAAGCCGAGCGCCCGGAGCTGCTCGCGACCCTCGTCAGTGATCTTGTCGGGACCCCACGGCGGCAGCCACACCCAGTTGATCCGGATGTCGTCGACCAGCCCACCACCGGGGCCGGTGGTCAACGCCTGCCGTGCCTGGTCCTCGATGACGTCGGTCAGCGGGCAGGCCGCCGAGGTGAGCGTCATGTCCAGGGTGGCCACGTTGTCGTCGCCGACGTGCACCCCGTACACCAGACCCAGGTCGACCACGTTGATGCCCAACTCCGGGTCGACGACGTCCTTCATCGCCTCTTCGACGTCGGCGACGGCGGCCTTGGTGGCAACCGCCCCGGTGCCCGGCTCCGCCGGGGTCGTCGACTCCGGCGCCGCCGTGGGCTCCGTCGCACCGACGGTCTCTTCGAAACTCATCATGCCTTCACCTCCGGGCTCACGCCCACCCCGGCGCGTGCCGCAGCGTCCTTGAACGCCATCCACGGCAGCAGCGCACACTTGACCCGGGCCGGATAACGGGCGACACCGGCGAACGCCACCCCGTCGCCCAGCAGATCCTCGTCCGGGGTCACCTGACCCCGGCCGGAGAGCAACTCGACGAACGCCTCGTGCACCGTGAACGCCTCGTCCGAGCGGCGGCCGGTCAGCAGTTCGTACAGCACGCTCGCCGACGCCTGGCTGATCGAACAGCCCGCACCGTCGTACGAGATGTCGGCCAACGTGTCGGCGTCCGCCACGACCCGTACGGTCACCTCGTCACCGCAGGTCGGATTGACGTGATGCGCCTCGGCCACCCGATAGTCGGCCCCGGTCGGCTCGCGCAGTCCGCGCCCGTGCGGGTGCTTGTAGTGGTCCAGGATGATCTCCTGGTAGAGCTGGTCGATCTGCATCAGCCGAACACCTTCCGCGCCTGCTCCAGGCCGCGCACCAGCGCGTCGATCTCACCCGTGGTGGTGTACAGGTAGAACGAGGCGCGGGTCGTGGCCGGTACGCCGTACCGGACGCAGACCGGTCGGGCACAGTGATGGCCGACCCGCACCTGCACCCCCACCGAATCGAGGATCTGCCCCACGTCGTGCGGGTGCACGCTGTCCAGGGCGAACGAGATCGTGCCGCCCCGGCCGACCGGCACCACCGGGCCGAAGATCCGCAGCCCGGGTACGGTGGCGAGCGCGTCCAGCGCGTACGCGGTGATCTCCTTCTCGTGCCACTGGATGGCCCGCATGCCGATCGCGGAGAGGTAGTCGACGGCGGCACCGAGCCCGACCGCCTCGGCGATCGGCGGGGTGCCCGCCTCGAACCGGGCCGGCGGCGGGGCGAAGGTCGAGCCCTGCAACGTCACGGTCTCGATCATCGAGCCGCCACCGAGCACCGGCGGCATCGCCGCGAGCAGCTCGGCCCGACCCCAGAGCACCCCGATGCCGGTCGGGCCGCACATCTTGTGCCCGGTGAAGGCGATGAAGTCGGCGTCCAGGTCCACCACGTCGATCGGCTGGTGCGGCACCGACTGCGAGCAGTCGAGCAGCAGCAACGCCCCCACCTGGCGGACCCGCTCGGTGATCCGGGCGGTGGCGTTGACCGTACCGATGATGTTGGACATGTGCACCAGCGAGACGAGCTTCGTCCGCTCGTTGACCAGCTCGTCGAGGTTCGACTCGTCCAACCGGCCGCCCTCGGTGATGCCGAACCAGCGCAGGGTCGCGCCGGTGCGCTGGCAGAGCAACTGCCAGGGCACGATGTTGGAGTGGTGCTCCATCTCGGAGATCACCACCTCGTCGCCCGGCCCGAGCCGGAACCGCGGGTCGGCGGCCGGGTCGAGGGAGGCGTTGGAGAAGGCGTACGCCACCAGGTTGATCGCCTCGGTGGAGTTCTTGGTGAACACCACCTCGTCGGCCCCGGGCGCGTTGATGAAGGCGGCCACCTTCGCCCGCGCTCCCTCGTACGCCTCGGTCGCCTCGGTGCCCACGGTGTGCACCGAGCGGGAGACGTTGCCGTTGTGCCGCTCGTAGTGTTCCCGGATGGCGTCGAGCACCTGCCGGGGCTTCTGCGAGGTGTTGGCACTGTCCAGGTAGACCATCGGATGCCCGTTGATCTCCCGGCCCAGGATCGGGAAGTCGGCGCGCAGCTTCTCCACGTCCAGGCGGGGTACGTCCTCGTACTGCGGCATCCCGCGCGGGATCGAGATGGTGGTCATCTCCGGCAGCACACCCTTTCCTCAGGTTCCTCGGGCCTCGGCCTGGTCAGGCCTTGGCCGCACCGGCTCCGCTGACGTACCGCTCGTAGCCCTCGGCCTCCAGCTTGTCGGCCAGCTCCGGGCCACCCTGCTCGACGATCCGGCCGGCCACGAAGACGTGTACGAAGTCCGGCTTGATGTAGCGCAGGATCCGGGTGTAGTGGGTGATCAGCAGCAGGCCGGTCTGCCCGGTCTCGCCGACCCGGTTGACCCCCTCGCTGACCACTCGCAGGGCGTCGACGTCCAGGCCGGAGTCGGTCTCGTCGAGGATGGCGATCTTCGGCTTGAGCAGTTCGAGCTGCACGATCTCGTGCCGCTTCTTCTCCCCGCCGGAGAAGCCCTCGTTGACGTTGCGCTGGGCGAACGCCGGGTCCATCTGCAGCCGCTCCATCGCGCCGCGCAGCTCGCCGGCCCAGGTGCGCAGCTTCGGCGCCGCACCGTCGATGGCGGCCTTGGCGGTACGCAGGAAGTTGGCCACGGACACGCCGGGCACCTCGACCGGGTACTGCATGGCCAGGAAGAGGCCGGCGCGGGCCCGCTCATCCACGGACATGGCCAGCACGTCCTCGCCGTCGAGGGTCACCGAACCACCGGTGATCTCGTACTTCGGGTGGCCGGCGATCGAGTAGGCCAGGGTCGACTTGCCTGAGCCGTTGGGGCCCATGATGGCGTGGGTCTCCCCCGCCCGGACGGTCAGGTCGACCCCGGCGAGGATCGGCTTCAGCTCACCGTCGGGCAGCTTGACCGACACCTGCAGGTCACGGATCTCCAGAACGCTCACGGGGTAACTCCATTGCTTGGCGTAAGGCTGAGGTAGATGTCGCCGTCGCGGATCTCGACGGGATATACGGGTACGGGTTCGGTGGCGGGCAGTCCGGTCGGCTCACCGGTACGCAGGTCGAAGCGGGAGCCGTGTAGCCAGCACTCCAGGGTGCAGCCGTCCACCTCCCCCTCGGAGAGGGCGACGGCGGCGTGCGAACACTCGTCGTAGATGGCGTAGACGTTGCCGTCCTCGGCGTGTACGACGGCGATCTGGGTGCCCTCGACGTCGGCGCTGATCACGGTGCCCTTGGGCACGTCCTCGACCGAGCAGATCCGGATCGGCTCGGTCATGGCGCCACCTCGCTGCGCTCGCTCATGGCACCGCCCATCATCAGGCGCCGGCCTTGCTCAGCCGGGCCTCGATGGTCTCGCCGAGCCGGTCGCGCAGCGCCTCGACCGGGATCTTGTTGATCAGTTCGGCGAAGAAGCCCCGGACCACCAGCTTGCGGGCCTCGGTCTCCGGGATGCCCCGGGCCATCAGGTAGAACAGCTGCTCGTCGTCGAACCGACCGGTCGCGCTGGCGTGGCCGGCCCCGGCCACCTCGCCGGTCTCGATCTCCAGGTTGGGTACGGAGTCCGCCCGCGCGCCATCGCTCAGCAGCAGGTTGCGGTTGATCTCGTAGGTGTCGGTGCCGGTCGCGGCGGCCCGGATCAGCACGTCACCCACCCAGACGGTGTGCGCGCTGTCGCCCTGCAGGGCCCCCCGGTAGCCGACGTAGCTGCGGCAGTCCGGGACGGTGTGGTCGACCAGCTGCCGGTGCTCCAGGTGCTGACCGGCGTCGGCGAAATAGAGGCCGTACAGCTCGGCCTCGCCACCCCGACCGGTGTAGTCGACGCTGGTGAACTGGCGGACCAGGTCGCCGCCGAGGGTGACCTGGACGTGCGTGACCTTGGCGTCGCGCCCGAGGCGGATCCGCAGGTGCTGGGCTTGGACCGCGTCCGAGGCCCAGTCCGCGACGGTGACCAGGGTCAGCTTCGCGCCCTCGGCCACCTCGACCTCGACGTTGTCGGCGAGGGTGACCGAACCGGTCTGCTCCAGCACCACGGTCACCTCGGCGAACCGGCCCACCTCGACGAAGGTGTGCCCGAACGATGCCCCCTCGGCCCCGAGCCCGACCGCCCGGATCGCCACCGGTTCGGCCGGCCGGGTCTCCGGCGCGACCGCGAGGACGACCGCCTCGCTGGTCTCACCGTGGGCCAGCGCGCTGATCCGGTCGAACGGGGTCAGCACGCTGCCGATCCGCGCGTCGCCCTCGTGCGCACCGCCGAAGGTGACGCCCTCGGGCAGCGCGTCGAACTCGTAGCGCAGCTTGCCGGCGGTCGCGGTGAACTTGCCGTCGGCCAGGCCGCGCAGCCGCTTCAGCGGGGTGAAACGCCAGTCCTCCTCCAGGCCGGTGAGGGCTGGGAAGTCGGCGACGTCGTACGAGCGCAGCACCTCTGACTTGGTCGTGGGCGGCGCGAAAGCCTGCGTAGTCATCTCATCCTTGCGTTCGTCTCGCGGACTCTCCGAGCGGGTACGGCCGGCGTCAGCCGACCGCGCCCTCCATCTGCAGCTCGATCAGACGGTTGAGCTCCAGGGCGTACTCCATGGGCAGTTCCTTGGCGATCGGCTCGATGAAGCCGCGCACGATCATCGCCATCGCCTCGTCCTCGCTCAGCCCCCGGCTCATCAGGTAGAAGAGCTGGTCCTCGCTGACCTTGGAAACGGTCGCCTCGTGCCCCATCGCCACGTCGTCCTCGCGGATGTCGACGTACGGGTAGGTGTCCGATCGGGAGATCGTGTCGACCAGCAGCGCGTCGCACTTGACCGTGCTCTTGCTGTGGTGCGAGCCCTCCAGCACCTGCACCAGACCCCGGTACGAGGTACGGCCGCCGCCCCGGGCGATCGACTTCGACACGATGGTCGAGGAGGTGTGCGGTGCGGCGTGCACCATCTTCGCGCCGGCGTCCTGGTGTTGCCCCTCGCCGGCCATGGCCACCGAGAGCACCTCACCCTTGGCGTGCTCACCGGTCATGTAGACGGCCGGGTACTTCATGGTCACCTTGGAGCCGATGTTGCCGTCGACCCACTCCATGGTCGCGCCCTCGTGGCAGACGGCGCGCTTGGTAACCAGGTTGTAGACGTTGTTCGACCAGTTCTGGATGGTCGTGTAGCGGCACCGGGCGTTCTTCTTGACGATGATCTCCACGACCGCGCTGTGCAGCGAGTCGGAGGAGTAGATCGGGGCGGTGCAGCCCTCGACGTAGTGCACGTACGCGCCCTCGTCGACGATGATCAGCGTCCGCTCGAACTGGCCCATGTTCTCCGTGTTGATCCGGAAGTAGGCCTGTAGCGGGATCTCCACGTGCACGCCCTTCGGCACGTAGATGAACGAACCACCCGACCACACGGACGTGTTCAGCGCGGCGAACTTGTTGTCGCCGACCGGGATGACCGTGCCGAAGTACTCCTTGAAGAGATCCTCGTGCTCCTTGAGCGCGGTGTCGGTGTCGAGGAAGACGACGCCCTGCTCCTCAAGGTCCTCACGGATCTTGTGGTAGACGACCTCGGACTCGTACTGCGCCGCGACGCCGGCGACCAGCCGCTGCTTCTCCGCCTCCGGAATGCCCAGCTTGTCGTACGTCTTCTTGATGTCCTCGGGCAGGTCCTCCCAACTGGCGGCCTGCTTCTCGGTGGACCGGACGAAGTACTTGATGTTGTCGAAGTCGATGCCGGTGAGGTCCGCCCCCCAGGCCGGCATCGGCTTGCGGCCGAACAGCCGCAGGCCCTTCAGCCGCAGGTCGAGCATCCAGGCCGGCTCGTTCTTCTTGCCCGAGATGTCCCGGACCACCGCCTCGTTGAGGCCACGCTGAGCGGCCGCGCCGGCCACGTCGGAGTCGGCCCAGCCGTATTCGTAACGGCCGAGGGCGGCGAGGTGCTCCTCCTGGCTGATCGGCTGAACGATCTGCTCGGTCATCTATCTGTCCTCACAGTGGTGACGGTGTTACCGGTCTGAGCACGCCCGGACTGGGCCGGAATGTGCGTGGTGCACACCCCGTCGCCGTGCGCGATGGTGGCCAGGCGCTGTACGTGGGTGCCGATCAGTCGGGAGATGACCTCGGTCTCGGCCTCGCACAGCTGGGGAAACTCGGCGGCGACCTGCGCCACCGGGCAGTGGTGTTGGCACAGTTGACCGCCGGAGGCGATCGTGGACGCGTTGGCAGCGTAGCCCTCTGCGGTGAGCGCGGCGGCAAGTGCCTCAGCCCGGGAGATCGGGTCGTCGGCGGCACCGGCCAGCACCGCCTCGCAGCGCGCCTCCAGCGCGGCCACCTGGTCCTCCGCGAAGGCGGTCACCGCCTGCGGGCCACCCTGCCGGGCGATCCAGCGCAACGCGGAGGTGGCCAGACCGTCGTAGGTGTGGGCGCCGCAGCGGCCCCGCGCCGCGTCGGTGAGCAGAAAGACCTTGGCCGGACGCCCCCGGCCGCGCCGCCCGCGTACGGACGGTTCGCGGGCGATGACGTCCCCCTCGGCGAGCATCGCGTCGAGGTGTCGGCGGATCGCCGCCGGGCTGAGGCCCAGTTCCGCGCCAAGCTGGGCCGCGGTGGTGGCACCATGCTCCAGCAGCAACTGGGTCACCCGATCCCGGGTACGCAGGTCCGCGAAGTCGCGGGGCCGCGCATCGGCACCAGCGGCAGCGGGCACGGCGGCACCGGCGGCCGCACCGGCCACCGACTCACGCTCAGAGAGCTCCGCCGCGTTTTTCACTACGCCAACGTTACGTATTTCGAAGAGCCCCTGCAAATCCGACCTGCGGTGATCCACACCACCGAGTGACAGACACTGCTCGGAACGACAAAAACTACAGTGCGTAGGATTAGCGTCGTGAACGGAATCGCCGGGTATTTCGGCAGTCCGCGCGTACTACGCCGGCTTGCCCTGGCCTCGATCATCGCCAACATCGGCATTGTCGTCACCGGCGGTGCCGTACGACTCACCGGGTCCGGCCTCGGCTGCCCCACCTGGCCCCGCTGCACCGAGGACTCCTACGTCACCACGCCCGAAATGGGCATCTACGGGGTGATCGAGTTCGGCAACCGGCTGCTGACCTTCGCGGTGGGCCTGATCGCCCTGCTCGGGGTGCTCTCCGCGCTGCTCCAACGCCCCCGGCGCAAGACGCTGGTCCAACTCTCCATCGCCGTCTTCCTCGGCGTTCCGGCCCAGGCCATCATCGGCGGGTTCACCGTGCTCACCGACCTCAACCCCTGGGTGGTCGGGCTGCACTTCCTCGCGTCCATGGCCGTCATCGCGGCGGCGTACGTCTTCTGGCGGGCGACCTTCGAGCCGGGCGAGACGGCACCGGCGAGCGTGCCGACCCCGCTGCGCACCCTGACCTGGATCACCACCGTGGTCAGCGCCGCCGTGCTGGTGGTCGGCACCTGGGTGACCGGGAGCGGGCCGCACGCCGGTGACCAGGACGCCAAGCGCAACAACCTCGACCCCGAGTCGATTTCGCAGGTGCACGTCGACCTCGTCTTCCTGCTGCTCGGGCTCTCGGTGGCGCTGTGGTTCGCGTTCCGCGCGGTCGGCGCGACCGACGCCGCCCGAGCCGCACTGGTGCTTCTCGCGGTGGAACTCGGCCAGGGCCTGATCGGCTTCGTGCAGTACTTCACCCACCTGCCCGGCATCCTGGTCGGCGCGCACATGTTCGGCTCCTGCCTGGTCTGGCTCGCCACGCTCGCCGTGCTCCGGGCCACCGGGAGCCGCTGGCCGTCGAACACCAAGCGGGCCAGCTCACCCAGCTCGTCGATCGACGACTCCCGGACACCGGACCCGCTGCCGGTGCGCTGACCCGATCGGGTCTACCCCTGCCGGTCAGACCCGATCAACAGCGGCCCTTGGCTCGGCACCGCCGCTGCGGTCGTACCCATGGCCTGCAGAAACCGAAGTTTGTCGGCGGTCTCCGATGCTGACGGCGTCGTGTACGTGACGATGCGAAGGTCGTTGTCGCCTGTGGTGAGGACGTCACAGTCAAAAATCAGCCGGCCGACGGCGGGATGATCGATGGTCTTCCGCTCGGCGGTGAACGGGACGACGGCCCCATCGGCCCACATGGCGGCGAAGACCGGATTGGCGTCGAGCAGGTCACTGACCAGTTGCCGGACGAACCGGTCGTGCGGATACTTTCCCGAGGTCAGGCGCAGGTCAGCGACGAGTGCCCGCTGGAACCGCTCGAATTCCTCGGGGACGACGACGATCGGCGGTGCGATGCTGGTGAACACGGTCCACGCCAGGTTGCCGGATCGCCCGGTGGCGATCCCACCGAAGACCGTCGTCCACAGGCTGTTGCACGACAGCAGCGTCCAGGCGGCGTCGTAGACCGCGATCGGAGTATCAGCCAGCCGAGACAGCAGGCGCTGCACCCCGGGCGATATGTGGGTGGGCACGACGAGTTCCGACGGCGGCAGGTGTCCGGCGAGCCGGTAGAGATGGTCGCGTTCGCTCCGGGATAGTTGCAATGCCCGGGCCAGTGCCGCGACGACCTGTGCCGACGGGTTACGCACCCGCCCCTGCTCCAGTCGCACGACGTAGTCAACGGAAAGATCCGCGCACACCGCGAGTTCCTCACGGCGAAGCCCGACCACCCGGCGCAGGGTGCCACTGGGCATGCCCAGGTCACCGGGCTGCATCCGCTCACGCCAGAGGCGCAGCGTGCGCCCGAACTCCGTCCGGCCTGATGTCATGCCGTCAGGCTATAACCGTCCCGGCGGGCCAGGGTGGTACCCGCCGTCCCAGGGACGCTGCCTCAGAGGTTGGCGCGGGCCAGGGAGGCAGCGTTGCGCACACCTAGCGTCAATCGCATCAGGCACCAGCGCCGCAAGCCGGACCGTCCGGCGCGCCAGCGCCGACCACCACTCAACGGAAACGGACCAACCATGAACAACGCACACCGCGACGCCCTCGACCTGACGCAGGCGTTCTTCGCCGCATTCGAGGGCCGCGACCGGGCCGGGGTCGACGCCGTACTCGCCCCGAACGCGAACATCACCATTCCGCTGTCGATCGACGGTACGCCCGAGCCGTGGTACGTCTTCGACGGCAAGGAGCACGTGCTGGGCTACATCGACTCCGTCATCGCGAAGTTCGACCATCTCGCCTTCCTCGACAAGCACTACACCGTCAGCGAGGATGCGACATCGGTCTTCCTGCAGGCCAACGGCGACATCCTGTCGACCGCCGAAAAGCTCGTATACCGCAATGTCTACGTCTTCAAGGTAGAGGTCGAGAACGGGAAGATCGTCAAGATCTGGGAGTACGCGAACCCCGTCGCGTACGCCAACCTCGGCATCGACGATTCGGAGGCGGAAGCCGCCGCCAAGGCACGCTGAGCACGCGGCCCCGGCGCCGGCCGCAACCGGTTCCGGGGCCCGTTCAGATCACGTGACGAACCTGAAAACCACCCCCGGCCCGACGAGGAAGATCGGGCCGGTCCGTGGGAACTCAGCCCAGCCGGGTCAGGATGGCCTGAGCCAGTCGCTCGGCGGCCCCCTCGGCATAGCCGAGGAAGAGCGACGGCTCGGTCAACTCCAGCTCGACCAGCACCGGGAAACCATCCGGGCCGGGAATCAGGTCGACCCGGGCGTAGAGCAGCCGCTCCGGGCCGCCCGGCACCGCCGCCAGCACTCGCTCGGCGACCGCCCGTTCCGCGTCGCTCGGGGTACGGGCGGTGATCTTCTCGGTCCGGTAGAGGCCCTCGACGCCGTAGTCCGGGCCGGTCAGCATCGGCCCCTTGCGGATCGCATGGCTGAACCTGAGGCCATCCGGCGTGGCGAAGAACATCAGCGCGGTCTCCCCCGCCGTGTCCACGTCCGCCAGGTACGGCTGCACCATGGCGACCCGTCCGACGGCGGTCAGCCGGGCCACGTGCGCGACGGCGAGCTGTCGGTGCTCCTCGTCGGCGCAGTCGTACCGGCCGGTGTCCACGCTGCCTGCCCCGACCGCCGGCTTGATCACGTACTCGCCGTCGCGCGGCGCCGACCAGTCCTCTCCCGGCCGGACCCAGGTCGTCGGCACCGTCGGCACACCCGAGGCGGTCAGGGCCTCCAGGTAGCGCTTGTCGGTGTTCCACGCGACGATGTCGGCCGGGTTCGCCAGGGCCGGCACGGTGGCGGCCCAGGTGACGAACTCGTCGCGCCGTGGCGCGTAGTCCCAGGGGGAACGCAGCACAGCCGCCTGGTAGGCGGACCAGTCGACGCCGGGGGTGTCCCAGATGACCGCCTCGGCTCGGATACCCAGGGCGGTCAGCGGTCCGAGCACCAGACGGTCGTCATCCTCCAGTTCGGGAAGCTCGGCGCAGGTGACGAGCGCGACCCGGGGCTCGCCGGCAATCCCGGCGGGGTGGGGTGTCGACATTCAGCGGGCCAGCGTGCGGCGCGCCATCGACCGCCAGAGGTCGCTGCTGGGGCGCATCTCGTCCATCAGCTCCCGCTCCCACTCGTTCTCGACGGTGACGCCGGCGCGGACGCAGGCGAGGCGGGCGACATCGGTGCCCTCAGCGAACTGGTCGGCCCAGACGCCGTCGGCGCCGACCAGGACGATCCGGGCACCACGCTTACCGACGTACTCGATGACCGCCTTCGCGCCACCGTGGCCGGCGGCGAACGCACGAATACCGGAAACCAGGCCGGCGGCGGTCTGGGGCGTGACGGTCTGATCGGCCGTCAGCGTTGTATCGGAACCATCTGCCATGACGCGAAGCGTAAGCAGAACTCAGCTCACGTGCCGGACGGCTCCCGATTATTTGTGATTCCCATTACCACATCACGAATAAATTACGGACTATAGTTTCGACCGTTTTATCCCGCTATATACGGATTTTCTCGCTCAGCAATAAGTCTCGAAGCCCCCCGTCAGCAACACTGCCGGCAGATGGTGAGATTTCGCGCGTTCGGCACCAAAAGCGACAAACAGCGCTTTTGGTCGCTTATCGCCGCAAGCGCCTCAGACCAGCGCGTCGATCGCAATGGCGGCGAACAGGATGGTGAGGTAGGTGTTGGACCAGTGGAACAGGCGCATCGGTTTGATCGCGTCACCCCGGGCAGACCGCTGGGCCAGCCGGTGCGCCTCCAGCACGAAGACCGCCCCCGCCACCACGGCGGTGATCCCGTAGATCGGGCTCAACCCCAGTGGCCAGGCGACCAGCGACGCGAGCACAGTCAACCAGGTGTAGGCCAGGATCTCCAGGTTGACCCGCCGGACCGAAGCCACCACCGGCAGCATCGGGATACCGGCCCGGGCGTAGTCGACCTTGTATTTGATCGCCAAGGCGTAGAAGTGCGGCAGCTGCCAGAAGAAGACCAACGCGAACAGTGCCCACGCCACCGGGCTCAGCGATCCGGTGACCGCCGCCCAACCGATCAGCACCGGGGCCGCCCCGCAGATGCCACCCCAGAAGGTGTTCAGCACCGTCGTGCGCTTGAGCCACAGCGTGTAGACGAGGTCGTAGTACGCGATCGAGGCGATGGTCAGGATGGTGGCCAGCCAGTTGGTGAAGGTTGCCATCAACGCGATCGAGACCGCGGCGAGCACCAACCCGAAGATCAGCGCACTGCGCGGGGCCACCGTGTGCGTCGGCAACGGGCGGCGCTTGGTGCGCCGCATCAGCTGGTCGATGTCCCGGTCGATGTAGCAGTTGAGAGCGCTGGCGCCACCCGCCGCCAGCGCGCCACCGACCAGCACGACGGCCACCAGCCACAGCGACGGCAGCCCCTCGGCCGCCAGCATCATCGCCGGGATCGTCGTGATCAGTAGCAACTCGACGATGCGGGGCTTGGTGAGCGAGACGTACGCCCGAACCACGTCGCCGACACCACTGCGCTGCTGCCCCCGCGTACCGGCCGCTGCCGGCTCGGCCGTCGATCCGCTGGGGCCGGTGGTGACCGGTGGCTCGGTGATCATGCTCACGAACTGCCAACCTTCCAGCGTCGGCTCGGGAGTTTCGAATCAGCGGCGACCGGGCACGATCTGCACGCCGACCGACAGCCTACGCGGCGACATTTACGCTGCCCGGGCGACCCGGTAACGGTGCTCGCGATCACACGTCCGGGCGGAATCCGGCCGGTTGCCTCATGTCTCGCGGAACGGGCATACACGATCCGCAGGCGTACGTTTAGGGACGATCGCTAGGGTCAACAGTGAGGGTTCCGCCCACTGCCAAGGAGCACAGACAATCGTGGCTGCCAACCGACCCACGCACGACCCGTTGAACTGGTCCGATCTCGACCGCCGCGCCGTCGATACCGCCCGTGTCCTGGCCATCGACGCCGTGGAGAAGTCCGGCAATGGCCATCCGGGCACGGCGATGAGCCTGGCGCCCGCGGCCTACCTGCTGTTCAACAAGGTCATGCGGCACGACCCCACCGCCCCCGACTGGGCCGGCCGGGACCGCTTCGTACTCTCCGCCGGGCACACCAGCCTCACCCTCTACGTCCAGCTCTACCTCGCCGGCTACGGCCTCAGCCTGGACGACCTCCGGTCGCTGCGGCAGTGGGGATCACTCACCCCGGGCCACCCGGAACACGGACACACCAAGGGTGTCGAGACCACCACCGGCCCGCTGGGCCAGGGCGTCGGCAACGCGGTCGGCATGGCGATGGCCGCACGACGCGAGCGCGGTCTGCTCGACCCGGACGCCGAACCCGGCACCTCGGTCTTCGACCACCACGTCTACTGCATCGCCTCGGACGGGGACATCGAGGAGGGAATCAGCCACGAGGCCAGTTCCCTCGCCGGACACCAGAAGCTCGGCAACCTCACGCTGATCTACGACGACAACGAGATCTCCATCGAGGACGACACCCGGATCGCCAAGAGCGAGGACGTGGCCGCCCGCTACGAGGCGTACGGCTGGCACGTCCAGACCGTCGACTGGCGCTCCGGTGACCTCGACGACGGCCACTACAAGGAGGAGCTCCAGGCGCTGTACACCGCGCTGATGGCGGCCAAGGCGGAGACCGAGCGTCCCTCGTTCATCGCGCTACGCACCATCATCGGCTGGCCCGCGCCGACCAAGCAGAACACCGGCAAGATCCACGGTTCGGCGCTCGGCGCCGACGAGGTGGCCGCCACCAAGGAACTGCTCGGCTTCAACCCGGGACAGCACTTCGCCGTGGACGACAAGGTGCTCGCCCACGCCCGTGAGGTGCTGGAACGCGGCCGGCAGGCACGCGCCGAGTGGGACAAGGCGTACCAGGCGTGGGCGCAGGCCTTCCCGGACCGCAAGGCGCTGCACGACCGCATGGCCGCCCGGGCGCTGCCGGCCGGCTGGACCGACGCGCTGCCGGAGTGGGCCGCGGACGCCAAGCCGATCGCCACCCGGGCCGCCTCCGGCAAGGTGCTCAACGCCCTCGCCCCGGTGCTGCCCGAACTCTGGGGCGGCTCGGCCGACCTGGCGGAGAGCAACAACACCACCATGGAGGGCGAGCCGTCGTTCATCCCCGCCGAGTACGCCACCAAGGCGTTCCCCGGCCACGAGTACGGCCGCACCCTGCACTTCGGCATCCGTGAGCACGCCATGGGCGCCATCCTCAACGGCATCGCCCTGCACGGCGGTACCCGCCCGTACGGCGGCACGTTCCTGGTGTTCAGCGACTACATGCGCCCCTCGGTACGGCTCGCCGCGCTGATGAAGCTGCCGGTCACCTACGTCTGGACGCACGACTCGATCGGCCTCGGCGAGGACGGCCCGACCCACCAACCGGTGGAGCACCTGACCGCGTTGCGGGCCATCCCCGGCCTGGACGTGGTCCGTCCCGCCGACGCCAACGAGACCGCCATCGCCTGGCGGGAGGCGCTGCTGCACACCGACCGGCCGACCGCACTGGCGCTGACCCGCCAGCCGGTGCCGGTGCTGGACCGCAGCACCCTCGCCGCCGCCGACGGGGCGGCCAAGGGCGGCTACGTACTGGCCGAGGCCTCCGACGCCCAGCCGCAGGTGATCCTCATCGGCACCGGCTCCGAGGTGCAGCTCTGCCTCACCGCCCGGGAGCGGCTGGAGGCCGAGGGCACGCCCACCCGGGTCGTGTCGATGCCCTGCCAGGAGTGGTTCCGGGCGCAGGACGAGGCGTACCGGGAGTCGGTGCTGCCGCGCGGCGTACGGGCCCGGGTCAGCGTCGAGGCCGGGATCGGAATGTCCTGGCGGGACCTGGTCGGCGACTGCGGCGAGACCGTGAGCCTGGAGCACTACGGGGCGAGCGCGCCCCACACGGTGCTGTACGAGCAGTTCGGCTTCACCCCGGACCGGATCGTGGCCGCCGCCCACGCGTCGCTCACCCGGATCGGTCAGATCACCGGCAGCACCACCGGCAACTGAGAGAACGAGGTCGAAATGACGGACAGGTTGAGTGAACTGACCGCCGCCGGCGTGGCAGTCTGGCTCGATGATCTATCCCGGGTACGGCTCAGCTCCGGCGGGCTGGACCAGCTGCGCCGGGAGAAGCACCTGGTCGGGGTGACCACCAACCCGACCATCTTCGCCAAGGCGCTCAGCGACGCCGACGAGTACAACTGGCAGCTGCGCGACCTCGCCCAGCGGGGGGTGACCGTCGAGGAGGCGGTCCGCATGCTGACCACGTACGACGTGCGGTGGGCGTGTGACGTGATGCGCCCGGCGTACGACGCCTCCGGCGGGGTGGACGGCCGGGTCTCCATCGAGGTCGACCCGCGCCTGGCCTACGAGACCGAGAGGACGGTGGCCGAGGCCAAGGCGCTGTGGTGGCTGGTGGACCGGCCCAACCTCTACATCAAGATCCCGGCGACCGAGGCCGGCCTGCCGGCCATCACGGCGACCCTGGCCGAGGGGATCAGCGTCAACGTGACGCTGATCTTCGGGCTGGAGCGCTACTCGCAGGTGATGGAGGCATTCCTGGCCGGGCTGGAGCAGGCCAAGGCCAACGGGCACGACCTGTCGAAGATCGGCTCGGTGGCGTCGTTCTTCGTCTCCCGGGTCGACACCGAGGTCGACAAGCGGCTGGAGAAGACGGGCTCGGCCGAGGCGAAGGCAATGCGGGGCAAGGCCGCCCTGGCCAACGCCCAGCTCGCCTACGAGCGTTACGCCGAGGTCTTCTCCTCGGCCCGCTGGCAGTCCCTCGCGGACGCCGGGGCCCACCCGCAGCGCCCGCTCTGGGCCTCCACCTCCACCAAGAACCCGGACTACCGCGACGTGATCTACGTCGAGGAACTGGTCGCCCCCGGCACCGTCAACACCATGCCGGAGCCGGTCATCCACGCCTACGCCGACCACGGTGAGACCCGGGGCGACACGGTCACCGGCAGCTACGACGAGGCTCGCCAGGTCTTCGCCGACCTGACCGCCCAGGGCATCGACTTCGACGACGTGATCGAAACCCTGGAACGCGAGGGCGTGGAGAAGTTCGCGGTCAGCTGGCAGGAACTTCTCGACGGTGTCCGCGACTCGCTCGAAGCGGCAGCACAGGGCGCAGGCCAGCCCAACCGGGCCGCCCAGGGCCACGCCGAGGCCGCCCAGCAGGCAGGAGGCAACGCGTGAGCCAGGCAACCAGCGATCTGTTCGATGGCCCGGTCGAAGCAGCGGCCGGGCTCGCCGTGTACGGCGCGGAGGCGATCGACCGCTCCGCGCCGGCCTCCACCCGGGCGGCCCTGGCCGCCGACGACGCCGCCCGTCGGCTCGCCGAAAAGGATCCGACCCTGTGGGGGCCGGACGCCCAGGACGAGGCGAAGATCCGGCTCGGCTGGGTGGACACCTTCCGCCGCAGCCGGGAACTACTCCCCCAGCTCGCCGAGCTACAGGCCGAACTGGCCGACCTCGACCACGTGGTGCTCGCCGGAATGGGCGGATCGTCGCTGGCCCCCGAGGTCATCGCCCGTACCACCGGCCGGGCGCTGACCGTGCTGGACACCACCGACCCCGGGCAGGTCCGCGCCGCCCTCGCCGAGCGGCTGCACCGCACCGTCGTGGTGGTGGCCAGCAAGTCCGGCTCGACGGTGGAGACCGACAGCCACCGGCGGGCCTACTGGCAGGCGTTCCTCGACGCCGGGTTGACCGAGGCGGAGGCGGGGCGGCGGTTCGTCATCGTCACCGATCCCGGCTCGCCGCTGGCGACCACCGCCAACGAGATGGGCGCGTACGTGGTGCTCGCCGACTCCGACGTGGGTGGCCGATACTCCGCGCTGACCGCGTTCGGACTGGTCCCGGCGGCCCTGGCCGGGGTGGACGTGGCTGAGTTGCTGGACCAGGCCGAGGCCCTGGCCGAGTCGCTGGCCGGCAACGAGGGCAACCCGGGTCTGGCTCTCGGTGCCGCGCTGGGCACCGCCGCCACCACCGGGCGGGACAAGGTCGCCCTGGTCTCCGACGGCACCGGCATCGACGGGCTCGGCGACTGGATCGAGCAGCTGATCGCCGAGTCGACCGGCAAGACCGGGATCGGCATCCTGCCGGTCGTGGTCGAGGGACCGCACAGCCCGGGTGCCACCGGCGACGATGTGCTGACCGTGACCTACGGTGGCGCGCTTTCGGCCGGTGCGGTACCCGGCAACGGGGTGAGCCCACACCTGGCCGTCAACGGCCCGCTGGGCGCGCACTTCCTCGCCTGGGAGTACGCCACCGCCATCTCCGGCGTGCTGCTCGGCATCGACCCGTTCGACCAGCCCAACGTGACGGAGTCGAAGGAGAACACCAACCGGCTGCTGGGTTCGGGGCTGCCGGCCGAGGCACCGGCCTTCACCGAGGGCGCGATCGAGGTGTACGCCCCGGCGGGTGCCCCCGGTGACCTGGCCGGCGTACTGCGCTGGCTGGTAGCGGGGCTGGGCACGGACGGCTACCTGGCGGTCATGGCCTACCTGGACCGGTTCGCCGACGCTGACGCAGCTCAGACCCGGCCGGCGCTGGCTGAGGTCTCCGGTCGGCCGGTCACCTTCGGTTGGGGGCCACGTTTCCTGCACTCGACCGGGCAGTACCACAAGGGTGGCCCGCAGGTCGGTTCCTTCCTGCAGATTACCGGCGCGGTCAGCGACGACCTGCCGGTACCGGGCAAGCCGTACACGTTCGGGGAGCTGCAGGCGGCGCAGGCCGCCGGGGACCGGCAGGCGTTGGCCGAGCGGCTCCGGCCGGTGGTACGGCTACACCTGACCGACCGGACGGCTGGGCTGGCCCAACTGCTCGACACGATCCACCACCTGCGGTCCTGACCCGCCGCGATGAATGAAGAAGGAGGCGGCGTGAACCCGCTGCGCGACCCGCAGGACCGGCGGCTGCCGCGCATCCCCGAACCATGCGCTCTGGTGATTTTCGGGGTGACCGGCGACCTGGCTCGCAAAAAACTGTTGCCGGCCGTGTACGACCTGGCCAACCGGGGTCTACTCCCACCGGGATTCGTGGTACTCGGCTTCGCCCGGCGTGACTGGGGGGACGGCGACTTCGAGTCGCTGGCCTACGAGGCGGCCCGCAAGAACGCTCGTACGCCGTGGCGGGATGAGGTCTGGGCCCGACTCGTCGGCAACATCAAGTTCGTTGGTGGTTCGTTCGACGACGACGAGGCCTTCGACCAGTTGGCCGTCATGCTCGACGAGCTGCGGGGCAGCCACGGCATCGCGGGTAACGCCGCCTTCTACTTCTCCATCCCACCGGCCGCCTTTCCGGTGGTGCTCAAGCAGCTCGCCCGTACCGGCATGGCGGACAACGCCAAGTCGGGCGGGTGGCGGCGGGTCGTGGTGGAGAAGCCGTTCGGCTTCGACCTCCAGTCGGCCAAGGAGCTCAACGAGCTGGTCGACGACGTGTTCACCCGCGACGATGTGTTCCGGATCGACCACTACCTGGGCAAGGAGACCGTACAGAACATCCTCGCCCTGCGGTTCGCCAACAACCTGTTCGAACCACTGTGGAACACCAAGTACGTCGATTCGGTGCAGATCACCATGGCCGAGGACGTGGGCATCGGCTCCCGGGCCGGCTTCTACGACTCGGCCGGCGCGGCCCGTGACGTGCTACAGAACCACCTGCTGCAACTGCTGGCGCTGGTGGCGATGGAGGAGCCGACCAGCTTCGACGCCGCCGAGATCCGGGCCGAGAAGCTGAAGGTGCTGCGCGCCATCACCATCCCCCGGAACGTGGCCAGCGGCACGGTACGCGGGCAGTACCTGCCCGGTTGGGTGGCCGGCCAACGGGCGGTCGGCTACCTGGAGGAGAAGGGGGTGCCGGCCGACTCCACCACCGAGACGTACGTCGCGGTGCGGCTCGGCATCCAGAACCGGCGCTGGGCCGGGGTGCCGTTCTACATCCGGGCTGGTAAGCGCCTCCCCCGACGGGTCACCGAGGTCGCGGTCATGTTCAAACGCGCCCCCCACCTGCCGTTCAACCATGCCGACGTGGAGATGCTCGGCAACAACCAGCTCGTCATCCGGGTCCAGCCCGACGAGGGTGTGGTGCTGAAGTTCGGTTCCAAGGTGCCCGGCACCGCCATGGAGGTCCGGGACATCGCGATGGACTTCCAGTACGGCGAGGCGTTCACCGAGGCGAGCCCCGAGGCGTACGAGCGGCTCGTGCTCGACGTGCTCATCGGGGACCGGACGCTCTTCCCGGACGCCGCCGAGGTGGAGCAGAGCTGGCAGGTCATCGACCCGCTGGAGGCCGCGTGGCAGGACACCACCCCCGACCCGTACCGGGCCGGCGAATGGGGTCCCCGCTCGGCCGACGAGATGCTCGCCCGCGATGGCCGCTCCTGGCGGCGGGCATGACCGGCGTGAGCGGTGTAAGCGGGGCAAGCAGCGCCGTGACCGGTGTGAGCGAAGCGAGGGGCGGCGTGAGCGAACCAACCTGGAGGTTCCGTTGATCGGGCTGTGGGATACCAGCGGCAACGAGGTGGTCAAGGCGTTGGCCGCCGAGCGGCGCAGTGCCGGTGGAGTGGCCAGCGGGATGGCGCTCACGCTCATCGTGGTAGCCGACGAGCGGCAGGTTCGGGAGGCCGAGGCCGCCGCGACCATAGCCGCCGCAGCCCATCCGTGCCGACTGCTGGTGGTCGTACGCTCCGATGTGGACCGCGACCGGGACCGGTTGGACGCCGAGATCGTGGTCGGTGGCCGGCTCGGTCCCTGCGAGGCCGTGGTGATGCGGATGTACGGCCGGCTCGCGCTGCACGCCGAGTCGGTGGTGATGCCGCTGCTGGTGCCGGACGTGCCGGTGGTGACCTGGTGGCACGGTGAACCGCCAGAGGAGATCGCCACCGACTTCCTCGGGGTGGTCGCCGACCGCCGGATCACCGACTCCGCGCAGGCGGCCAACCCGATCGAGGCGTTGCGGCTGCGCGCAGCCGACTACGCCCCGGGGGACACCGATCTCGCCTGGACCCGGATCACCCTCTGGCGCACCCTGGTGGCCGGCGCCTTCGACACCGTCAACGCGCAGATCACCGAGGCCACCGTCGTCGCACCCACCTCGGACCCGACGGCGGCGCTGATGTGCGGTTGGCTCTCCGCCCGGCTCGGCATCACGCCGAAGTGGGAGCAGTCCGATCATTTCCAGCGGATGCGCTCGGTGGAGCTGTGCACCGCCAGCGGGGACCACCTGCTGCTGACCCGGGAGGACAGCGTGGCCACGTTCCAGCGTACGGGCCAGGCGGAACGCCAGCTGCCGCTGGTCCGACGCCCCCTCGGCGAGGAGTTGGCCGAGGAGTTGCGGCGGCTGGACGCCGACCAGATCTACGCCGAGGCCCTGGGTGCGATGGCCGGCACTCCCGGCCTGCAATCGCGACCGGACCGGCGGGTGCACGTCTGGAAGGATCCGGCGACCGCCGAGCGGGCGGAGGCGGGGATCACCACACACGCCACGACGAATGAGACCGGGCGTCCCAACGTGCCGCAGGGTGGGGTGGTATGAGCGAGACCAGCGTGGTGGTGCACGCCGACCGGGACGTACTGGCCCAGGCGGTCGCCGCCCGCCTGATCGTGCGGTTGATCGACGCCCAGGCCGAACGCGGCCAGGCCGGGCTGGTGTTGACCGGGGGGCGGGTCGCCGCCGCCATCTATCGGGCGGTGCGTGACCTGCCTGCGCGGGACGCGGTCGACTGGTCCCGGGTGGACGTGTGGTGGGGGGACGAGCGCTTCCTCCCGGCTGGCGACCCGGAGCGGAACGAGACCCAGGCCCGGGAGGCGCTGCTCGACGCACTTCCCCTGGATCCGGCCCGGGTGCATCCGATGCCGGCTTCGGACGGGCCGGAAGGCGACGACCCGGAGACCGCCGCCGCCACCTACACCGCTGCCCTGGCCACCGCCGCCCGGCCCGGTACGGCGACCCTGCCCCACTTCGATGTGCTGCTGCTCGGCGTTGGTGAGGACGGGCACGTCGCATCGGTCTTTCCGGGGCACCCGGTCGTCTATGAGACCCGCCCGGTGAGCGCGGTACGGGGCAGTCCGAAGCCACCGCCGGTGCGTACCACCCTCACCCTGCCGACGATCAACACGGCGGACGAGGTGTGGTTGGTGGCGACGGGCACCGACAAGGCTCGGGCGGTCGGCATGGCCCTGGCCGGGGCCGGGCCGGTGCAGTTGCCGGCGGCCGGGGTGTGCGGGGTGAGCCGTACCCTCTGGCTGCTGGACCGGGCGGCGGCCGCCGATGTGAAACCCACCTTCCGCAGCCTGCGCTGACCCCCCTTTCGTGTTGATCAAGAGATTTACGTCAGGTCAGGGCCGGTCCGGCGACGTAAATCTCTTGATCAACGGGGAGGGGCGGGGCAGGTAGGGAGGGGCGGGGCAGGCGGGGAGGGACGCTGACCCCGGGGAACGGAGAAACGAGTGAGCGCGGCCCGTGATCACGGGCCGCGCTCACTCGTGGAGCTGCTATATCGCCAACGGTGTCAGGCCGCGCCGTTCGTCGCCAGCTTGAGCCAGAGGCCCAGGCCAATGATGCAGGCGAACCAGACAATCCCTACCAAAACCGTGTAGCGATCCAGGTTCTTCTCCGCTACCGAGGAGCCGGCAAGGCTGGAGCTGACACCGCCACCGAACATGCTCGACAGCCCGCCGCCCTTACCACGATGCAGCAGGATCAGCATGGTGAGCAGCGCGCTCGTGATGATCAGCAACACGATCAACGTGTACGCGAACCAGATCGGCATAGTAGGGGGCAGTCCTCTCGTCACGATCCACGCCCGGCTGACGACCGGGACGCATCGGCACCGACCTGCGGGCGGGGCTCGTCAAGGATAGCGAGCAGTCAGCGGTTGATGTGCTCCGGGAACCGACAGATTTGCACGAACTCCTCGGCGTCCAGGGCCGCCCCGCCGATCAGCGCCCCGTCGACGTCCGGCTTGGCCATGATTCCGGCGATATTCGCCGCCTTCACCGAGCCGCCGTACAGGATTCGCACCTTGTCCGCCGTCCCCTGGCCGAAGGTGTCGACCAGCCGCTGGCGGAGGGCACCGCAGACCTCCTGCGCGTCCTCCGGCGTGGCCGTCTTGCCGGTGCCAATCGCCCACACCGGCTCGTAGGCCACCACGACCTTCTCCACCTGCTCCGGGGTGAGCCCCTTCAGCGCCGCGTCGAGCTGGTCGGTGCAGTGCGCGACCTGGCGGCCCTGCTCGCGGACGTCCAGCCCCTCCCCCACGCAGAGGATCGGGCTGATGTCGTTGGCCAGCGCCGCTACCACCTTGGCGTTGACCAGCGCGTCGTCCTCGTGGTGGTAGGCCCGCCGCTCGGAGTGGCCGATCACCACGTACTGGCAGCCGAGCTTGGCCAGCATCGCGCCGGAGATCTCCCCGGTGTAGGCCCCCGACTTGTGCGGCGACAGGTCCTGTGCCCCGTAGCCGATCAGCAGCTTGTCACCGTCGACCAGCGTCTGCACGCTCCGCAGGTCGGTGAAGGGCGGGAGCACCACCGTCTCCACCTCGGTGAGCTGCTTCTCGTTAAGGCTGAACGCCAACTTCTGGACCAGGGCGATGGCTTCCAGATGGTTGAGGTTCATCTTCCAGTTGCCGGCCATCAGCGGCCGGCGTATGGCCTTAGGCACTGCGTCCCCTTTCGTTCGCGACTGCGGGGCTCGCAAGCTCGCTCCTCGCGCTCACGGTCACTCTTTCGTTCGCGACTGCGGGGCTCGCAAGCTCGCTCCTCGCGCTCACGGGTCACTTCTCCAGAGCGGCGATGCCGGGGAGGGTCTTGCCCTCCAGGTATTCCAGCGAGGCACCCCCGCCGGTCGAAATGTGCCCGAACGAGGACTCGTCCAGACCCAGCGCACGTACCGCCGCTGCCGAGTCACCACCGCCGACCACCGTGAAGCCGTCGACTGCGGTGATCGCCTCGGCGACGCCCTTGGTGCCGGCCGCGAAGGCGGGCATCTCGAACACGCCCATCGGGCCGTTCCAGAAGACCGTCCGCGCCCCGGAGATCACCTCGGCGAACTCCGCCACACTGCGCGGCCCGATGTCCAGGCCGAGCCGGTTCGGCGGAATCGCGTCGGCGGCCACCACGTCGTGCTCGGCGTCCGGGGCGAACGCGGTGGCGGCCACCACGTCGACCGGCAACAGGATCCGCCCGTCCGCCCGGGCCAGCAGGTCCCGGCAGGTGTCGAGCATCTCCTCCTCCAGCAGCGAGGTGCCCACCTCGTGGCCCTGGGCCTTGAGGAAGGTGAAGCACATCCCGCCGCCGATCAGCAGCCGGTCCACCTTCGGCAGCAGGGCCTCGATCACCGCGAGCTTGTCGGAGACCTTCGACCCGCCGAGCACCACGACGTACGGTCGGTCCGGCTCCCCGGTCAGCCGGGACAGCACCTCGACCTCCCGCAGCACCAGCCGGCCGGCGAAGTGCGGCAACCGGGCCGGTACGTCGTAGACGCTGGCGTGCTTACGATGCACCGCGCCGAAGGCGTCATCCACGTACGCCTCGGCGAGGCCGGCCAGCTGATCCGCGAAGGCCTCCCGCTCGGCGGCGTCCTTGCTGGTCTCCCCCGGGTTGAACCGGAGGTTCTCCAGCAGGGCCACCTGCCCGGCGGTCAGCGCCTCGACCGTGGACCGGGCCGACTCGCCGACGGTGTCCGATGCGAACGCGACCGGCGCGTCGATCAGCTCGCCGAGCCGGGTGGCGACCGGCGCGAGGGTGTACTTCGGGTCCGGCGCGCCCTTCGGGCGGCCCAGGTGTGAGCAGACGACGACCGCGGCGCCAGCCTCCCGCAGCGCGGTCAACGTCGGCAGCACCGCACGGATCCGGCCGTCATCGGTGATGGCGCCGGACTGCTTGTCGACGGGCACGTTCAGGTCGGCGCGCACCAGCACGCGCCGACCTGACACCCCCTCGGCCAGGAGATCGTCGAGGGTACGAATACTCACAGGGAGCTGCCGACCAGCTTGACGAGGTCCACCAGGCGGTTGGAGTAACCCCACTCGTTGTCGTACCAGCCGACCACCTTGGCCTGGTTGCCGAGCACCTTGGTCAGACCGGAGTCGAAGATGCAGGAGGCCGGGTCGGTCACGATGTCGGAGGAGACGATCGGGTCCTCGGTGTAGGTCAGGATGCCCTTGAGCGGCCCCTCGGCGGCGGCCTTCATCACGGCGTTGACCTCCTCCACCGTGGTGTCCCGGCCGAGCTCCACGGTCAGGTCGGTGGCCGAGCCGGTCGGGATCGGCACCCGCAGCGCGTAACCGTCCAGCTTGCCCTTCAGGGTCGGCAGCACCAGACCGATCGCCTTGGCCGCACCGGTGGAGGTGGGCACGATGTTGAGGGCGGCGGCCCGGGCCCGGCGCAGGTCCTTGTGCGGGGCGTCCTGGAGGTTCTGGTCCTGGGTGTAGGCGTGGATCGTGGTCATCAGACCACGCTCGATGCCGAACGTGTCCTGCAGGACCTTCGCCATCGGGGCGAGGCAGTTGGTGGTGCAGGAGGCGTTCGAGATGATCGTGTGCTGCGCCGGGTCGTAGGTGTCCTGGTTGACCCCCATGACGACGGTGACGTCCTCGTTCTTGGCCGGGGCCGAGATGATGACCTTCTTGGCACCCGCCTCGACGTGCGCGCGGGCCTTGGTCGCGTCGGTGAAGAAGCCGGTCGACTCGATGACGATGTCGGCACCCAGGTCACCCCAGGGCAGCTTGCCCGGGTCCCGCTCGGCGAACACCTTGAAGGTGTGCGACCCCACGGTGATCTCGTCAGCGGTCGCCTTGACCTCATGCGGGAGGCGGCCGAGGATGCTGTCGTACTTGATCAAATGCGCCAGCGTGGCGTTGTCGGTCAGGTCGTTCGCACCGACCAACTCGATGTCCGCGCCCGACGCGAGCATTGCCCGGAAGAAGTTACGCCCGATCCGGCCGAAGCCGTTGATGCCAACCCGGATGGTCACAGGTCCCATCTCCTCGCACTCTCGTCCGCCGACGTCAGCCCGATGGCCGGCGGAACTGGGCCGACCGCTGGGGCCGACCGTTGACAAATCCTCTCGGCCACCCCGCCGCGGTCCGGAGACCTGACCGCCCGAGGCGGTGGTACGACGGGGAGACCGGCTGTCGGCACCGTCGCCGTACGCTGCGACCCTATCGGAGCGAGCCGCGTCGCGCTGCGTCGGGGCATAATCCGGCCCAACGGTTTCGCCGGGCCGAAACGCGTACGCCGGGCCGGATCGCGTCCAGCGAGCCGGCCCCGGCCCGACCACCCGATCAGACCACCAGCATGTCCGGGGTGACGGCGGCTTCGGTGTCCGGGATTCCCAGGTCCCGGGCGCGCTTGTCGGCCAGGGCCAGCAACCGGCGGATCCGGCCGGCGATCGCGTCCTTGGTCAGCGGCGGATCGGCCAACGCTCCCAACTCTTCGAGGGAGGCCTGCCGGTGCTGGAGCCGCAGCTGTCCGGCCGAGGTCAGGTGGTTGGGCGCGTCGTCGGCGAGGATCTCCAGGGCCCGGGTGACCCGGGCGGCGGCGGCCACCGCCGCGCGCGCCGAGCGGCGCAGGTTGGCATCGTCGAAGTTGGCCAGTCGGTTGGCGGTGGCCCGCACCTCGCGGCGTACCCGGCGTTCCTCCCAAGCCAGCACACTGGAGTGCGCGCCGATCCGGGTCAGCAGCGCGGAGATCGCGTCACCGTCCTTGACGACCACCCGGTCCACGCCCCGTACCTCGCGGAACTTGGCCGTGATCCCGATCCGGCGAGCCGCCCCGACCAGCGCCAACGCCGATTCCGGGCCCGGGCAGGTGATCTCCAACGCACAGGACCGGCCCGGCTCGGTCAGCGAGCCATGAGCCATGAACGCGCCCCGCCAAGCCGCCACCGCGCAGCAGACATTGGCGGCCACGACGTGGGGTGGCAGGCCCCGCACCGGCCGCCCCCGCACGTCGAGCAGGCCGGTCTGGCGGGCCAGGGCCTCGCCGTCCTTGACCACCCGCACGATGTAGTGGCTGCCCTTGCGCAGCCCGCCGGGGGCGAGTACGTGGATCTCGCTCGGATAGCCGTACACGTCGGCGATCTCCCGGCGCAGGCGCCGGGCGACCGCCCCGGTGTCGAGTTCCGCCTCCACCACGACGCGACCGGAAACGATGTGCAGTCCGCCCGCAAACCGCAGCAGGGCGGCCATCTCTGCCCGACGGCAGCAGGGTTTGGGCACGTCCACGCGGCTCAGCTCATCCTTCACCGCAGCCGTCATCGCCATTCTGTCGTCACCTCACGGGCCGGTTTCCGGCATGCTGCCGGGTGTTCGTACGTGCTTAACGATCGGCGCCCAGGACAGGCACCAGCGCGGCCCCCAGCGCGGCTGGATCATGGCGGGGCGTGCCGTCCAGGACGGCCACCGGGGCAAGCACCAGACGGGCACCCAGCGATTCTGCCGCACGCTCGACCGGTTCTGGTTCACCCACCGCCTTCCCGTCCGCCAATACCAGATCCACCTGCAGCTCGGGCAGATACCACCGCAATGCCGCGAGGTGATCGGCGACCGACAGCCCGAGGGTCTCCTTCTCCGCCGCGAGGTTCAGGGTGACCAGCCGGCGGGCGGGGCTGGCCACGATCGCCCGGGCCAGTTCGGGCACCAGCAGGTGTGGCAGGACGCTGGTGTACCAACTGCCTGGCCCGAAGATCAACCAGTCGGCCGCGCCAATCGCCGCGACCGCCTCCCGACACGCCGCCGGGTCGGCCGGCACCAATCGCAACGATTCGACCCGCCCGGTCGTAACGGCCACCTGATGCTGACCGCGTACGGTCCGCACCTCGTCGGGCCGTCCGGGCACGGCACCGCGCACCTCGGCCTCGATTCCCACCGGCTGGCAGGACATGGGCAGGACCCGCCCGACCGCACCGAGCATGGCGGCAGCGTGGTCGAGTGCCACCACCGGGTCGCCCAGCAACTCCATCAGCCCACACAAGACAAGGTTGCCGACCGCGTGACCGGCCAACGAATCGTCGGCCGCCGTACCGACGGCCGGTGCGGCGAAGCGATACTGCAACAGGTCGGCGCTCAGTTGGGTGGCCGGATGATCGCCGGCCAACGCCACCAGCGCCTGCCGCAGGTCGCCCGGGGGCAGCGCCCCTCGCTCAGCCCGCAGCCGACCGCTGGAGCCGCCGTCGTCGCCCACCGTCACCACGGCGGTGATCTCCAGGTCGAGTTCCGGCGCGCAGTGCCGCAGTGCCCGCAGGGACGCGGAGAGCCCGTGGCCGCCGCCGAACGCGACCACCTTCCGCGCCGTCATTCGCGCCCCAGGTCACGGTGCTGGGCGTTGGCCGCGAGCCGCGCCTGCCGAAGTTGGGCCGCCAACTCCTCGGCGATCGCCACACTGCGGTGTTTACCCCCGGTGCAGCCAACCGCCACGGTCAGATAGCGCTTCCCCTCCCGCTCGAACCCGGGCACGGTCGCGTTGATCAGACGGACATACGACTCCACGAACGGCACCGCGCCATTCTGGCCGAGAACGTACCGACTCACCTCCTCTTCGCGTCCGGTGTGCTCGCGTAGTTCTGGCACCCAGTACGGATTTGGAAGGAATCTGGCATCCAGGACAAAGTCCGCGTCCGGCGGTAGGCCGTACTTGAAGCCGAAGGAGAGGACGGTCACCCGCAACCGGCGGGCGTCCTCGCCGCCGAACAGCTCCTCCACCCGGCTCCGCAACTGGTTGACGTTGAGATGGCTGGTATCGATGATCACGTCGGCCTGTTCCCGCGCCTCCGCCAGCAGGCCACGCTCGACCGCGATGCCGTCGGCGAGCCGCCCGTCGCCCTGCAACGGATGCGACCGCCGGACGCTCTCAAACCGCCGGATCAGCACCTCGTCGTCGGCGTCGACGAAGACCACCCGGGGCTGGAAGCCGCGGTCCTTGAGGTCGCGGATCGCCCCGGCCAGGTCGGTGGAGAAGGCCCGGCTCCGTACGTCGAGCACCATCGCGGTATTGCGGGCCGCACCGCCGGCCCGAAAGGCCAGTTCGGCCATGTCGAGCAGCAGCGCCTGCGGCAGGTTGTCCACCACGTAGAAGTTGACGTTCTCGAGCGCCCGAGCCACGGTGCTGCGACCACCGCCGGAGACTCCGGTGACCACCACGAGCGTCATGTCCGACCGGTTCGACGGTGCCACCGCCGACTTCCCGCTCTCGGGTGTCCCGACCGTCTCGCTCGTCACCTGGCCCCCCAAAAAAACTCGTGTCCGAAAAACTCGTGTCCGAGACCGTTCGGTCGGTCATCGACCAACTCCACGCGTACCAGATCGATGTATAGTCGGCAGCCACCGTCCCAGGCAGCTGAGCCGCATGTGGAGTGTGCCCCCGTGGAAGACGCCGAGGATCAGCGTCACTATCGCGTAGTTATCAACGATGAAGAGCAGTACTCTATCTGGCCTGTCGGCTCCGACCTGCCACCGGGTTGGCGGCCAGATGGCACAGAGGGTGATCGGGCAACGTGCCTGGCCCACATCGACGAGGTGTGGACCGATCTACGGCCACGCAGCCTTCGCGATTGGCTAGCCACCCAGTCCTGACCACACCAATTAGCGAATAACGGGCGTCCCGCTGGCGGGGCGCCCGTTTTGGCATGTCAAGCGGCAGTTCCGATAAACGGGCACACAACATCTACGCAGTTCGATAATATTGCCCATCAGAACCGCTCCCTCACCGGGTGCATTTTCCTCGCTTTCGACATTTCCCAAAGCACCGAACATCCTGAATGTATGCCACCAACACGGGACACGAGCCGGCAACGCTTACTACGTAGCCCTTTGTCATAGCTAAGACCGCCAAATCGGACCGTATCGCAGGATCAGGATGACTCTCCGGCAGGGATTCGAGCGACTGTTGACACGCGCCGAATAGCTCTCGTATTTTCTTTGGCACCCCCGGACTCTTTGTCTCATCTCCTGCTTTTCAAAACCGCTCGCCACATAACTGGCCGTCGCACGCCCGGCCTAGTAGTGCGTGCGCGGCGGTTTCCTGCTGTGCGTCGCCAAGGAGGAAAATGACCGTGTGGTCGACGACCAGTGGCGTTTCCGCGATTGACGGAGACCAACCGACCACCGACCCTGCCCCACCCGCTACGGAGTCCTACGAGGCGCTCGCGGTGCAGCAGGGGCTCCTCTTCCACAACCGATACGAGCCCGGCTCCGGCGTCGACATCATCCAGGTGGCCATCGACTGGCCAGAGCCACTGGAACCGGCCGCCTTCGACACCGCCTGGCAGCACGCCGCCGACCGGCACGCGGCGCTGCGTACCGCGTTCACCTGGCAGCACGGCGAGACGATCCAGCAGGTCCACCCCCGGGTAACCCTCCCCATCGAACGGTACGACTGGTCGACCGACGCCCGCGAGCACCAGACGGAGCGACTGACGGACTTCCTCACCGCCGACCGGTCCCGCGAGTTCGACCCGTCGACCGCGCCCCTGGTCCGGGTCAGCGTCATCGACCACGCCCCCGACCAACACACCGTGGTGTTCAGCCTGCACCATGCCGTGTTGGACGGTCGCTCCATCCACCAATTGCTCCACGAGGTACTCGACGAATACCGGGCGCTGTGCCAGGGCACCTCGTTCACCCCTCCGACCCGACGGTCCTTCCAGGACTTCGCCGTCTGGGCCAGCCGACGTGACCTGGCCGACGACCGGGAGTTCTGGCAGACCCGACTGGCCGACCTCCCGCTACCCACGCCACTGCCGTTGCAGCCGGCCACCGAACTGCCGCCCCGTACCCCGGACTCGGTCCGGGAGATCACCACCACCCTCAGTCGCACCGCCAGCGCTGACCTGATGGCTGCCGCAGCGGCGGTGGGCGTACCGCTCGGCACCCTGGTCACCGCCGCCTGGGCGGTGCTGCTACACCGCTACGGCGGCGGGGACGACGTGGTGTTCGGCGCGACCCGGACCTGTCGCCAGGGAACCATCGAGCAGGCCGAAACGATCATCGGTCTAATGATCAACACGGTGCCGATGCGGATCACCGTCGACACCCGGCAGACCGTACGGGACTGGTTGGTCGACGTACGGGCCCAGATCGACATGATTCGTGGTCACCAGCTCACCCCACTGCCCGCCATCGGGCAGTGGCTCGGACTCCCCTCGGCCAGTCCGCTCTTCGAGAGCCTGCTGATGTATGAGCACCGCGACCTCCAGACCGCGCTGGCCGCCTCGGTCGACGGCTGGGCCGGCCGCACCACGCGGGTCCATCGGCACCCCGGAGCGCCGCTGACCGTCTGCGTGTTCGGCGAGCCCGACCTACAGGTACTGATCTACCACGACCGGCGACGGTTCTCCGATGCCGCCGCCGACCGCCTGCTGCGTCACCTGACCACCTGCCTGACCGGGATCGCCGCCGGACTCGACGCCCCGGTCTCGGCGCTGCCCCTGCTCGCCCCGGAGGAGATCGAGCAGCTCACCGGCGCATGGGCCGGCGCTGCGGCGACGCCGTACCCGGCCGACACCAGCATCCCCGAACGGTTCGCCGCCCAGGCGCGACAGAGCCCGGACGCGGTGGCGGTCACCGGACCGGACGGCACCCTGACCTACGCCGAACTCGACGCCCAGGCCAACCGCCTGGCGCACCTGCTGATCCGACACGGCATCCGCCCGGACCACCCAGTGGCAGTCGCCCTCCCCCGGTCGGTACGGCTGGTGACCGCCCTGCTCGCCGTACTCAAGGCCGGCGCGGCCTACCTGCCCCTCGACCCGGCCGACCCGCCGGCCCGGATCCGGGACCTGCTGGCCGGCGGCGGCAATCCGCTGGTGCTCACCACCGACGAAGCCGCTGCCCCGCTGCCGCCCGAACACCCGACCATCCGGCTCGACCGGATCGCCGCCGAGGTGGCCGACCTGCCCCCGGCGGCCCCGGAGGTGACAGTTCCCCCGGCCGGCCTCGCCTACATCAGCCACACCTCCGGATCGACCGGCGCGCCCAAAGGGGTGGCCGTGCCGCACCGGGCGGTGCTACGGCTGATCCACGAGCCGGACTACCTGCGCCTCGGCCCCGACGAGACGGTCCTGCAACTCGCACCGGTCGCCTTCGACGCCGCCACCCTGGAAATCTGGGGCAGCCTACTCAACGGCGCCCGCCTGGTCGTCGCGCCAGCCGGACCGCTCGGCCCGACCGAGATCGCCCGACTGCTCCGCGCCGAACAGATCAGCGTGCTCTGGCTGACCGCCGGCCTGTTCCACCAGATCGTCGAACAGGACCCGGAGAGCCTGGCCGGGGTCGGCCAACTGCTCGCCGGTGGCGACGTACTCGACGCCGACGCGGTCCGCACCGCGCTGCGGGTCCGCCGGGGCCAGCCCGTCGTCAACGGGTACGGCCCGACCGAGAACACCACCTTCACCTGCTGCCACCGGATGACCGACCCGGACGCCGTACCCGACTCGGTGCCGATCGGCCGGCCGGTCCCCCGCAGCACCGTCTACGTCCTCGACCCACAGCTCCGGCCGGTGCCGGTGGGTGTCCCGGGGGAACTCTTCACCGGGGGCGACGGGCTGGCCCGGGGCTACCTCGGTCGCCCCGCAGCGACCGGTGAACGCTTCCTGCCCGACCCGTTCACCGACACACCGGGGGCTCGGATGTACCGCACCGGGGACCGGGTGCGCTGGCGTCCCGACGGCACGCTGGAGTTCCTCGGTCGGATCGACCGGCAGGTCAAGATCCGAGGCTTTCGGGTGGAACCCGCCGAGGTCGAAGCGGTGCTGCGTACCCACCCCCGGGTCGGTGACGTGGCAGTGGTGGTCGACGGCGACGGGGAGCGTCGCCGGCTGCTCGCCTATCTCGCGCCGGGTGCCGGGGCCGGACCGAGCGCCGGGAGAGCGCCGGGTGTCGGAGCCGCGCCGGGCACCGGGCCGGAGCCGCTGGAGCCGGCCGACCTCGAGGCGTACGCCGCCACCCACCTGCCGCCCTACCTGCGGCCGGCCGCGTACCTCGTCCTGCCGGAGCTGCCACTCAACCGCAACGGCAAGGTCGACCGGGCGGCGCTACCCGCACCGACCACGGCACCGGCCCCGCCGGTCGTACCGCTCACCGACGCCACCCAGACCCGACTGGCGGCACTGTGGAGTGAGCTGCTCGGGGTGGCGGTGCGCAATGCCGGCGACGACTTCTTCGCTCTGGGCGGCAACTCGCTGCTCGCCACCCGACTGACCTTCCTGGTGAGCGAACGGTTCGGCGTGGAGCTGCCCATCCGGGTGGTGTACGACCAGCACGAACTGGCCGGTTTGGCAGCCGAGATCGACCGACGGCGCACCGCCTCCGCCAGTGCCAGCACTGGCACTGGCACTGGCACTGGCCCGAAGATCATCGCTCGGGATCGGCGTGCCTACCGGCACACCGGCCCGACCAACGGGCACGTCAACGGTCAGCTCGATGGCGCCGGCGCCCCGGCCCCGGGGCACCTGGTCCGGCCGACTCCCGGCCCGTGGGCGATGTGGCGCTGGGTGGGGCTGCGCGGGGCGGGCTTCCCGGTGGAGCCACTGACCCGGTTGGGCGACCTCGACCACCTGACCGCCACCGACGCCGTACTGGCCAGCGCGGATCGGGTGGACGCCGCCCGCCGACAGCTGACCGATCTGCTCTACCAGGCCCGCCGGGCCGGCGACCCGGAACAGCGATCCCGGTGGAACCGGGCCGACCGGCAGGTACGCCAGGGCAGCCTGCCCGACGCGCTACCCGAAGCCGCCGAACCGGCGCTGCGCGACGCGCTGTCGGTGGCGATCGCCGACCTCACCGCCGTCCGTGCCCAGCTGGCGGCCGATCGGCTCCACTTCGACCGGTCCCACGAGCAGGCGAGTGCCCGCCGCTCGGCCGGGTTACGGGCCGCCGCCGGTGCCCCCCTCTTCCGGGAGGCGGTGACCTGGCAGAACCGGCACGCGCTGCGAACCGGCATCGACGCCCTGCTCGCCCACAATCCGGCCACCGATGCCGCCCGGGGCTCGAAGCATCGCCAGCACGAGGCGCTGGTCGCCAGCTATCTGCAACGCTACTGCGCCAAGAACGACACGATCGGCTTCTTCGGACCGGTGGGTTGGGCCACCGTCGACCCCCATCAGGACACCCTGCTACGGATGCGGCACGGGGTCGCACCGCTGGCCACCCGTACCGTCTATTTCGAAAACTGGGCGGTGACCGGCCTGGCCGAGGCGCTGGCCGAGCGCGAACCCCGGTTGCGACCCTGGCTGATTCCCCGGCGGCTGCCCTTCCTCTCCGTCCTCGACGACCAGCTGCTGCTTCCACTGACCCCGCCCACGCCGCTGCCGCACGCCGTGGCCCGGCTGCTGGCCGCCTGTGACGGAATCCGGCCGGCCGGCGAGATCGCCGCCGAACTGGTGGCCGACCCGACGGTGGAGGTCTCCACCCCGGAGGAGGTCTACCAACTGCTGGCCGAGCTGCGCGACGCCCGCCGGGTGAGCTGGTCACTGGAGATCCCCAAGGAGGACCTCTTCCCCGAACGGGCGCTACGGCAGCGACTCGCCACCGTCACCGACCCGGCCATCAGCGGCCCGGCCCTGGCCGCCCTGGACCGACTGGAACAGGCCCGGGACGCGGTCGCGGCGGCGGCCGGGGACGCCGACCGGGTCGGCGCCGCCCTGGCCGAGCTGGAGCAGACCTTCACCGAGCTGACCGGCGCCGCCCCGACCCGGCGGGCCGGTCGGGTGTACGCCGGGCGGACCCTGGTCTACGAGGACTGCCGGTCCGGCACCGAGGTCAGCCTCTCCCCCGAGCTGACCGCCACCCTCTGGCCGGCGTTGAGCCTGCTGTTGGAGAGCGCCCGCTGGTTCACCTTCGCCGGGGCGGCCCTGTTCCGCCGGGCCTGCGTCGAGCGCTACCAGGAGCTGGTCGCCCGGACCGGCCAGACCTCGGTGCCGTTCACCGACTTCTGGCTCTGGGCCAACGACCTCCTCTTCGACCTGCCGGAGAAGCTGATCGCCCCGGTGGTACGCGGACTGCGGGACCGCTGGGCGAGCATCCTGCCGGAGCTCGCCGGCCAACGTCGGGTGCAGGTCGACTCGGCGGAGATCGCCGACCGGGCGGCCACCGCGTTCGCCGCGCCCCGACCCGGTTGGGTGGGCGCCTACCAGCACAGTCCCGACGTCATGCTGGTCGCCGACGGGGCCGAAGCCGTGGCCCGGGGCGACTTCCAGTGGGTCGTCGGCGAGGTGCACCCCGGGGTGAACACCCTGCGCTCGGCGCTGTTCGTGGCCCAGCATCCCGACCCGGAACAGCTGGTGGCGGCGATGCGGACGGACCTACCCGGTCCCCGGGTGGCGCTGGCCGCCACCGGCGAGGAGGGCGGTGCGCCGTCCCGGATCACCGACAAGCTGATCACCGAGCGCGACCTGCGGCTGATGTTCGGGCACGACAGCTGCGGGCTCGACCCGAAGACTGCGGCGGCGGTCGCCGACTGCGTGCTCGAACCCCAGGACGGGACACTCGTGGTCCGTACCCGCGACGGCCGTCACGTGGTGCCGCTGGCCGAGATGATCGGCGAGACGATCATGTTGCAACTGCTGCAACGCTTCGACATCCTGCCTCCCGGTGACCACCAGCCACGGATCACCGTGGACCGGGTCACCATCGCCCGGGAGAGCTGGCGGTTCCGGGCGGCCGAACTGGACTTCGCCCGTACCGCCGACGAGGCGGAACGGTTCCAGCAGGTACGCCGTTGGCAACTGGCCGCCGGTCTGCCCCGGTACGTCTTCGTCAAGACGCCGGTGGAGAAGAAGCCGTTCTTCCTCGACTTCGCCAGCCTCGCCGCCGTCGACTGGTTCGCCCGGTCGATTCGGCGCACGGTGGACGGCGAGGGGCCGACGGCCACCCTGCGACTGACCGAGATGCTGCCCTCCCCCGACCAGCTCTGGCTGACCGATCCGGCCGGTGGCCGGCGAACCGCCGAGTTCCGCCTGGTCGCCGTGGACACCCGCGACAGCATGGCCCCCCGCGAAGGCTCCGACATCCGCCACACCATGGCCGACCGCGACAGCCACCCCGCCTCGAAGCGAAACAACGAGGAGACGTCATGACCGGAGACACCTGGGTCCTGCCCACCTCCTCGACACAACGTCGACTGTGGCTACTCGACCAGCTGACCCCCGGCTCCCCGGAATACAACATCGCCTGGTCGGTCCGGCTGACCGGGCCGCTGCGCCACGACGCGCTGGAAGCCGCGTGGAGCTGGCTGGTCGACCGGCACGAGGCGCTGCGTACCACCTTCACCGCCGTCGACGGTGAACCGGCGCAACGCATCCAGGAACCCGGGCCGGTCCGACTCACCGTCACCGACCTCGCCGAGCTTTCAACGGCCGACCGGGGACAGCGGCTGACGGAACTCGTCGAGACGACCGGGCGGGCCCCCTTCGACCTGGCCACCGGGCCGCTGCTGCGGCTCCAGTTGATCCGGCTGGCCGCCGACGAGCACCTGCTGGTCGTCGTGGTGCACCACATCGTCGCCGACGGCTGGTCGTTCAACACCGTCTTCGCCGAACTGGGCCACGCCTACCAGGCCGCCGTCGACGGAATCGAACCATCCCTGCCACCACCGCCGATCCAGTACGCCGACTTCGCCGTCTGGCAGGGCGAACAGGCGGCCAGCGGTGCCCTCGCCGAGGACCTCGAATTCTGGCGGGCCGAGCTGGCCGGCGCGCCGACCCTGCTCGACCTGCCCGCCGACCGACACCGGCCGCCCGAGCAGACCCCGGCCGGCGGTCTGGCCACCTTCGACCTGCCCGCCGAGCTGACCACCGGGGTACGCGCGTTGGCCCGCCAGGCCGACACGACCACGTTCGCGGTACTGCTCAGCGGCTTCCAGGCACTGCTGCACCGGCTCAGCGGACAGGACGACCTGCTGGTCGGGGTGCCGGTGTCGGGGCGTACCCGGCCGGAGACGCAGGAGGTCGTCGGGTTCTTCGCCAACACGCTCGCGCTGCGCGCCCGGTTCGACCCTGGCAGCACGTACGCCGAGGTGCTGCGTACCGCCCGGGCCTCGGCGGTGGCCGCCCAGTCCCGGCAGGACGTGCCGTTCGAGCGGGTGGTGGACCTGCTCGCGCCGACCCGCAGCCTCGCCTACTCGCCGGTCGTACAGGTCATGTTCGCCCTGGACGAGTTGCCCGCCCCGACCACCGTGGCGGGGCTGCGGATCGTCCCGGAACTGCACGAGAACGGCACAGTCAAGTTCGACCTGACCCTCACCGTCGAGCAGCGGCCGGAGGGTTTGCGCGGCCGGTTGACCTACCGTACCGACCTGTTCGACGCCGACCGGATCCGACGGTTCGCCGACCAGTACCTCGCCCTGCTCGGTGCCGCCGTCGCCGCCCCGGACACCCCGGTCGCCGAACTCGCACTGCTGAGCCCGGCGCAACGACAGGAGACCCTCCGGCGGTGGCGGTCCAGCCCCCGGTCCGTACCGCCGGACAATTCCGTACCGGAGTTGCTGGACCGACACCCACCGGCAGACCCGGACGCGGTCGCGGTCGTCGCCCCCGACGGCGCGCAGCTGACCTACCGGGAGCTCACCGCCGCCAGCAACCGGCTCGCCCACCTGCTCCGCGAACACGGGGTCGGCCCGGACGTGCCGGTCGGCCTGTGCCTGTCCCGGGGCACCCACCTGGTCACCGCCATCCTGGCAGTCTGGAAGGCCGGCGGAGGCTATCTGCCGCTGGACCCGGAACTGCCGACCGAGCGGCTGGCCGCCATGGCCGCCGAGGTCACGCCTCCGGTGCTGGTCAGCGACCTCGCCAGCGCCGCAGGTACGACCGGCGCCTGGGCCGCCGGCACCCGGATCGTCCGACTCGACGACCCGACCGACGTGGCGGACCTGGCCCGCCGGCCGGAAACCGCGCCGGAGGGCACCGGGCACCCGGCGAGCCTGGCCTACCTGCTCTACACCTCGGGTTCCACCGGCACCCCGAAGGCGGTGGTGGTGACCCACGGCTCGGTCGTCAACCTGCTTACCGCCGTCGACCGGCAGCTCTGCCTGACCCCCGCCGACCGGATGGCCTCGGTCACCACCCCCGCCTTCGACATCTCCGTGGTCGAACTGATCCTGCCGCTGCTGGCCGGTGCCCGGGTGGAGCTGATCGACGCTCGCACCGCAGTGGACGCCACCGCGCTCCGGGCCGAGTTGGCTGCCCGTCAGGTCACCGCCGCCCAGGCCACCCCGGCGACCTGGCGAATGCTGGTGGCGGCCGGTGGCGTACCGGCCGGGGTACGGACCCGGATCAGCGGCGGCGAGGCCCTGACCCGGGACCTGGCCGACGCGCTACGTACCGACGGTGCCACCGTCGTCAACGGCTACGGACCATCCGAGACGACGATCTACTCGACGATCGGGCAGGTCGGCGCGGCCGGTCCGGTCGACCTCGGTGGCCCGGTCGACAACACCGGGATCTATCTGCTGGATCCGGCCGGCAACCCGGTCGGGATGGACGCGGTCGGTGAGGTGTACCTCGGTGGCCTGGGCGTCGGCCGGGGCTACCACGGCCGGTCCGGGCTGACCGCCACGCGGTTCCGCCCCGACCCGTATACCGGCTGGCCCGGGGCCCGGATGTACGCCACCGGGGACCTAGCCCGGTGGCTGCCGACCGGTCGACTGGAATACCTCGGCCGCGCCGACCATCAGATCAAGCTGCGCGGTTACCGGATCGAGCCGGGCGAGATCGAGGCGGCGCTACGGGAGCAGCCGCAGATCCGCGACGCGGTGGTGACCACCTGGCGGGTGAACGCCGACGACGTCCGCCTGGTCGGCTACGTCGTACCAGCCGAGCCGGGCACGCAGCCGGCCCGCCTGTGGCCACCGGTACGGGCGGCGCTGGCCCGCCGACTGCCCGAGTACATGCTGCCGGCAACCCTGGTGGTGCTGGACGAGCTACCCCGTACCGGCTCCGGGAAGGTCGACCGTCGAGCCCTGCCGGAACCGAGCTGGTCCGACGGCGGTACCGAGCACACCGCCGCCCGTACCCCGGTGGAGGAACGACTGGCGGCGCTCTGGTGCGAGGTGCTCGGTCGTACCGAGGTCGGGGTACACGACAACTTCTTCGCCCTCGGTGGACACTCGCTGACCGCCACCCGGCTGATCGCCCGGATCCGTACCGCCTTCGGGGTCGACCTGCCGCTACGCCTGCTCTTCGCCGCGCCGACCATCGCCGAGCTCGGTGAGCTGGTCGACGCCCCGGCGGCCGGGCCGACCCGGCCCGCCGAGCCGGCCAGAGATTCGACCGCGTCACCCGACCGGATCGCTGCCACCAAGCGGATCGCTTCGCCGGACCGGGTCGCCTCGCCGGATCGGATCGCGGCCGGTCGGCCGAGCCCGGAGGACCTACTCGCCTCGCTCGACGACCTCTCCGACGGGGAGATCGACGAGCTACTCAACACCCTGATCGCCGAGGAGGGCGCATAATGGACGGGCACCGCCCGACCAACGACCGCCGGGACCGGGCCGTGATCATCGGCGCCGGCCTGGCAGGTTCACTCGCCGCCGTATACCTGGCCCGGCGCGGCTACGCGGTGGACGTCTACGAGCGACGCGACGATCCCCGGCTGACACCCGCCGGGCTCGCCGGCCGCAGCATCAACCTCGGCCTCTCCGCCCGGGGCATGAGCGCGCTACGCGAGGTGGGACTCCTCGACGAAGTGCTCAAACGCAGCGTGCCGATGCGGGGCCGGGTGGTGCACAGCCCCGACGGTACGGTCAGCTTCCAGCCGTATGGCGTACGCGAACACCAGATCCTGCATTCGGTGCTGCGCGACGAGTTGATCGCCGTGGTGGTGGAGGCCGCCGACGCGCAGCCCGGGGTCCAGTTCCACTTCGGCTGGCGGATGCAGCACCTCGACCGGGACCACCCTTCGGTCACCGTCGTCTCCGAGGCGGACGGGACCTCGACCGAGGTCACCGCCGACCTGGTGGTCGGCGCCGACGGGGCGTTCTCCACGGTCCGACAGCAGCTGCAGCACGGCCTGCGGGCCAACCACGCCCAGGAGTTCCTGGACTGGGGCTACAAGGAGCTGACCATCCCCGTCGGCGACGACGGCCAGCCCCGGGTACGACTGGAGGCGCTGCACGTCTGGCCCGGCGAGCACGCCATGATGGTCGCCCACCCCAACCTGGACGGCTCGCTGACCTGCTCGCTGTTCATGCCCTTCGAAGGTGAGCCGAGTCTCGCCACGCTCACCTCGCCGGCGGCGATCCGCACCTTCTTCCAGCACCACTTCCCCGACGCCGAGGCGCTGATGCCTCACCTGGTCGAGGAGATCCTCGACCACCCGACCGGGCACCTGGTCACCATCCGTACCGCGCCCTGGCACCACGCCGACCGGGTGGTGCTCATCGGTGACGCCGCCCACGCCGTCTACCCGTTCTACGGGCAGGGTATGAACTCCTCCTTCGAGGACTGCCTGGTGCTCGACCAGTGCCTGGCGGCGCATCCGGACCGGGGCGCGGCACTGGCCGCGTACCAGGCGGCCCGTAAGCCCCACACCGACGTGCTGGCCGACCTCTCCACCCAGAACTTCGAGAACCTGCGGGCCCGGGTACACCGACCGGGCTACGCGCTGCGGGCCGCCGCCGACCGGGTGCTCAACCGGGTGCTGGCGGACCGGTGGACCCCGCTCTACACCATGGTCGCGCACACCGCCACGCCGTACGCCGAGGCGTTGGCCCGATCCCGACGCCAGGACCGACTGTTGCGCTGGTCGGCGGCGGGCGCGGTGGCCACCGGTACGACCCTGGCCTATCTCGCCACCCGCACGTTGGCCCGTGCCGGTCGGGGACGGTGAACGCAGATGCTGACCCATCCAGAGAACTCGGCCTACCAGCTGGTGGAAGAGGCCGACCTGGCCACCGACCCGGTCGCTTCGTGGCTGGCCGACGTGGCCGACCCGCTGCGCTCGGTGTTCCGTTGGGCCCGGGAATACCTGTGCCGTCCACACGTCGAGCTGGGCCGCAAGGGGCCGGTCTGCCCGTACGCACAGGGGTCGCTGGACCGGCACACCTTCCTGCTCGCCGTACACCGGGGTGCCACGGTCGAGCCGGACACCCTGGACGAGCTACTGCTGGTCTACCGTGACTGGTTCCGCCAGCTGCCGCCGGTCGCCGGCCCGGCGGCCCAGTTCAAGACCATCCTGCTCACCCTGCCGGACCTGCCGTCCGAAACCGCCAACGACATCGTGGACGCGACCCAGGCCCGGCTGAAGCCGCAGTACGTGGCCGAGGGGCTGATGCTCGGCGAGTTCCACGACGGGCCGCCCGACAAGGGCGGGTTGTGGAACGCCGACTTCCGCCCGTTACACAGTCCGGTGCCGCTGCTGGCGGTACGGCACATGGTCTCGTCGGACTTCCCGTTCCTGGCCGACGACGCCGCCTCCGTCGCCACCTATCTAGGGCTGTTCGGCGCCAACATCCCGACCATCCTGCGCAGCCAGGTCGACGCCGCCGCACGACAGTTCGGCCTCGCCCTGCCCACCCCGGCCCCAGCATCCCGGATCGCCCCCCAGGGAGCGTCATGAGCGAACTCGCCCCGCCCGGGCCCAATGTCGATCCGGCCCGCCCGGCGACCGACAAGCGGGCGCTGCTGGCCCGGATGCTCACCGAACGGGCCAACACGCCCCGCACCTATCCGGTCTCCTTCGGACAGCAGCGACTGTGGTTCCTGGATCGGTTCCAGCCCGGCGACCCGGTCTACAACATTCCGGTCGCCTTCCGGCTCCGGGGACCGTTGGACCTCGACGCCCTGCGGGCTGCCCTCTCCCTGGTCGTGTCCCGGCACGGCGCGTTGCGTACCACCTTCGCGGACTCCGGGGGTGAACCGGTCCAGGTCGTCCGGCCCACCGTCGACATCGAACTACCGGTCACCGATCTGACCGCGAGTGCGGACGAGGGCCGGGCGGACGAGGCGGCCCGGCTGATGTGGCAGGTGGCCCGGGAGCCGTTCGACCTCGCCACCGGCCCGCTGTTCCGGGCCCGGGTGGTCCGGGTCGCCGACGACGACCACTACCTGTCGCTCTGCCTGCACCACATCATCTCCGACGCCTGGTCGCTGGGCGTGCTGTTCCGGGAGCTGAACACCGCATACGCCGCCCTGCTCGAAGGGCGCGACCCGCAGCTGCCCGCCCTGCCGGCGCAGTACGCCGACTACGCGCTCTGGCAGCGGGAACGGATCGCCGGCGACGCGCTCCGGGCGCAACTGGACCACTGGCTCGACCACCTGCGGGGTGCGCCAGCCCTGCTCACCCTGCCGACCGACCGGCCCCGGCCGGCCATCGCGTCCTACCAGGGCGCGGTGCACTACTTCGACCTGCCCGCCCCGTTGGCCCGTCGCCTCCAGCAGTTCAACCAGGACACCGGGGTCACCCTGTTCATGACCCTGCTGGCCGGCTTCACCGCGCTGCTGTCGCGCTACAGCGGTCAGGATGACGTGGTGGTGGGCACCCCGGTCGCCGGCCGCAACCACGCCGACCTGGAACCACTGATCGGCTTCTTCGTCAACACCCTGGCGCTGCGGGTGTCGTTGACCGGCCTACCCACCTTCCGCGACCTGGTCGGCCGGGTACGGGAGGCGGCGCTCGGCGGGCTGGCCAACGGCGACGTGCCGTTCGAGAAGCTGGTGGAGGAGCTGCAACCGGAACGCAGCCTGGGCCACGCACCGGTGTTCCAGACCCAGTTGATCCTGCAGAACGCCCCCTCGGGCGATCTGGAACTGGCCGGCACCACGCTCACCTCGCTGCGGGTGGACAGCGGTACCGCCAAGTTCGATTTGTCCCTGGTGGGCGAGGTGACCCCGACCGACGGGGTGTGCCTGGCGGTGGAGTACGACACCGCCCTCTTCGACGCGGAGAGCGTCGCCCGGCTCGGCCGGCACCTGACCGCCCTGCTGGACGCGGGCACCGCCGACCCGGACCGGCCGGTGGCGGAGATCCCCCTGCTGGCCGGGGTGGAACGCTGGCGGTCGGTGGTGGACTGGAACGCCACCGCCCGCAGCCTGCCTCCGGTCTCCTCGGTGCTGGAACTGCTCCCGACGGAGTCAGCTCCGGGTGTTGCCGATGATGCCCCGGCCACCGATGATTCTCCGGCCGCCGTCACCGGGCCGGATGGGGCGGTCGACCTGGCTACCCTGGCCGGTCGGGCCGCCCAGCTGGGACACCTGCTGCGGGCCCGGGGCATCCAGCCGGACACCCCGGTCGCCCTGTGCCTGGACCGCGGCGTCGGCCTGCTGGTCGGCGTGCTCGGCACCTGGTGGGCCGGGGCCGGCTACCTGCCGCTGGACCCGGCCCTGCCTGAGGAACGGCTGCGCTACATGCTGGCTGACTCGGGCGCCCGGGTGCTGGTGACCCAGCGGGCGATCCGGGAACGGCTCGGTGACCTGCTGGCCGCCGTACCGGTGGTGGTCTGTCTGGACGACGACGCCGAGGCGCTGGCCACCGCACCGGCCGACGCCGCGCCGACACCGGTCCACCCCGACTCGCTGGCCTACCTGATCTACACCTCCGGCTCGACCGGTCGTCCGAAGGGGGTGGCCGTACCGCACCGGTCCGTGGTCAACCTGGTCGCCTCGTTCCACGACGATCTCGGGCTGACCCCCGAGGACCGGTTCGCGGCGGTCACCACGCTCTCCTTCGACATCTCCGTACTGGAACTGCTGGTACCGCTGGTCAGTGGCACACCGCTGACCATCATGGCCAGTGACGAGGTCGGGGACGGCCCGCTGCTGCGCCAACGGCTGCACGACGACCGAATCACCGCGATGCAGGCCACCCCGGCCACCTGGCGGCTGCTGCTGGCCGCCGGCGGGGTGCCGGCCGGTCTGCGGACCCGACTCTGCGGTGGTGAGGCACTGCCCCGCGACCTGGCCGACGCGCTGATCACCGACGGCGCGACGCTGTGGAACTGCTACGGCCCGACCGAGACGACCGTGTGGTCGGCGGCGGCCGCAGTGCCACCCGCGCCGGCCCCGATCGACCTGGGCGCGCCGATCGCCAACACGGAGCTGTACGTGTTGGACCGGGCCGGCCAGCCGGTGCCGGTCGGTGTGGTCGGTGAGGTGCACATCGGCGGTAGCGGCGTCGTCCGGGGCTACCACGGCCGGCCAGGGCTGACCGCCTCCCGGTTCGTGCCGGACCCGTTCACCGGCCGGCCCGGTGCCCGGCTCTACGCCACCGGCGACCTGGCCCGGCAGCGCGCCGACGGGCGGCTGGAGTTCCTCGGCCGTACCGACCACCAGGTCAAGGTGCGCGGCTTCCGGATCGAGTTGGGCGAGATCGAGGAACAACTGCGCGCCCACGCGCTGGTCACCGATGCGGTAGTCGGCACCTGGACCGCCGGCTCCGGGGACGCCCGGCTGGTGGCGTACGTGGTGCCCGCGCCCGAGGCCGCCGGTACGGACGACCTGTGGGCGGTGCTGCGCCCGTGGCTGGCCACCCGACTGCCCGGCTACATGGTGCCGGCGACGCTGGTCAGCCTGCCGGCGCTGCCGGTCAACGCCAACGGCAAGACCGATCGGGGGGCGCTGCCGGAACCGGACTGGCGGGACGGGGGCGCCGCCGAACGGATCGCCCCGCGCACCGCCGTGGAGCAGGTGCTGGCGGAGGTGTGGCAGGAGGTGCTCCACCTGCCGGAGGTCGGTGTGCACGACGACTTCTTCCGGTTGGGTGGGCATTCGCTGCTGGCCGCGCAGGCGTTGAGCCGGATCGGTGCCGCGTTCGAGATGAACCTGCCGATCCGGGTGCTGTTCGAGGCACCGACCATCGCTGCCATGGCCGAGACGCTGACCGCACGGGAACCCACCCCCGGCCATCTGGCGTCCGTCGCCGAGCTGCGGCAGGAGTTGGCCGGTATGTCGACCGAGCAGCTCCGCGCGCTGCTGGGCGAGTAGGTGGGGGCGACGATGGAAGGAACGCGACTGTGACGGGCTCGATCGAGGTGGATGCCGCCGAGCGGGAGCGGATGATTCGCCAACTGCTCGCCCGCCGAGGGGTGGCCGCCGCAAGCCCGGCCAACCCCATCCCCCGCCGGGCGGCGGGCAGCCGGATTCCGCTGTCCCCGCTACAGGAGGGGATGTGGTTCCTCGACCGGCTCGACCCGGGCAACCCGGCGTATGTGGTGGCGATCCCGGTACGCCTGCACGGCACCGTCGACCGGGCCGCGCTCCAGTCGGCGGTGGACACGGTGGTGGCTCGGCACGAGGCGCTGCGTACGACGTTCAGTGCCCGGGACGGGCACCCCGAGCAGGTGGTGCTCCCCGAGGACGATCCGGCTGGCCGGGTCAGCGTTACCTTCGTGGACCTGACCGCGTCGACCGCCAGCGATCCCACGGTCGGGGCCGATCTGGCCCCAGAGCGGGAGGAGCGGGCCGCCGCGCTGCTCCGGACCATGGCCGAGACCGGCTTCGACCTGGCGGACGGCCCGCTGCTGCGGGTGCTGCTGGTCCGCCTCGCCGCCGACGAGCACCTGCTCGCGCTGAGTCTGCACCACATCATCAGCGACGAACGGTCGATGGGAATCGTCCTGGACGAGATTCTCGCCGACCACCAGCGGATCGTCGCCGATGGTCCGGCTCCCAGCCCGCCCACCGTGCAGTACCCCGACTACGTGCTCTGGCACCGGGAAAAATTCGACGCCAGCGCCGCCGAGCGGCAGCGCCGGTTCTGGTCCGAGCGGCTCGCCGGGGCCTCCGGCCTCCTCGACCTGCCCACCGACCGGCCGCGTCCGCCGGTCCAGACGTTCGCCGGTGCCACCGCCCACTTCTCGATCGACGCCGAGTTGACCACCGCCCTCGACGACCTCGCCCGGCGTACCCGGTGCACCCGTTTCATGATCACTTTGGCTGCGGTGCAGCTGGTGCTCGCCCGCTGGACCGGTCAGGACGACATCTGCGTCGGCTCGCCGGTCTCCACCCGATCCGGCCCAGAACTCCAGTCGGTGGTCGGGCTGATGGTGAACAGCCTGGCGCTGCGTACCGACCTCTCCGGTGATCCCACCCTCACCGAGGCGCTGGATCGGGTGAAGGCGGTCTGCCTCGACTCGCTGGAAAACGCCGACCTGCCGCTGGACCAGGTGGTGCAGCAGGCCGACCTGCCCCGTGACCCGAGCCGCAACCCGCTCTTCCAGGTCATGTGTGTGGTCAACCCGGCGGGCGCGAAACGGGAACTGACGGGCCTTACTGTGCGGCCGGTCAACCTCACCCGGGACACCTCCCGGTTGGACCTGACCCTGGTCGTCTACGAGACCTCGCCCCGCCTGACCGTCATGGTCGACTACAACACCGACCTGTTCGACGCCACCACCATCGAACGGTTCGTCGACCGGTTCCGGCTGATGCTGCGCGCCCTCGCCACCGAGCCGGACCATCGGCTCTCCGAAGTGGATCTGATCGGCGCCGCCGGGCGACACGAACTGGCCACCTGGAACGCCACCGACCGGGACTACCCGGCCGCAACGCTGCACGAGCTGATCCGGGCACGGGCGGTCAGTGCACCCGACGCGACCGCCGTGATCGACGGGGACGACGTGTTGTCGTACGGCGAACTGGATCGCCGGTCCGACCAGCTGGCCCATCGGCTGCGTGCCGCCGGGGTGGGGCCGGACGTGCCGGTCGGGCTCGCCCTGCCGGCCGGTACGGCGGCGATCACCGGAATCCTCGCGGTCCTCAAGGCCGGCGGGGCGTACCTGCCGCTGGACCCGAGCCACCCGACCGCCCGGCTGTTCGGCCTGCTCACCGAGGCGGCCGCCCCGGTCACCCTGGTCGGCCCGGCGGACGTCGACCGGTTCACGGGCTGTCCCGGCACCCTGATCGTGGTCACCCCGCCCAAGGGGCCGGGCGCGGCGTCCGTGCCGGCCCCGACCGGTCACCCGGACCAGTTGGCGTACGTCATCTACACCTCTGGGTCGACCGGCACGCCGAAGGGGGTGATGGTCAGCCACCGGACGGCGACCAACCTCGCCCTGGCCTTCGCCGAGCTGCACGACATCCGGGCCGGCGATCGGCTGCTGATGCTGCCGCCCCTCAGCTTCGACGCCTCGGTCGGTGACATCTTCCCGGCGCTGGTCAGCGGGGCCGCCCTGGTGGTGCACCGACGCCCGGCCGAACTGACCGGTCCGGGTCTGCTGCGCTTCTGCGCCGAGCAACAGATCACCCTGGTGGACGCCCCCGCCGCGCTGTGGATCCGGTGGGTCGCCGATCTGGCCGACGCGTCGCCGCAGCCGGAGACCCCGCTGCGGGTGATGATGATCGGCGGCGAGGCCGCGCCCACCGCGGCGGTACGCGATTGGGCCCGCGCCACCGGCGGCCGGGTACGCGTACACAACCACTACGGGCCCACCGAGGCGACGGTCTGCGCCACCACCCATGCCACCACCGACGCCACCGAGCTGCCCGGCCTGAGCCACCTGCCCATCGGTCGGCCAGTGCCCAATGTCCGGGTGCACCTGCTCGACACAGCCCTACGGCCAGTGCCGGTGGGGGTCACCGGCGAGGTCTACATCGGCGGCACTGCCCCCGCTCGGGGCTACCTGAACTCCCCCGGCCTGACCGCAGCCCGGTTCGTGCCCGACCCGTTCGGCCCGGCGGGCGGCCGGCTCTACCGCACCGGGGACCTGGCCCGGCACCGGCCGGACGGGACGCTGGACTTCCTCGGCCGCACCGACCGGCAGGTGAAGATCCGGGGACACCGGATCGAGGTGGGCGAGGTGGAGGCGGCCTGCGCCGCCCAGCCGGGGGTGGCCCGAGCGGCGGTGGTCGTACGCGACGACGGGCGGGGACCCCGGCTGGTCGCGTACGTGGTGCCCTCCGGCGAGCAGCAGCCCAGCCCGGCGACGCTGAAGGCCGGGCTGCGTCAGCGACTGCCCGAATACCTGGTGCCGACCGGCTTCGCCATCCTGCCGGAGCTGCCGCTCAACTCGCACGGCAAACTCGACCAGGCGGCTCTTCCCCCGCCGCAGGACGGCGCGGCGGAATACCAGCCGCCAGCCACGGAGACCGAACGGAAGCTCGCCGGCATCTGGGCGGACCTGCTACACGGCAAAGCTGCCAAGACCGACCAGCCCGAGACCGACCAGCGCAAAGCCGACCAGTCCGAGACCGGGGCCGATCATCCTGAGCCGCCGCCGATCGGTCGTCGGGACAACTTCTTCGACCTGGGTGGCCACTCGCTGCTCGCCGGGCCGCTGGCCGCCCGGATCACCGCCACGCTCGGCGTCGACCTGCCGCTGCGGGCACTCTTCGAAACGGCCGACCTGGCCGGCATGGCCGCCCTGGTCGATGATGCCGCCCTGGTCGACGCGGCAGCCACGAAACCAGTCCGAACCGACCGGACCCCACTGTCGGTGGTACGCGCCGACGCCCACCTGCCCGACGACATCTGCGCCAACCTGCCGGCCCCGCCACCGGCCCGAGTCGCCGAGGCAGTACTGATCACCGGTGCCACCGGTTTCCTCGGTGCGCACCTGCTCGCCGACTGGCTGGAGCACAGCAGCGCCACGCTGCACTGCCTGGTCCGGGCCGGTACGCCCGACGCAGCCCTCGACCGGGTGCGGGACAACCTGCTGCGGTACGGCCTGTGGCGCGACAAGTACGCCGACCGGCTGGTGGGCGTACCGGGCGACCTCGGCGAGCCGACGTTGGGTTTGCGCCGCCACGACTTCGACGCCCTGGCCGACGGGGTGGACGCGGTGCTGCACAACGGCGGGCTGGTCAACTTCCTCTATCCGTACGAGCGGCTGCGGCCGGCCAACGTCTCCGGAACAGTGGAGGTGCTGCGGCTGGCCGGTGCGGGCCGGCCCAAGGCCCTGCACCTGGTCTCCACCCTCGGAGTGTTCCTCACCTCGGACCGGCGCGGCGGCGTGGTACGCGAAAGCGAGCAGCCGGACGACTGCGCCGGTCTCGGCGACGGCTACAACGCGACGAAGTGGGTCTCCGACGCGCTGGTCCGGGCCGCCCGCGACCGTGGGCTGCCGGTCAGTGTCCACCGGCCAGCCCGAATCACCGGGCACGCCAGCACCGGGGTCGGCAACGCCGACGACTACTTCAGCCGGCTACTCAAGACCTTCGTGCAGCTCGGCGCGGTCCCGGAGATCCGGGACGACCCCGCCGACCTGGCCCCGGTCGATTATGTGGCCGCCGGCATCGGACACCTGTCCCGGCAGCCTGACCGCTGGGGGCAGGACTTCCACTACTACAACAACCACACGATCTCCTTCCCCGAGCTGGCCGGGGCGCTGGCCGGCTACGGCTATCCGGTGGCGCTGCTGCCGTACGACCGATGGCGGGCCGCCCTGCTGGACCGGCCGGACGTGGCGCTGGCCCCGTTCACCCCGCTCTTCGGGACCGGGGTGCCGGAGCGTACCCAGCCGTACTTCGACTGCTCCGCGACCGAGGCGGCGCTGGCACCGGCAGGCATCGTCTGCCCACCCGCGGACGCCACGCTGATCCACGCCTACCTGGACTGGTACGTCCGCACCGGCTTCCTCACCCCACCCGTCTCCACTATGGCCGGCACCAACGACGCGTCCCGGGAGGACCGATGACCGAGCGGGTACGCGCCAAACTGCTGATCACCGTCTGGCTCGGTCAGCTGGTCTCCCTGATCGGCTCCAGCCTGACCGGCTTCGTGCTCGGCGTCTGGGTCTACCAGAAGACCGGCTCGGTCACCCAGTTCTCGCTGATCTTCCTGGCGAACACGCTGCCGGTGGTGCTGATCGCCCCGTTCGCCGGGGTGCTGGCCGACCGGTGGGACCGGCGTCGGCTGATGCTTCTCAGCGACCTCGGCGCAGCCATCGGCACCGCCACCCTGGCCCTGCTGGTGGCCGCCGACAACCTGGCGGTCTGGCACATCTACCTGGCCACCGCGCTGAGCGCGGCCTGCTCGACGGTGCACCAGGTCAGCTACCAGGCGATGACCCCCGCCCTGGTCGGCAAGGAGCACCTCGCCCGGTTCAACGGCCTGATGCAGGTCTCCCGGGCGGTGCAGATCGCCGCGCCGCTGCTCGCCGGGACGCTGGTGGTCACCATCGGCATCGGCGGGGTGATGGTGGTCGACCTGGTCACGTTCAGCGTCGCGTCGTTGACGCTGCTGCTGATCCGACTCCCCGCCGACGTCACCCGGCCGGCCGGTGCCCGGGATCGGCAACCGGTGTTGCGGGAGGCTGCTGCCGGTTGGCACTACCTACGTCGGCACCGTGGGCTGTTCAACCTGATGGTGCTCTTCGGGGCGTACAACTTCCTGTTCGGCATCGCCGGGGTGCTGGTGCAACCGTTGATCCTGTCGTTCTCCTCGGCGGACACCCTGGGTGTGTTGATGTTCGCCGGCGGGGCCGGCCTCTTCGTCGGCAGCCTGGTGATGGGGGCCTGGGGCGGGCCGGCCCGAAAGGTCCACGCCATCTTCGGTGGCCTGGCGTTGGGCGGGGTGGCGCTCGTCCTGCACTCGCTGGCCCCATCGCCGTGGCTGATCGGGGTGGTGGCGCCGCTGTTCCTGTTCACCCTCCCGGTCGTCAACAGCTCGGCGATGACGCTGGTGCAGACCAAGACCGAGCCGTCCGTACTGGGTCGGGTGCTGGCCGCAGCCCGGGTGATCGGCGATTCCAGTATCCCGTTGGCCTATCTGCTGGCCGGACCGCTGGCCGACGGGGTCTTCGAGCCGTTGATGCGTAGCGACGGTGCGCTGGCGGACAGCGTGGGCCGGGTCATCGGCACCGGGGAGGGACGCGGCACCGCACTTGTCTTCGCCGTGACCGGCGCGCTGATGGTGCTGATCGTCGCCTTCGGCTGGTCGCGTCGTCCGCTACGCGAAGTGGACCGGTTGCCGGACGCGCTGCCCGCGTCGAAGCCGGCACCCGCAAAGGGCGAATCAGCCGAAGCAGACGAGTCCACCGAGCCAGCCGAATCAGCCGAGCCGGTACGCGGTTGAGCTGTCCTGCCAGTAGTCATCCCACAGAGGAGAAGTCGTCATGCCGGTGCCGTTGTCGCCCGACGAAGCACGCCCGTTCATCGACACCGACCAGGCCCCTGCGGCGCACCTCGACATGCTGAACGCGCTGTCGTTCCGTACCGTCGTCGCCGGGCTACGGCTCGGCGTGTTCGAGGCGCTGGCCGACGGGCCACTGCCGGCGTCGACCCTGGCCGAGCGGACCGGCACCGACCAGTTGGGCCTGCGGCTGCTGGCCGACGCGCTGGTCGGATTCAACTACCTGACCCGATCGGGCACCGACTACACCAACAGTGCCAACACCACTCGCTGGTTGCTGCGGTCCGCGCCGGACAGCTTCGTACCGGTGTTGTCGTTCTGGGGCACGGTCGTCACCGAACTCTGGGGCGACCTGGAGACCTCGGTCCGGCAGGGCGGCCCCACAGGCGACTTCTACGCCTGGTTGGAGCAACGGCCGGACACCCTCGCCGACTTCCAGACCATGCTCCGTCGCCTCTCCGGCTGGCTCTCCGGGGAGATCGTGTCGCTGGTGCCCGCCCCGCCCGCCAACGGTCGGGTGCTGGACCTGGGCGGCGGGCATGCCGGCTACACCGTCGCCTTCTGCCAGGCGTACCCGGGTTTGCGCGGCACGGTCGTCGACCTGCCGGGGGCGCTGACCCAGGGGGCCACCGCAGTTGCCGAGGCCCAGCTCGACGACCGCGTCGAGCTACGTCCGGGCGACCTGCTCACCGCAGACCTCGACCCCGGGTACGACCTGGTGTTGCTCTTCAACATCGTGCACGGGTACGACGAACCGCAACTGGCCGGTCTACTCGATCGGGTGGCGGGTGCCCTACGGCCGGGCGGCCGGGTCGTCCTGCTGGAGCCCTTGGCGGAGGTGCCGCAGCGCCCGCCGGGCGTGGCCGACTCGTTCGTCCGGGCGTTCAGCCTCAACCTGTTCCACACCCAGGGCGGCCGGGCCTACCGTTTCGAGGACCTGGCCAAACTGCTGACCGCCGCCGGGTTCACCGATGTCGAACAGCACCTACTGACCCGCTCCGACGCGGACCATTTGGTGATTGCCACCAAGCGCTGAGGTGTTAGGAAGGGCCCCTTCTTATCGCATTTTGCATAGGAAGGGGCCCTTCCTAACACCCAGACCGCGCGCGGCACCCAGGCTGCGGGCGCAGAGCAAAACGGGCTCCCGACCGGATTCCGTCCGGCCGGGAGCCCGCTGCGATTGAGCCCGTTGCGATTCAGTTGTTCCTGCTGTCAGCTGTTGTTCCAGTGCTCGGCGACCAGGTCAGCAGCCTGGGTCTCCCACTGCGCATAGTGGAACGGATACGCCGACACCTGAACCTTCTGCGCGGCCTGCGTCAACGGCATCTTCTCCCAACCGTCGACCTGCTTCAGACCCTTCAGGAACGCCATCGTCGAGTACTCAGGATCAGTGATCTGCTCCACCGAACCCCAACCCGAAGACGGACGCTGCTGGAACAGACCCTGCGAGTCATGGTCGTTACGGTCACCCAGATGACCCAGGTTCTCCAACTTCGACTCCTGCAGGCTCGTCGCGATGGCCACCACAGCAGCCCGCTCGTCCATACCAGCCTTCTTCGTAGCCTTGATGATCGCCTTCACATTGCTGGTCTGCTCGGCGTTCAGCGGAATCCGCGACTGCTCACCCTGCACACCGTGCGGGATCAGCTTGTCCTTGGCCGGCTTGTCAGCCTGCACGGCCACACCAGCCAGCTTCGGCGACGCCGCAACCGTCTGATCGGCCAACGCCGGACCAGCGAACACACCACCAGTAAAAGCAAGACCAGCAGCAGCAAGCACACTCTTACGCAGAATCGTATTCATGACCAAAGCTCCAATACCGGGGGAAAGGAACGCCTCCCGGGGGTACAGGAGACGCCAGGCAGCAGGCACACACACACAAAAGCGCGCCACGCTCACCTGAAAGACAAGGGGGAAAGAATCAGAACGCCACACCCAACCCCAAGATCCCAGGGCGGGGGCGTAGACAAGATACAACGACCAACCAGCCGCCAACATTCCAGCGACCCGGGCCCCATCTCGAAGACGAACCCGCACGCCACCCGAACAGATGGCCGCGCTCGCACCGCCAAGAAGACAGCGCTACTCGGTCGTACGCGAGATATAACCACCCGCCGGCCGCCAACATTCCACGCCAGCCCACCCACAGCCTGTTGATCATGGTGAGATATGCCCCAGGCGGCGATCGGCCTCCCCGACCGACCGAAACCGGACATGACGCCGCGACACTCGACGCTTCCCAGGATCGGACATCAGGCGCACCTTGCATCTTCGACATTTTCTCGACCGGGATAGCACCTTCGCTCACGCATATGTGAGGATGCCGCCATGGAACGGACTTTGAGTCGTCAGGCGGCTTCGGACGCGGTTAGCGACCAGGGCTGGCGCTATCTGCTGGGCTCGCTGCGTACGTCCGTACCCGTCGGTTCGCTGCCTCAAGCGACGGACGTGGCGGCGCAGGCGGTGGCGACGTGCGGCGCCGACGCGGACGGACATTTACGCATCGACCTCCGGGCCGACCGGGTTGTCCTTACCTTGCAGTCGCTTGACCAGGCAAGGCTGACGGAGTGCGATATCGACCTCGCCCATCGGCTCTCCGCCGCCATCGGCGACATCGGGCTACGGACGGAGCCGGAAATCGGTACGACGGCACTGCGGTCGGTGCAGTTCGTGGAGCTCGCCATCGATGCACTCGACATCGCAGCGGTCCGGCCGTTCTGGAAAGCCGTACTGGGTTATACGGACGAACCGGAAGCCGCCGGTCCCACAAATGCGATCGTCGACCCGGTCGGGCAGGGGCCCGCGATCTGGTTCCAACAGATGGATCAGCCGCGTCCGGAGCGGAACCGCATCCATTTCGATATCTGCGTCCCACACGACGAGGCACCTAGACGGATCGGAGCCGCCCTGTCAGCCGGTGGTCGGCTCGTTTCTGCGTCCGACGCTCCCGCATTCTGGGTGCTCGCCGACCTCGAGGGCAACGAGGCTTGCGTGACCACTTGGCAGGGCCGCGACGACGCATAATACGACGGGTTCGGCGGATAACGGGTAGAAGTAGCTACCCCGCCGACGCATACTGCCGACCGTGACCACCCCGCCCTACCCCCTCGCCTCTCCGCCCGACAGCCTCGCCGCGAACCCCGACACCCTCGCCACGAATCTTGCCCAGCGTGTCGCCCGGGGCAAGCGAATCAAGTTTCTCTTCTTCTGGGGCCACCGTCCCGAACGCGACGGCCGCATCGGCTCGGGGTGCCTGAGCCAATGGTGGCCAGCGGCATTCATCGTCGAGGGCAGGATCTATCCCACCGCCGAGCACTACATGATGTGGCGCAAGGCGAAGCTGTTCGGCGACGACGAGGTTGCCGAGCGAATTCTTGCCGCTTCTCATCCGCAGCGGGCCAAGGCACTCGGTCGGCAGGTACACAACTTCGACCAGCGACGCTGGGAGGAAGCGCGGTACGACATCGTGGTTGAAGGCAATGTCGCCAAGTTCAGTCAGCATGCCGACCTGCACCAATATCTGATGACCACCGGCGAACGGATCCTGGTCGAGGCCAGTCCCCTGGACCGGGTCTGGGGCATCGGCCTCGCCGCCGACGACGAGCGAGCCGCTGACCCCGCCCGCTGGCGCGGGCTCAACCTGCTCGGCTTCGCCCTGATGCGGTCCCGCGCGATCCTGCGCGAGCATGCTTCCGAGCACACCGAGTAAGACCTATCACCGCCCGGCTGCCACGGCTGGAGTTTGGGGTTTGGTGTTAGGAAGGGCCCCTTCCTATACAAAAAGCGATAGGAAGGGGCCCTTCCTAAC
>NZ_JBSFTE010000030.1:0-78017 GCF_053590565.1 Micromonospora sp. NPDC003197 | reverse complement strand
CAAGAAGACAGCGCTACTCGGTCGTACGCGAGATATAACCACCCGCCGGCCGCCGGCATTCCACGCCAGCCCACCCACCACCAGTTGATCATGGGTGGGAAACGGACATGCAGCACCAGACAGCGCTGAAAGGGGATCAACCCTCGGCGGCTAGCGAAGCCTGCCAACCATGGCACACGAAAGATCTACGCAGAGGTATATGCCTGACGCAATCGGTCCGGGCGTCGTCGTCCCCCGTTGCACATCACGACGACGCCCGGACCGATACACCGGAATCAGCGCGTCGTTGATTCTGCCGGGTGCCCTATCGGCGGCGCGCTGTAGTTTTCCCCACAGTCCGGGTAGGGCCAGCCCCACCCGGCCCCTGACTGCGGCCGTATCCGTCAGCCGCCCGGACCGAGTCGTAGGGCCCACTCATCGGGGTTGCCGGCCGAATCCGGCCGGTCGCGTCGGGGGTCCGTCTCTGTCAACTCGACACGGTCTTCCGGGTGCACCCGGTCCGGCAACTCACCGAACCTGACATACCGCAGGAACGCCAACTCCTCGTCGGTGAACCGTTCTCTGCGCTCTCCCGTCATAACAACCTCCACGATCCGGCCGAACTGCCGGCTGCGAGCACCCCGCCGACACCTCTGCCCTCTCGCGACATCATCGTCCGACCAGATAATCGATGACACCAATCGGTCGACAAGCCGACGCATGCGCGCGCTGCAAACGGCCATCCCTGATCCGTGGCCGCGCCTGAACCCGAAGGCGACGACATCATCACGGTCACTCTGGGTAGACAGGTGCTTCGACACACCGGATGACGGGCTTCGCCGAGTCGCCGACAGCCATGGCTGCGGCACCGGTGACCGGCTTGGATTGGAGGACTGATGCGCGCCGCTCGCCTAACCGCCCCAGGAACCCTGGAATTGGTCGATGTACCTGTGCCTACGGCCGGCCCCGGCGAGGTGCTGCTCGGCGTCGGCGCAGTCGGCGCCTGTCACTCCGACCTGCACATTTTGGATGCCCCGGCCGGAGGCTTCCCCACCCCACTCACCCTCGGTCACGAGATCGCCGGACGAGTCGAGGCGCTCGGACCGGGAGTCACCGGCTGGGCACCCGGCGAGGCCGCCGCCGTCTACGGCATCATCGGCTGTGGGCACTGCCGCGCCTGTCTGCATGGTCTGGAAAACCAGTGTCGGACCGTGCCGGTGGGTGGTGTCGGGATCAGTCGGGACGGTGGGCTGGCCGACTACGTGGTGGTGCCCGCGTCTCACCTGTTGAAGATCGGTGACCTGGACATGACCCAGGCCGCGCCGCTCACGGATGCCGGGCTGACGCCGTACCACGCCATTGAACTGAGCCGCCCGTCGCTCCGGCCAGGCACCTACTGTGTGGTGATCGGTATCGGTGGTCTCGGCCACATGGCGGTACAGATCCTCGCCGCCACCACCGCGGTCACCGTCATCGCCGTGGACAGCAACGAGGAGGCACTGACGCTGGCCAGCAAGATGGGCGCGCAACACACCATACGGGCCGGCCAGGACGCGGTCGACCAGATCCGGCGGATCGTCGGACCACCACCGGATGGGGCGGACGTCGTACTGGACTTCGTCGGGGTGGACCCGACGCTGACCCTGGCCCGGTCTGTGGTCTCCGCCGGTGGCCAACTCATGCTGGTCGGGCTCGGTGGCGGCGGGCTGACCCTGCAGACCAATGCCGGACCGGTCCCGGTACCACTGGAGACCACCGCACGAATCCCGTTCTGGGGTACTCGCGCGGAACTCCAGGAAGTCATCGCCCTGGCCCAACAGGGCTTGGTCAAGGCCGAGGTCCGTACCTTCCCGCTGACCGACGTCGTCGAGGCGTACGACAAACTGCGCCGGGGCGAGATCCACGGTCGAGCGGTCCTGGTGCCCTGACCCCTGGTGCGCTGACCGGTCCTGCTGGGCCGCGCCAGATCCGCGAGGTCAGTCAGCCGAGCAGGGCCAGCGCGCCCCGCACCGGTCCGCTGGCCACCGCCCGATCGAAGGAGACATCGCCACGGCAGAACCTGGTGAACATCCGCCAGCCAGGCGGGGTGGCCAGCAACGCGTGGAAGACCTCTGGCCGTCGGGAGAATGCCTGCAACAGACGTTGACCGGCCTGCATCTCCGGAACCAGCTGCCGATGTACGGCCTGAACGTACCCGTCGAGGTCACCGCTGGCCGCTGCGGCACCCGCCAGCGCGCCGGAACGTAGCGCATAGCTGATGCCCTCACGGGTCCACGGTTCGAGTAGACCGGCAGCGTCCCCAGCGACGATGATCCGACCGTTACGTAACGGCGAGTTGCCGGTACGGCATCGGGTGAGGTGTCCCGAGTCGTGTACGGGTGACACATCGATCAACCCGAGCCGCTCCACGAAGTCCGCCAGATACTGACGAGTTCGCTCGCCCTGCCCTCGGGCGGCGATGACCCCCACCGTGAGCTGCTCCTCCTTGGGAAAAACCCAGGCGTACGACCCGGGGATGGGCCCCCAGTCGAGCAGCACCCGGCCCCGCCAGCGGGCCTGGACCGAGGCCGGCACCGGCAACTCCAGTTCCAGGCCGAGGTCTACCTGGCCGTACTCGACACCCACCTGGCGGGCACTGATCCCGGACGACCCGTCGGCACCGATCGCGAGCCGGGCGGTCACCTGGCTGCCATCGGCCAACCGAATCCGTACGCTGTCCGGGTCCTGCTCGACAGCCCGGGCTGCGGTCCGCTGCCGAACCTCGGCACCGGCTTCGACTGCCGCCTGCCGCAGCCGGTCGTCGAACTCGGGCCGCCGGACCAGGGTGAGCAACGGGGTGGGTCGGTTCTGGCGGGTGAAGGAACGCCGACCATCACGGGTGAAGGTCACCTGACCGATCTGGTCCGCTGCGGGCACCTGGATCCGGTCGGCGAGCGCGGTCAGGGAGGTGCCGATCAGGCCACCGCCGCAGGTCTTGTAGCGCGGATGCTCGGCTTTCTCCAGTACGAGGGTACGGGCCCCGGCTCGCGCGGCGGCGTATGCGGCGGAGAGGCCGGCTGGCCCACCGCCCACGACTACGACGTCCCATTCGGTCACGGAAGCAGCCTAGGCGACCGCTGCCGCTCTTGATCAGCAAGAGCCGGTCACCAGAAACAAGGGCTGGTCACCAGGAATCAGCAAGGCGGCGTCACCGGAACGGGGTGGTCCTGCTCCGATACGAGAGGAATCAAGCCGACGACAGTGGGTAACCGCCGCATCGCAGCGTGCCCGACAGCGCTGTCGGGAACTTAGGAGGTCACGATGCAACAGATCCAGCTGTCCGAGCTTGAGCAGCGGGTGTACGTCGCGGTCACCGCTCTGGAGGCGCGGGGGCAGGTGCCGTATCCGGCAGCCATCGCCCAGGAGGCCGGGATTCCGGAGGAGCAACTGGTGGCTCCTCTGCACGAGCTTGGCGTGAAGAATCTGGTCCACCGGGAGGACTCCCCGATGGCCGGGCTGGACTTCGGTCCTCGCTGGTGCGCGAGGCAGCCGGCATAGCCAGGACCGCCCGACCGGGCTCATCGGACAAGGCACTGGCCGACCGGCGCCGCTGGCAGGTGCTGGCCGTCGGTTTGGTGGTCGCGTTCATGACCCTGCTGGACGTGAGCATCGTCAACGTGGCGGTGCCGTCAATCGAGGCCGCCCTGCATGCCGGTCCCAGCGACCTACAGTGGGTGCTCTCCGGTTATGCGCTGATGTTCGGTCTGGTGCTGGTGCCCGCCGGCCGGTTCGGCGACGCCCGGGGCCGGCGGAATGTCTTCATCCTCGGCCTCGCCCTGTTCACCCTGACCAGTGCGGCAGCGGGGCTGGCCCGCTCCCCCACCTGGCTGATCGCCGCCCGACTGCTCCAAGGGGCTGCCGCCGGAATATTGAATCCGCAGGTCGCGGGCTTGATCCAGCAGCTCTTTCAGGGAGCGGAGCGAGGCCGCCCGTTCGGTTTGCTCGGTGCCACGGTCGGTATCTCGACCGCAGTCGGGCCGTTACTGGGCGGCGGATTGATCGCCCTCGACGGCACGCAGGAAGGGTGGCGCTGGGTCTTCTACGTCAACGTTCCCGTGGGGATCGTGACCATTCTCTTCGCCTGGCGGCTGATCCCGACCCAACCGAGGACGCAGCGACGACGGCAGAGCCTCGACCCCGTTGGTGTGCTCCTGCTCGGCTTCGGGGTCGTACTGCTGCTGTTGCCTCTGGTGCAGCAACGCCAGTGGCACGGTCCGCTGAAATGGTTACTCGTGCCGGCTGGGCTGGTGCTGCTCGCCAGTTTCCTGTTTTGGGAACACCGATATGCCCGGCACAGCGAGCCGTTGTTCGACCTGGCGCTGTTCCGCCGGCGTTCCTACTCGCTGGGGGCGCTCATCGCGCTGCTCTATTTCGCCGGGTTCACCGGGATCTTCTTCATCTTCACGCTCTTCCTGCAGAACGGGCTGGGCTACAGCGCGCTGCTGGCCGGGTTGGCAATCACCCCGTTCGCTCTCGGCTCAGCGGCGGCTGCCGGACTGGGCGGCCGGATCGTCGAAAGATTCGGACGTCCCCTGGTCACCACCGGCCTGGCGCTGGTCGCGATCGGGCTCGGCGCGACCGTGCTGGCGCTGCACTTCGTCCCGGGACATGGCGCCCCGTTAGCCACGGCGGGTCCGCTGCTGCTGGCTGGCCTGGGCAGTGGTCTGGTCATCACCCCGAACCAGACCCTGACCCTCTCCGAGGTCCCGGCTACACAGGGTGGCAGCGCGGCCGGGATGTTGCAGACCGGGCAGCGCATCGGGGCCGCCATCGGAATCGCCAGCACCGGCGCGGTCTTCTTCGCCACCCTGGCTACCACCGGAGAAGGTTGGTCGAGAGCCTTCCGGATGTCACTGTTCGTGGCGATCGGGTTCGTGTTGGTCGCACTCGTCGCCGCACTGGCCGACAGCTTGGCAGGCAGACACCACCGACTACGAAACCGGGCCAGCCGCGGCTCGGCCGGGTGAAGAAGATGGGAGGACGACCGGTACGGAAAGGTGGGCCGGCCGGGCCAGTGGCCGGCCCGGCCGGGGTACGAGAATCGCGATCAATCCGTCCACAGGTCGTGAACGATCTCAGCGGCCTGCTGTTCCCACTGCGCGTACGCGAACGGGTACGCCGAAACCTGTACCCGCTGCGCGGCAGCGGTCAGCGGCAGGTCCTGCCAACCAGGCACCTGCTGCAAGCCGTTGTAGAACGCCGTCGCCGAGTACTCGGGGTCGGTGATCTGTTCCACCGTGCCCCACCCGGTCGACGGGCGCTGCTGGAACAGGCCCTGGGAGTCGTGGTCGTTGAGCGCACCGAGATGGCCGTAGTTGTTCAGCTTGGATTCCTGCAACGCGGTTGCGACACCGATCACCGCGGCCCGTTCCGGCAGCCCCATCCGCTTGGCGGTACCCACGATCGACTTCGCGTTGTCCAACTGCTCCGCGGACAACGGCGTCCTCGCCTGGGTGCCCTGCGTACCGTGCGGGATCAGGCTCTCCATGCTCGGCTTGACAGTCGGCGCCGCGGAGGTCTGATGTTCTGCCGAGGTATCGGAGGCCCGGTCGGCCGAGGCACCAGATGACGTCGCAGCGGAGCGCTCACCGTCATCGGACTGCCCGCCGTTGCCAGACTGAGCCGTGTTGCCAGGCTGAGCACTGCTGGCGGGCTGAGCACTACTGGCGGGCTGCTCGCCTGAGACAGCAAGTCGGAGTGCGGCCGCCGCGCCCGGGTCGACGCCGGATGGCGCAGGGTGGATCTTCCCCGGATCGAGGACGGGTGTGGTGGCCAGGCCGCCGAGGACGGCCACACCGGCGATGGCCAGTACTGCCCGGGGGGCCTTGGTCTGCGTGATGGCCGGGAGCCATCGACTGAAGGTGGCCTTCAAGATGGTCTGCCTCTCGGTGGGGGAAGGGCGGTCCTCGGGAGGGTGAGGACCGCCGAAGACATGCCCAGACGGCCTTCGCCGCTGGGGCGTACTACGACAAACTGGCGGAGGTGACCAGGGCAGCGGACGTGGAGGATGTCCGTCCTGAACCCGAGAGGGAGCCCTGGACCCCGAGAATTGCAACAGACCCGGCCAGCCCGACATTCCAGATTTGGTCGATAGTGCGATCGCGTCGTCGCGGGAGTCGATCCCGGTTGAAGGCGATCCCGGTTGATCATCGCGGGCAACGGGCCAACCGCCTTGGAGGGCCGCCATGATGAACGACACGCTGGAAACCGTGTTCGACAACGTGGTGGGACGCAATCCCGGCGAGCTGGAGTTCCATCAGGCGGTCCGCGAGGTCCTGGAGAGCATCGGCCCGGCCCTCGGTCGACATCCGGAGTACGCCGAGGCCAGGATCATCGAGCGGATCTGCGAGCCCGAACGGCAAATCATCTTCCGGGTGCCGTGGGAGGATGATCACGGTCGAGTCCAGATCAACCGGGGCTTCCGGGTGGAATTCAACAGCGCCCTCGGCCCGTACAAGGGCGGACTGCGCTTCCACCCCTCGGTCTACCTGGGCATCGTCAAGTTCCTCGGCTTCGAGCAGATCTTCAAGAATGCGCTCACCGGCATGCCGATCGGTGGCGGCAAGGGCGGATCGGACTTCGACCCCAAGGGGCGCAGCGACCGCGAGGTGATGCGGTTCTGCCAGAGCTTCATGACGGAGTTGTACCGGCACATCGGCGAGTACACCGACGTACCGGCCGGTGACATCGGGGTCGGCGGACGCGAGATCGGCTACCTGTTCGGGCAGTACAAACGAATCACCAACCAGTACGAATCTGGCGTGCTGACCGGTAAGGGCCTCAGCTACGGCGGTGCCCAGGTCCGCCGAGAAGCCACCGGGTACGGCACGGTCTTCTTCGCCGAGGAGATGCTGCGGGCCGATGGCGACAGCCTGGACGGCAAGCGGGTGATCGTTTCGGGCTCCGGCAACGTGGCGATCTACGCGATAGAGAAGGCCCAACAGCTCGGCGGCAACGTGGTCGCCTGTTCCGACTCCTCCGGCTACCTGGTGGACGAGAAGGGCATCGACGTCGAACTGGTCAAGCAGCTGAAGGAGGTACGGCGCAGCCAGATCAGCGAGTACGCGGCGGTCCGGCCGGAGGCGCAGTTCGTAATCGGGCGCAACGTCTGGGAGGTGCCGTGCGAGATCGCCCTTCCGTGTGCCACCCAGAACGAGATCGACGCTACGGACGCCACCACGCTGGTCAGCAACGGCTGCACCATGGTGGTCGAGGGAGCGAACATGCCGACGACCCCGGAGGCCGTACGAATCTTCACGCAGGCGGGTGTGCGATTCGCCCCGGGCAAGGCTGCTAACGCCGGGGGCGTGGCGGCCAGCGCCCTGGAGATGCAACAGAACGCCACCCGGGACTCCTGGACTTTCGACTACTCCGAAGAGCGCCTGCAACAAATCATGCGGGACATCCATTCCCGCTGTTTCCGCACCGCAGCGGAGTACGGCATGCCGGGCAACTATGTGGCAGCCGCGAACATCGACGGCTTCCGTCGCGTCGCCGACGCGATGCTTGCCTTGGGCCTGATCTGAACGAGCACACCGAAACCATAAATCAGATGTGATGCACATCACACATTTCTCGGACAGGTGGGCGTTCAGCACCGCACCGACGGTGTATCCACAGGCGACCTACAGGACGCACTGCGGAGGGACTCATGACCCGACAACAGTTCGGCTTCGTGATCGGCTTCCTGATTGCGGCGCTGTGGGCATTCGTCGGTTTCGGTGCCGCAGCCGGAGCGGTGCTCGCCGGTTTGGTCGGCTGGATCGCTGTACGGGTGATCGACGGCGACATCACCGTGGGCGGGTTGGCTGACCGCGCGAGCGCGTCCAGGCGTCGCTGACCACACCCGCGACCACCATCGCACCCAGTCGACCTCTCCCACCCGACCTGGCCAGAGCGGACCGCAAGCCAGCGCCGGAACGGACCAGGATCACGGTGCCCGGCGAGTCGCGGGCCACCCCAGCCGCACGTCAACCGGCCGAAGGACGAGCGCAAGCGCGAGGAGGAAGCGGATGACCGACACCGACACCGCCGCCCGAAGCGACGGTCAGACCAGAACCCGACCGCCGCTCGGCGGACGCACCGGCCCCGGACCGGCCCGTGCCCAATTGACCACGGACGCGGGAAAGACCCGGATCGCCGACGGGGTGATCGCGAAGATCGCTGGACTCGCTGCCCGGGAGATTCCCGGTGTACAGGCCATGGGTGCCGCGACCAGCCGCCGGATCGGACAGTTACGCAACCTGGTGCCCGGTGGCGGGGACGGAGCGACCCGGCAGGGTGTCTCGGTGGAGGTGGGCGAACACGAAGCCGCGGTCGACCTGGACATCGTTACCTGGTACGGACAGAGCATCGTAGACGTCTGCGACGCCGTCCGGCGCAACGTCATCGATCAGATCCAGTCGACCACCGGGCTCAGGGTGGTCGAGGTAAACATCAACGTCGACGACGTCTACGTCGAGGGCGAGGGTGACCGGCAGCAACAGCAGGGGCAGCGGGTCCAGTGAACGATCAGCAACGGCTCGCTTCCGCCGTACGCGATGCGGTCCTCGCCGTACCGGGGGTGGCTCGACTGACCTCCGGTGGCGCGATCGAGGTCGCCACCCAGTTCTCCGGCGGCAAGGTGGTGGGGGTACGCCTCGGCGACCCCGTCGAGGTGCACGTCGCCGTGGACCGATCCCCAATCATCCCGGTGACCGAACAGGTCCGGGCAGCCGTACAGGCCGTCCTGGACCGCTCCGGCGAGCACCGTCCAGTCGAGGTGGTCGTGGACGACATCGACCCCGTCGCGTTCGCTGTCACCGTACCGAAGAGGTGATGACCATGCGGTTGTTCAACCGGCTGGCGTCGCTGCTGCTGGCCCTCGCTCTGCTGGTCGGCGGATTGTTGATCGTCGCGGAGACGATACTGGGCGCCTGGGACCGAGCACCGGCGGTGATCGACCGCGCCGGCTGGTACGACGGGCTCACCGGCACCCGGCTCGGCGACTCGCGTACCCAGGCCGTCGCCATCGGCGTGACCACGCTCGGTCTGCTGATCCTGCTCAGCCAGCTCCGCCGCTGGACCCCAGAGCGGTTGAACGTGACCCTCGGCGACGGCTGGCACCTGAACCGCCGATCGGTGGAGCGGCGGCTGGCTGGAGTGGCCGGTGAGGTGCCGGGGGTGACATCGGCGAGCGCCCGGATCCGCCGCCGGGGCCGGGGCTGGCGGCCCCGGATCCGAGTCGTCGGCGATCCGTCGGTACGCCCGGCGGTCGAACATGCAGTCCGACGGGAACTCGACCGAATCGCCGCGCCGGAGACCGAGTCGGTCGACGTCGACCTGGCCCGGGGCGGGCGGGGCCGGTGAGTAACGCCGCACACCGGGTGCTGTGGACGGCGATCGGGCTCCTGCTCGTAGCCATCGGCGGCATCGGCATCACCGCCAGCTACGGTGTCCTACCCGGCACCGACCCCGACGCACCGCTGCTCTGGTCCGGACTGCTCGACCTGTGGCGCGACACCACCCCGGCGGGCGTGGCCCTGTTGGTCATACTCGGGCTACTGCTCGCTCTGCTCGGGCTGAAACTGCTCGCTCGGCTGCTGCTTCCCCGGCCGCAGCCGGCGATGCACGAGGTGGCACTCGGCCAGCCTGATCGCTCGACCGGAGACAAGAGCGAACGGACGACTGCCTCAGGGCTGCCGGGAACCACCACGGTGCGCGGCGCGGTGCTGGCCCGTGGACTGGAACGCGACCTCGCCAGCGAACCCGAGGTACGGCGAGCGTCCGTCATCCTGACCGGGGCGGCGGCCCGGCCCGAACTGTGGATCCAGTTGCAGATCGGGCCGCGCGCCCGGCTGGCCGCCATCCGCGACCACGTCGGGGCCGCAGTGGACCGGTTCACCGCCACCTCCGGGCTGCACCCGCATCGGCTGGACGTCACCACCCGGATGGTCGGGCCCTCCAGTTCCCGGCAGGTCAGTTGACCGACGGGTGAGGGCCCCATTGACCCACGGCTGATGCCGCGCGTAGCCGGCGGGTGATGCCGCGCGCCGAACCCGACTGGCTCCGGCGCGCGGTATCACCGGTCAGTCCCAGTCGGCCTGCGGAACGGCCACCACGACCCGGTTGCCCAGGTATTCGGTCTGCGTCCAGAGGTAGTCGGCGACGCCGGTGGTCGGGTCATGCCAGTAGGAGAGGTCCTCCGGGCCGAAGGCCCAGGGGTAGGCAGCGGTCCGGCCGGTCTTGCTGTTCCAGTGCCGCAGGGTGCCGTAGTGGCTTGCGATGGTGCCGCCCCGGCAGCCGTGCCGTGCCAACGTAGATCTTTTTCGCATCGATACAGGCTAGTGCAAAAAAGCTTCACCAAGGTGCCCCGGCGTCCGCTGGTCATAGCGTCGAGCGGGTGGTCACCGGTCGAAGCGGGTGTGATCGCAGATCGAAGCGGGTCGGTGGCGTCAACTAAAGTCGACATTCGATGGTCGACCTTCGTCGGAGTGACGCCCACCTCCGGCCGTCGCGCCGGCAGCCCCGGCCGAGCAGACTGGCCGAATGACCATCGGGGCTCACGGCAGCCGCACCCCTTCCTCTCGACCACCGAGTAACGACCCCAGCGAAACAGCGGTGACCGCCCCCGGCCGGGACCGCCTGCTGATATGGGGCGGTTTCCCCATACTGGGTGCTGCTCTGGGATGGCTGCTCAAGGTCGGGGCGGGATGGGTCGCCTCGTTGCCGTGGGCACCATTTCAAGGGCCGTTCGAACTCGTGGCCTCCGCTCCCGAGCCGTACGCGACGATCGGGGCACCCGTCCTCGGCGGACTCGCCGGTCTGGTCCTGGCCTTCCTCGGCGTGCAGGAAAGCCTCACCATCACCGTCGCCAATGACCGGGTGACCCTGAAACGGGGCGACGGCGGGGTCCAAGCGGTCGACCGGAGCGCTGTCGCCGGGGTCTTCCTCGACGGCAAGCACCTCGTCCTACTCGGCCGGTCGACCGACGAGCTGGCCCGGGAGAAGAGCGATCTGGATGCTGCCCGCCTCACGAACGCGTTCCGCGCGCACGGTTATCCCTGGCTCGCCGAGGGCGACCCCTACCGGAACGACTACCGCCGCTGGGTGCCGGGGCTGCCGGAGTTGCCGGCCGGTGCCGACGCTCTGCTGAAAGCCCGGGACCGTGCCCTACGTAACGGCGAGAACCGCGATGCGGTGGAACTTCGCACCGAGTTGGCCCAGCTGGGCGTGGTCGTCCGAGACGAGGAGAAACGCCAGTACTGGCGGTTGAGTCAGCGACGATGACCCCGAGGGCCGCACCGGGTGGGTGAGACGTGCGCCCGGCGGGCCGACGCCCAGGACTTCGAGGTCGGTCCCTGCCGTGGGCCGGCAGGCGCGGATACGGCAGGATGGCCGAGGCAGTCATTGCCCACATCACTGCGTAATGAGGACCAAAGTATGGAAAAGCCCACAATCGAACTGATCGAGGGACCGCCGCCGGCCGACCTCGTCGTCGAGGACATCGTGGTCGGGGACGGCGCTACGCCGGAAGCCGGGCAACTCGTCACGGTGCACTACGTCGGGGTGTCCTTCTCCACGGGTCGGGAGTTCGACTCCTCCTGGGGCCGTGGCCAGCCGTTCAGCTTCGGGCTGGGGGGCGGCCAGGTGATCGAAGGCTGGGATCGCGGTGTGGCCGGAATGAAGATCGGCGGGCGACGCAAGCTGATCATTCCCCCGCACCTCGGCTACGGCAACCGGGGTGTCGGCAACCTGATCAAGCCGGGCGAGACCCTCGTGTTCGTCGTCGACCTGCTGGGCGTGCGCTAGTCAGACCAGTATGCGGAGCACCTGTGTCGCGGCCAGTCCGAACGCCCGGCACGGGTGCTCCGTTGTATGACTGGCTCGGAAAGTCACGAAGCAGGTCGGCCGGCGCAGACCGGATCCATCCTTACGGTCGCCGCCCGTGGGCCGGGCGGAACCGGTACGGCGGCCGGCCAGGGCCGTCGTACCGTCGAGTCGAGTGAGGCGGCATTGCCGCCAATGATCGGGATTACCCGGTTGACGCGGGTGGCGCGCAAGACCCGGCGCACGGTGGAATTCGGATTGCACAGCACGAGCTGACCGTCCCGGGCCCGACGCCGCAGATGCACCCCCACGAGCGCCCGTACCCCCGCTGCGGAAAGCAGCGTCACCCGGGACAGATCCACCCGCACCGTCGCCGGGTGGGCCGGCAGCGTCCAAAGTACGGACCGGAACTCGTCCACGTTGGCGATATCGATCTCCCCCGCCACCTGGACGACGATCATCTGATCGCTGACGTGGACCTCGATGCGAAACTCGTCTCCGCTCTCCCCCACACCTCGACCCTAGGCGTCCGCGCCAACCGCCACGACCTGCCAGCGGCTGAAATACCACTACACCTATGGCCGGTCTCGGCTCACCCGGTCTCCACCTGGAGGAGGAGACCACCCTGAGGGAACAACCCTGAGCGGTCCCGGATCAGGTGACCGAAGACAACCGACCGGCGGGAAAGAGCGATCCGACGGTACCGGACGACCCTTCCCGCCGGTCAGGAGTCCGGTGCCCGTACGCCGGCCAGCCCAGCCGAAACGGCAGGGGTTACGGAATGATCGTGATGAGATCCTTGGGTACGTTCGCCCGGATGTCGTCCCACTCCCCCTCGGTGATGTGTCGGCGGAGCGCGTTCAGCACGGTACGCACGAGGTTCTCCACGCCCCCGTCCACATCGAAAGGGAAGCCCTGCCGTACCTCGAACAGGAACTCCTCCCGGTTGAGCTTGATCGGCACCACGCTCGGATCCCAGCCCTCGAAGTAGATGCCCCGCACCAGCACCGGCAGCTGGGCGGCGAACTCCACACTCTCCTGAACCGGTAGCCGGTCCCGGAGCAGGTGCAGCACGGTCCGCAGTGCCGCGTACGACTGGGTACGGCGTTCCTTTGGCCACCCGTACGCCTGCTCGATGTCCTTGAGGATCAGATTGGTCTTGTCCACCGACGTCTCGTAGATGGACGACGACATGCTAGACATGGTTCCACCCCCATCCGGCCGGCTCGACCCGCCAATCGTCCCTGGGTGGCGGGCCCTCGCTGCCCCGTCGCGGCAGGACCTGCGCTGGGCTGACCGCGCTGGCCCCCACCGCACATGTCCTGCCCGGGCCGGATCCCCGCGGTCTGCCGGCGGCTAGCCTGGCACTGCGCCCGTGCCACCCTCGTACGTCCCGAAATGGCATCTCGGATTACCCCCGTCCCCGGGTGTCGCTGTTGACCGTGGCCGTGGTTGACGACCCAACTGTGATGTTCACCGGAGCCCGGGTGAGGTGTCCTCACCCGGGAAAGGTGAATCACGCCGATCGGGTCGCCACCGTTTCCGGCAACAGGTCGGTGAGCGTGGTGGCGTTGCGCTGGGCATTGTCCCCGGCACAGTTGTTGAACAGCACCTGCGTCTGCTCGCTCTCGTTCGCCAGCGCCCGCAGCCTCGGCGCCCACTGCGCCAACTCGCGATCCGAGTACCGGTAGCCGAACTTCTCCTGGATGTCCTTGCTGGTCCACCGGTCGCTGTGACCGTGGAACCGGACCACCGCCAGGTCGGCGGTGGCGGCCAGCACCGGAGGTACGGACGACCGGTGCCCCTGCGGCATGTCCACACAGACGTAGGGCATGTGGTGCTGGCGAAGGAAGTCCAGTGTCTCGGTGCCATTGCCGTCAGCGAACCAGGAGGCATGCCGGAACTCGATGGCCACTCGCAGCGGCCGGCAACGCTGCTGGACTTCAAGCAGATATTGCTTGTTGTCACGCCGCAGCGTGAACCACGGCGGAAACTGGAACAGCACGGCTCCGAGTTTCCCGGCCGCCACGAGTGGATCCAGTGCCGACAGAAAGCGCGTCCACACCTCCTCGTACACCTGGGGTGTCAGGTCCTTCGGATAGACGTTGCGCTTGTCGGTCACGGGTCGCAGGTCGCGGTAGAGCGCGGCCACCCGGGTCGGGTGGCCGGTCAGCAGGCTGAACGCCTTGATGTTGAAAGTGAAGTGTGGTGGGGTCCGCTGTGCCCACAACTGGGCGGTGCGCTCAGCCGGCGGGGAGTAGTAGGTCGCATCGACCTCGACGAGTGGAAACTGTCGGGCGTAGTGGGCGAGTCGTTTCTCTGCCGTGTCTACCTCCGGTGGATACCAGCCCGACTCGATCAGCGTCCGGTCGGTCCACGAGGCAGTCCCAACGGCAATCTCGCCCATTCGCCCTATCCCACGTTGGCGCAACCGCCCGTCACGCGGCCCGCCGTTCGCGAGTCTGCTGGCAGGTCACACACGAGGTGGCCGACGGGAAGATCTCCAGTCGCTCGACCGGGATCGGCTTGGTGCACCCCTCGCACCAGCCGTAGGTCCCATCGGCAAGCCGAGCCAGCGCGTGCTCGAACTGCGCGCGTCGGTCGAGGATGGTTCGCAGCAGCGACTGTGCGGTGTCCCGCTCCGCGGTCTTGGTACCGCTGTCGGCCTGGTCGTCGCCGGCAGTGTCCCCCACCTCGACCAGCCGTAGCACCTGGCTCTGGGCCACGGCCTGGTCGTACTCGGTGGTCAGCTCGTCGTAGCGCATCTGCAGGGAGAGGCGGATCTGGGCGGTTTCCGCCTGGGAACGCCCCGTGCTGATCACGTCGTTGGCGAGCATGCGTTTCCTGCCTTCCATGAGAACGTGGAACCGGTCACCGAACCGGACTGTTCGGCCAAAGGTCCGCTGTGACCCGGGCGAGTACCCACGGGCAAGGGCAGCCAAACTCGGGAAATCGTCGCCGCTGGTCGGCCGGGTCGCGTCACTGGATGTCCGCCTGGCTGTCGCTGTCGCCGCCGTTGGCCAGGACCGTTCCCACCAGGGCGGGGTGTCGCGGATCGTCCAGCCGTACCACCACGTCGGCAAAATCCGCCGGGCCGACCTCTCGGGCGTAGCGGCGATACGCCGGCAGGGTCCAGGCCTGGTCCTTCGGGGTACGCCGGGCGAGCGCGTTGTCGGACAGGACAAGGTGGATGGTCAGGTCGAAGGGAAGGCCACCGCCGAGCAGCAGCGGACCGCTGACGAGCACGACCGTCCCGGGCGGCAGGGCCACGTAGTCGGCCCGGCTGGCCCGGTCGATCTCCGCGTTCCACAGCGAGGGCAGAACCCGGCCGGTGCCCCCGGGTGCGGTCGGCTTGAACACCTCTCGCCGGAGCCCGGCCTCGTCCAGCCAGCCGACATAGAACGAGTCCGGGTTGGTACGACCGTGTTCCAGGCGTAGGGAGGCGGGACGCAGAAAGTCCGCGGCCCGGATCCGCAGCACCGGACGGCCCCGGAGCCGCAGTGGGTCGACGAGTGCGTCGGCCAGGTGGTCGGGGTCTGCGGCGAGCGCACCGTCGACCGCCACCCGGAGCCACGGGCCGGCCCGTTCGGCGGTGAGTCGGTCGGCCAGTTCCGTCAACAACAGTTCTGGCGAGATGGGACGGATCTTCACCCGTACCATGGTGCCCGGTGGTGACGGCCCGGCATCCCAGCTCCGGTACGGTCCGAAGCGTGACTGTCGCCCGTTCCCTGCTGTTGTTCGCCCTCGCGGCGCTCGCCGAGATCGGCGGCGCGTGGTTGATCTGGCAGGGCTGGCGCGAGCATCGGGGGCTGTGGTGGATCGCGGCCGGTGTCATCGCCCTGGGGGCCTACGGTTTCGTGGCGACGTTTCAGCCCGATCCGAACTTCGGCCGTATCCTGGCGGCCTACGGGGGTGTCTTCGTCGCTGGCTCGCTGCTGTGGGGGGTGGTCGTTGACAAGTTCCGCCCCGACCGCTGGGACCTCGTCGGTGCCGGCATCTGCCTGATCGGCGTCGCGGTGATCATGTACGCCCCGCGCAGTGGTTGACCCGCCCGTCGACTGACCCGCCCGTCGACTGGTTCGGGACGAGACGGGTCGGGACGCTTGTCAGCCCTCCGGCCTGGTCGGGTCAGCCCTCCGGGTCGATGCTGACCCGCACATCGTCGGCGAGACGATAGCCGACCCCGTAGACCGTGGTGACGAGCGGAGTGTCCTCCCCCATCTTGGCGCGCAGCCGACGTACGTGCACGTCGACGGTGCGAGCCACCGCGTGGTCGTACCCCCAGACATTGTTGAGCAACTGGAGTCGGGTGAACACGCGACGTGGATGCTCGGCCAGGAAGAGCAGCAGGTCGAACTCCAACCGGGTCAGTGGCACTGCCCGCCCACCCCGCAGCACCAGTCGTGAGGCGGACAGGATCCGAATGGCATCGCTGTCGATGGCGACGTCCGCCAGCGGGAACGCCATGGCTGACCCAGGCACTGTCTTCCCGGATCTGACGTCAGTCGACACGGTGACCCGTCCCTCTCCCCGGTCGACCAACTCACGGAGCAGGTCGAGCAGTCGGGCGGCGGGTTCGTCGGAAGCCTCGCCGGCGAGCAGGACATCGAAACTGACGGTCAGGACCGATGGGGTGCTCGGTGCGTCGTGGCCACGGCGGATCCGCGTCGCCCGGGCGGACCTCGCCGAGGGGGACCGATGCGAGGAGATGGCGCTGACCGACATGGCGGCCTCCTTGTGGGTGGGGTGGTAGCCCTCCGCGCAGGGTGCCGCGCGGCGAGGGTCAGGCGATCGGTTGCCGCGCGGCCGCCGGTGGCGGCGCGGGAAGTGGCGCGTAGACGTCGGTTGGCCCGAGCGCCGGCAGGCCGGCCGCTCGCCAGGCGACGAATCCGCCGACGATGTCGGTGGCCAGGTAGAGGCCGAGGTCCTGAAGGGCCGCTGCGGCCAGGGAAGAGGTGTAGCCCTCCTGGCAGAAGACGACAACCGGCAGGTCGTAGCGGTCGGCGATGGGCAGCCGGGCAACACAACGGGGATCGAACCGCCACTCCAGGACGTTACGTTCCACTATCAGCGCACCGGGAATCGAGCCACTGGCTGCGCGCTGGGCGGCCGGCCGGATGTCCACCAGGATGGCGCCATCACGGTGGGCCAGATGACCGGCTTCTGGTTCGAGCCGTCGCAGCCGGGCCCGGGCGGCAGCGAGGATCTCGTCGATGCTCCGCGCGCCGGCCGGCGGCTGCTGCCCGCCCGAACAGCCCGACCCCGGAGTGGGTGTGTTGCCTGGCATGGCCACCTCGTCCTTTCCGTTTCTCCGCTTCTCGACCCCGGTCACCAACGGCTCGGGTCGCAGTCGGTGACGACTCACCAGGCGACCCCGGCCTCGGCCACCTCGGCGACCCGGAGTTCTCCGTCAAGCAGGTAATAGCTGGTCATTCGTACCAGCGCGGGTCGGTAAACGTGGACGCTGATCGCGGGTCGTTCAGTCCGGTTCCCCACCCGGTGCACATGCCGGGGGCCGAACCGTCGCCCGTCACCAGCGGGCAGTTCGGCGGGGCGTAGTCGACCACTGGTCACAATTTCCTCGGTAAGCGTCCCGGCAGCCACCACAAACGCTCCCGCGGACCCGCCGTGATCATGTAGGTCGGTCGCCTGGCCGGGCAGCCAGGTCAGCAACCAGACCTCGTACGCGTCGGTGGTTGCGATCCGCGTGTACCACCGGTCGACCGGATCGAACCGGACCGGTGGCCAGCGGCCGGCATCCGCCGCGTGCTGGCGGGCGACCGCGAGCAGGTCCGGTGCACCCAACTCAAGAGAGACCATCATCAACCTCGCTGATCTGCCTACCGGAACCCGCCGCGACCAGCTTAGCCCATAAATCCTATCGGCTTGGTAGGCAATCTCGGATGCCGAGACAACGGGACCGACTCGGCGGCCATTCGGCCGCACCTTCTCCGGAGTTGGCCACCAGCCCCAGTCCCGCACTCACGCGACGCGGTCAGCGACAGAGCAGCCGCCAGGTCGCGAGCGAGATCTCCGCCACCGAGGGGCGATCCGGCTGGGCCACCCAGTGCGCGATGACCGCCACCAGAGCGCCGGCGAGATAGCTGGCGTGCACGTCGACTGGTACGACGTCGAGGCCGGGGGGTCGCGCACCGCCCCGGAATCGGTTCCCGAGTTCTTCGGCCAGCCGGTCCCGCAACCGAGTCGCGAACCGCGCGCTGCCCTGGGCGCCCAGCATCCGCCGATAGAGCGTCGCGTTCCGGGCCACATGCGCGAACAGGTCGACCAGCGGCTGCGGCGCCCGAGTGGCCGGGGCGTCCAGTGGACACAGGCCCGCCGCGTGCGCAACCTCGGCGACCGCCTCTTCCATGGCATCGGTCAACAACTCGTCCTGGTCCCGGTAGTGCGCGTAGATGGTGGCCCGATTGACCGAGGCACGTCGGGCGACCTCGGCCATCGTGACGGCGGTCAGGTCGCGGTCGGCCGCCAGTTCCAGCACCGCGGCACGGAGCCGGGTCCGGGTTCTCCGGGCTCGGGGATCATCGGGATTCACGAGGCGAACTATACAACACCTGTCGCTTATCCAACATGTGTTGTGTAGTGTCGGCGGCATGCGAATCGAAATCTGGGCAGACGTGGTCTGTGGCTGGGCGTACATCGGCAAGCGTCGCCTTGAGCAGGCACTGGACGGCTGGGGTGGCGACACCGTCGAGGTGGTCTGGCGGCCGTACCGGATCGACCCGACCGCCCCCGACCAGGCCGAGCCGATGGACGAGATGCTGCGGGACCCGATCGTCGACACGGCGCTGCGGCAGTGCGCGCCGGGCCTCTCCCCCGCCGAGAACCAGGTCCGGGTCTCCCAGGTGGCCGCCGCCGTCGGGCTCGGCCCCCGCTGGGGTGCCACGTGGCGGGCCAACAGCCACCACGCGCACCGGCTACTCACCCTCGCCTACGCCGAAGCCGGGGCGACGGTGCAGGACGCCGTGGCAGAGCGGCTGATGCGCGCCCACTTCATCGAGGGCCGCGACATCAGCGACCGTACGATCCTCGATCAGATAGCCGTCGACGCCGGCTTCCCCGACGGGATGCGGCTGCTGGCCGGATCGGCGGGTGAAGAACTGCTCCGCGACCAACTGCTCCAGGGCCGGGCGATGGGCGTGACGTCACCCACCTTTATGGTGGGTGACCAGCGCCTGGCCGGTGCGCAGGCACCGGAGGTCATCCGCGAATTTCTCGCCGCTGGGCACGTCGAGACCACGCTGCCGGCGGAGGTGCGCCGCCTGCGGCAGGCCGAAGCGCTCCTGGAGCGCCGCGACCCACTCGGGGCCCTCACCCTGCTGGGCCCGTTGCTGGCCGCCCACGCCGACGACCCGAACGTCCAGTTGCTCGCCGCCCGCGCCTACTTCGCCTCGGCACAACTCGGCCGAGCTGAGCAACTCCTACAGGTCCTGGTCGACCGGTCGCCGGGCGACGCCTACCTCCGGCACCTGCTCGGCCGTACCCTCCAGCGTCAGGGCCGGGCTGCGCAGGCGGCGCCACACCTGCGGCTCACGGCCGCGATGAGCCCCGAGTACGTCTGAACCACTGACCGGTCTGGCCTAGGCTCCGGCAAGCGTTGGCCGACGAGAGGAACGTTCTGATGGAACCGGTGACGGCGGCGGGACCGGTGGTAACCGCGGTGAGCAGGAGCGCGACCCACACCTTCAGTAAGCCCCGCCAGGGCAGCATCCGGCTACTGGCTGGTCTCGGGGTCGACGGGGACGCCCACCTGGGTCGGACCGTCAAGCACCGCTCGCGGGTAGCCCGGGACCCCGAGCAGCCCAATCTCCGGCAGGTGCATCTGATCCACGGTGAGCTGCATGACGAGTTGCGGGCGACCGGCTTCTCGGTCTCCCCGGGTGACATGGGGGAGAACGTCACCACCCGAGGACTCGACCTGCTTGGCCTCCCGACCGGCACCCGACTACACCTCGGGGACACCGCAGTGGTCGAGGTGACCGGGCTGCGGAACCCGTGTGCCCAGCTCAACGGTTTCCAGGCGGGTCTGCTGGCGGCGGTGCTCGGTCAGGACGTCGACGGCAACCTGGTCCGCAAGGCGGGTGTGATGGCGGTGGTGCTGCGCGGGGGCGAAGTACGGCCCGGTGATGCGATCCGGGTCGAACTCGCCCCGCCGCCACACACCCCACTCCAACCGGTCTGAACCCCGGCCCGGCCACATCCCGCTCAGCTCAGGCGCGGGTCGGCTCAGGCGCGGGTCGGCTCCCAGACCGCGCCGTCATGGGCGAACAGCACCCGGGCCGGATCCCACTCCAGCAGCCGGGACAGCCACGGTGGTGCCGGTGACAGCGGGCCATCCACCCCGGCACCGGCCGCCCGGTAGGCAAGCTGGGCCGACCCGAACGCCGACGCGAAGTCGTACGCCTGTCCGGCCAGGATCACCGTACCGTCGGGTTGGCGTACGACCAGCGACTGGTGACCGGCGGTGTGCCCGGGGGTGGGCACGACCCACACCCCGGGCCGCAACTCTGCCTCGCCCACCAACTCCTCGTAGCGTGCCCCGGGAAAGTCCACCAACTCGGGGACGGTGTACCCCTCGACGCGAGCAGCCGCCAGCTCCGTCGCCTGTACGACGACAGGCCGCCCCGCCAGGAGCGAATTACCTCCACAGTGGTCGAAGTGCAGGTGGCAGTTGACCACCAGCGAGATGTCCTCGACGCCCACCCCGGCCCCGGCCAGCGCCTCCGGCAGGGACTGGCGGTGGGGCCGATAGTGTGCCTCGGTGCCGGGGTCGGCCCGACCGATCCCCGTGTCGAAGAGGATCAGGCCGCCCGCATGCCTGACCAGGTAGCCGAACACCGCCTCGACCCGTGGATACGGCTCACCCGCCTCGGTCGCCGGTCTGATGAAATAGCCTAGGTCGAGTCGCCGTACACCGATCTTGGTCATCCCCATCCCGCCACTCTCCGGTCCTGCTTACCCCAGGTCAACCCGGGTTCGCGCACGGCGGCCCGCCGACGCAGCCACTAGGCTCGAGTCATGGCCGAGGAGTGGGACGAGGAGACACTGGCATTCGCGCACCGGATGTTCGACCTGGCGCGCGCTGGCCAGACCGCCGAGCTGGCCGGCTATGTGGACGCTGGTCTGCCGGTCAACATGACCAACGACAAGGGGGACACGCTGCTGATCCTGGCCGCCTACCACTCGCATCCCGAGACGGTGAGCGCCCTGATCAGCCGCGGAGCGGACCATTCCCGGGTCAACGACCGGGGACAGACGGCCCTCGCGGCGGCCACGTTCCGACGCTCGACGGAGATCGTCACCGCGCTACTCGAAGCCGGAGCCGACCCGGCACACGGCAGCCCGTCGGCAATCGAGACCGCCGCGTTCTTCGACCTGCCCGAGATGCTCGCCCTACTGAACCAGAAACCCTGCTGAACCAGGGATCCCTACTGGCACCGAAGCCGGCTGGACCCGAAGTGAACCGATCACCGTTTGAGCCCGGTCATCGTTTGAGCCCGGTCAGGACGGGTAGCCGGCCAGCCATGACGACGCCGAAGGCACCCGACGCACTGCTGCTCGGCGGCCCCCGGGACGGCACGCTGTTCACCGCCGAGGACGCCGCGATCGTGCAACTGGAGATCGACGGGCTGATCCAGCGCTATCTGCGTACCTCCCGGCACGAGGATCGCGACGGCCAGCCGCTGGTCATCTTCGCCTACGACGGAGCGAGCGGGCCGGGCGGAGCTGAGCCCGGTCTACAGCCGAGCTGACCCGTCATCCCTCCGGCGACTCGCTCGCCCCCGGCCCGGTCCCCGGTGCAGGCGTCGTAACCAGGCTCGACATCGAACCGGACAGGCCGCTGACCTGCGCTCTGGCTCGGCCGGGTATACAAGCGACGTGGACGATTCCTCTCTCGCCGGACAGATGCGGAATGCCGCGAGCAACCTGCTGGATGCGCTGGACGATCCGGCACGGGCACTTGCCGCGCGGCCCTTCGCAGACGATGCGGCCCGCCGGTGGATCGAGTACCGTCCCCGGCCCCGCCCCGGCGCCTGCGTCGCCGACCTGGACCGGGCCGCTCGCAAGGCCGCCCACCGGCTGCTGGCCACCGCACTGAGCCCACACGCGTACGCCCAGGCGATGACGATCATCGCGCTGGAGGAGGTGTTAGACCGGGCGGAGGGCTGGCGTCGGGGCCGGCACAGTGCCGACTACTGGGTGGCGGTCTTCGGCGATCCCCGGCGGGACGAGCGGTGGTCCTGGCGGTTCGAAGGGCATCACCTGTCAGTGACCATGACGATCGTCGGTGACCAGGTCTCCCCCGCGCCGATCTTCCTCGGGGCCAACCTGGCCCGGGTGAGCTATGCCGGCCGAACCGTAACCCGGCCGCTGGCCCCCGAAGAGGACCTGGCCCGAGCGCTGCTGGACGCACTCGGCCCGACCGGACGGTCCGCCGCGATCGTGGCCGACCAGGCCCCCGGTGACATCCGCAGCGCCACGAAGCCCCAGTTCACCACCGAAATCGAGCCCGCTGGGATATCTGCCGCACAGCTCGGACCGACCGCCCGATCACTGCTCAACCAGCTCGTAGGGCTCTACCTGGACCGGTTGCCCGAGGAGTTGGCGGTCCGGGAATCGGCCCGAATCGCCCGAGGTGACCTGCACTTCGCCTGGGAGGGGCCAACCCGGCCGGGCCAACGCCACTACTACCGGGTGCAAGGCGACGATCTGTTGATCGAGTACGACAACACCAGTGAGGACGGCAACCACGCGCACACGGTGCTCCGCCGGCCGTACAGCGACTTCGGCGACGACGTACTCGCCGCGCATCGGGCCGAGGCGCATTCCTGACCACCCGGCTGCCCGGTTCTGTCGCCGACGTTCTGCCCGAGAGGTACGCCGTACGGGCTGCCCCGAGAGGTACGCCGTGCGGGATCAGCCGCGGGTGGGGTGAGCGGGACCTTCGACCCCGACCCCGGCGGCCGACCCGAGCGCGTCGAAGGTCGGCGCCTCGCCCGGGTGCCGATCGAACCGCTGGACCAGCACCGCGCCCAGCCGCACCCCGACCGCCCCTACGGCAAGGCCGAGCAGTTCGACCGCCAGGAGGCCGCCGCTCGCGCCCCGGTCCGACCCACCGGCTCTTGCCAGGCACACGAAGACGAACAGCACCGCCATCACCGCGTTGGCCAGGTTGAACATGACCACAGTGCGGCGGGTCCGGTCGGCCGGAACGTCCCAGAGGTCGACCATGCCGGCCGCCACGGCCAGCGCGGCCGAGACCAGGGCAGCCACCACCGTCCAGTAACCGACCTCCCCGAGGATGCCGGGCCCGCCGAGCAGGTCGGTCAGGTCGAACACCGTGGCGCAGACGAACAACCCGAACGGAACCGTCACCAGCATCGGCTGGATCGGGTGGCCTTGGACTCGCAACCGGCTCTCCATGACAGCGACCTCCCCAGTTCGCGCATCGACCATTGTCCAGGTCGGTACCCGAACGGAGAAGCGGCAAAACGACAGTAGCCACCCTTGTGTGCTGGTCAGGGCGGCGTAGTCAGTTACCGCGAGGTCTGGACACCGAGGCGACCAGCCGCTCGGCGACGTCCCGCAGGGGGATCGACAGTGCCGCCGACGCGGTGCGTAGCACCTGCAACGCCTCCGGTGCCGGGCAGCCACGTTGCGTCATGATCACCCCGATCGCCTGGCCGATCAGTTCGCCGTCGACCAGCGTCCCGTCCAGCTCACCGACGAGGGCGGCCTGTCGGGCCCGGTCCCGAACGGCGGCGAGCAGCAGCCCCGCGTGTTCGGCGAGCAGCATCGCGGTGAGTTGCCGAGATTCGACCAGTGTGTCGGGTTCTCGGGTATACAGGCTGATCGAACCGATGACATGATCGTCGATGTCGACCGGCGCGGAGAGCACCCCGTGCACACCGAGCGTCAACGCTCGGCGCGTCCACAGCGGCCAGCGGGTCTCCGTACGCAGGTCCCCCGACAGGATCAGCTCGCGGCGACGAATGGCGGTCATTGCCGGCCCGTCCGCGCCGTACTGGAGGTCGTCGAGGTCGGTCAGCAGCGGGTCGGAAGCGGCGACCGACGCCGGCTCCCCCGCCTGCAGTACGGTCACCCCGCACCAGGTGACGCCCGGTATCGCGTCACGGCTGGTCCGAACCAGCTGGGCCAGGGCATCGTCGAAGTCGTTGCTGTTGATGAGACCGGCGGTCAGCTCGCGCAGCAGCGCGGCCGTTTCCAGTACGTTCAGGGTCTCGACATCGGTTTCCCGCGTCTGGAGGCTCACCGCTGCGGAATCCTCGCCATCACCGCGTGCGACGCGGTACGCCCAGCTCGTGCGATCGCCTGTGTCATGCTCGCTTCTCCCCCGCGACTTTCGGACCCGGCCTCTTACCCAGACCGGGCCACCGTCAAACCGCTGTTAGGAAGGGCCCCTTTCTAGGCTGGAAACGATAGAAAGGGGCCCTTCCTAACCTCAGCGCGAGCTGGAGCTGAGTCGGCGACCGACCGAGGCGATCAGGCGGTCCAGTTCCGAACCGAACGGATTGTCGTGCACCAGGTAGGTCCAGGTGGCGCTCGGTCGGACCAGCTGCGCCTCGTCGGGCTGCCAGTCCTCGTCGAACTCGGTCTCCTCGAAGGTGGCCACGGTCCGCTCCTCGATCGCCGGGATCAGAGCGTTGAATGCCGGCACCGCCGCCCGGTGGAACTCGTCCAGCGGATCGAGCCGGCCCAGCGCCCGCAGGTGCACCCCCTCCCGTACCTCGGAAAGCTCGGCCAGGTGCTCGGTCCAGAGCCGGTCGAGGTGGTAGAGCGCGATGGACCGGGCCGCCCGGGACAGGATGTCCTCGTCCATCTCCTCGGTGCGCTCCGGGAAGCGCTCGATCAGCATGATCGCCGCCACCTCGGAGGTGAGCAGGCGTTCCCGACGTTCGGCAAGCGCCTTACGCTGCTGCTCGATCACCACGCTGTACCGCCAGGTGTTGCGGTGGATCTCGTGGTTGACCCCCTCGGCGACCCGCTGGGCGTGCTCGACAGCAAAGTCCACCTGCTCGTCGGTGACCAGCCCGTCGGCGTTCATCCGGGGCGAGGACGGGATCGCGTCTCCGGCATGCCGCACGACCAGGTCGTCCTCCAGGCTGACGAAGAAGACCGAACCGCCCGGGTCGCCCTGCCGCCCAGCCCGGCCCCGAATCTGGTCGTCGACCCGACGGCTGTCGTGCCGGCCACTGCCGATCACGTAGAGCCCGCCCAGCTCGGCGACCCGGTCCCGGTCGGACTGGTCGCTGCCGCCGAGCCGGATGTCCACTCCTCGACCGGCCATCTGCGTGGAGACGGTGACCGCGCCGTACGCGCCGGCCTCGGCGATGATCGCCGCCTCCTCGTCGTCGTTCTTGGCGTTGAGCACCACACACGGCACCCCGGCGGCGTTCAGACCGGCGGCCAGCCCTTCGGACTCCTTGACGTCCAGGGTGCCGACCAGCACCGGTCGGCCCACCTCGTGGCAGCGCTTGATCTCGTCGATCAGCGCCTCTTCCTTCTCGGCCCGGGTCGCGTAGATCCGGTCTGACTCGTCCTGCCGGATACAGGGGGTGTTCGACGGAATGACCGCCACCTCCAGGGAGAAGAACTCCCGCAGCTGGTCACCGACGAGCACCGCGGTGGCGGTCATCCCACACAACGTCTTGTAGAGCGCAATGAACGCCTGCACCGCGATGGTGCCCAGCACCTCGCCCTCGGCGGTGGCGGAGAGCCCCTCCTTGGCCTCGACGGCGGCCTGGAGTCCATCCGGCCAGCGTCGACGCTGGGCCACCCGGCCGCGCATCTCGTCAATCAACTCCACCGATCCGTCTCGGACGATGTAGTCCACGTCGCGGTGCAGCAACGCATGCGCGTGCAACGCCACGTTGACCGCGGAGAGCTGCTCGATGTTCTCGTCGGCGTACAGGTCGATGCCGTCGAGCTTGGCCTCGATCGCGGACAGCCCGGCCGAGGTGAAGGCGACCGACCGACCGTCCTCGGCGACCTCGTAGTCCCGGCCCGCCCGTAGGCTCCGGACGAGGGCAGCGGCGGTGTGCACCGGATCCTGTTCGCCCGCCACGGCCCCGGCCAGCACCATCGGCACCCGGGCCTCGTCGATCAGGATCGAATCCGCCTCGTCGACGATGGCGGTGGTCAGCTCGGGCTGGACCCGGTCATCGAGGTCGGTGACAAGCTGGTCGCGCAGGAAGTCGAAGCCCGCCTCGCTGACCGAGACATAGGTGACGTCCTTCGCGTACGCCGAGCGCCGCTCCTCGGTGCTGGACGCCTCGGTCACCCACCCCACGGTGAGGCCGAGCAGCTTGTATACCGGCTCCATCCACTGGGCGTCGCGGCGGGCCAGGTAGTCGTTGACCGTCAACACGTGCACCGGGCCATTGCCTCGTCGGACGTGTCCGTACGCGGCGATCGCGGCGGTCAGGGTCTTGCCCTCACCGGTGGCCATCTCGGCGACCTTGCCGGAGAGCAGCGCCATCGCGCCGAGCAGCTGTACGTCGTACGGCCGCTGGTCCAGGCCACGGCGAGCGGCCTCTCGCCCGATCGCACAGATCTCCACGTAGTCGTCGGCCTGGCCGGCTGCCTCGGTCAACTCGGCGTCGTCCAGCGCCGCCAACTCCTCCTCGCGCGCCTCGATGGCTGCTAGCCGCTTCTCCAGCGGCGCCAGATCGACGGTGCTGCCCGGACGCTGGAGGAAACGCCGGAACCTGCTCTTCAACCGTTGCGACACACCCATGACGGGCAACGGTACGCGACCGGAAGCGGATCCGGGTGGCCCGGCTGGCCGGAGATGTCGAGCTGCCCACTGCGGGCTTCCAGGCGGTTCCGGCACGAGTGTCCGGTACGGCTCAGGGCGTGCTGGCGAGGACCGCCTGTACCTCGTGTCGGCGACCGGCGGCCAGCTCGGCGAGCAGGGTCGGCGCGTCCTCGAAGGGCACCACGGCCGACACCAGGTGGGCCCGGAGCAGGCCGCCGTACGCCCGCAGGAAGGTGATCGTCTCGGCGGAGAGCCGTTCCCGGTCCCAGGTGGGGGCCAGACCCCGGGGTACCCGGCCGATCTGGGCGCACCGGAGGGTCAAGGCGTTGTGGTGGAACTCCTCGCCGAGGCGTACCTCATCGGCACCGGACTGGTAGAAGGCCAGGTCGATCACGGTCCCGTGCGGGCGGAGCAGGCGCAGCGACAGCTGCAACGCCGAGGGCTGCCCCCGACACTGGAACACCAGGTCTGCGCCCCGGTCACCGGGGCCGTGCGGCCAGCGGAGCTTGAGCGCCTCCGCCGGATCATCGGCGGTCGGGTCGAGGGTCTCCAACCCGAGTGCGGCGGCGACCGCCCGCCGCTGCGGCGTCGGGTCGAGCACGACCACGGAGGCGGCGCCGTGCTGCCGGGCGAGAAGCGCGGTCAGCAACGCGACGACGCCAGCCCCGGTCACCGCCACCCGTCGCCCCCGGACTCCGGCACCGAGGTCGCGCACATCGGTGCCATACAGGTCGGCGGCGGCGTACAACAGCCCGTTGGCGCAGATCGGCCCCATGTGGGCGACGTAGATCCCGAGCAGCGGGTCCAGGTCGGCCGGCAACGGGACGAACCGGTCGGTGAGTGGATCGGCCAGATACCCGGTCCGGTGGCCGTAGCTCATCGCCACGACGCTGCCCTCGTCCACGACCGGGGTACGACTCGCCACCACCTGGGCGACCTCCATGTAGCCGAGCCGGGTGACCGGATAGGGGGCCGACGGGGTGCCGGGGCGAAACAGTCCGAGATCGGGGTCCCAGGTCGCCGAGAGGTAGGGATTGGTGCCCTTGACGTAGCTGAGCTCGGTGCCGGTGGACACCCCGCTGTATCGGGTCCGTACCCGGAACGTCCCGTCCCGCAGCGGTGCCGGCTCCTCCGCGCGGATCGTCACCCGCCCCGGCCCGTCGACCACCACCACCCGGTCAGGCATGGGTGCCCTCGGTCGACCTGACTACCACGGCGGGCACGCTCGACGGGGCCGGCGTGCTCGGCGAGGCCGGCATAGCAGACGGAACCGGCATGACGGGTCCGGCCGAGTCGAGCCGGACCGATCGGCCGGTCGTCGCCGACTCGGCCACGGCACAGGCCAACCGGTGCGTGCGGAAGGCCTCCGGGTACGGCATCCGGATGTCCGCGCCGACACCCCGCACCGCGTCGACGAAAGCCCGGTCCACGGCCACCCGGGCCGCCTCCGGGTCACCCGGGTACCGCTGCTCCCGATCACCGTCCCGGACCACCAGCTCGTCCTCGGTGATCCGCAGCGCGAGTCCGTCGGCCAGCACCTCGACACCGGCCCGGTGCTTCCAGTCGAGTACGCAGGCCGAGGCCAAGGTGCCCACCGCCCCGCTGGCAAAGCGCAGGGCCGCCACGGTGACCCCGTCGATGTCCGCATCGTCACAGGGAGGCGACCCGTCCCCGTACGCGGTCACCGCCGCCACCTCACCCGCCAGCAACCGGGTCAGGTCCAGGACGTGGGCGGCCTGTTCGACCACCGGGCCACCGGATTGTTCGGCCCGGGCCCACCAGGGCACCGGGGGCATCTTGTCCAGCCAGGCACCAGAGATCATCCGTACCGGCCGATCCGCCAGGATCCGCCGGGCCTGCTCCACCACCGACAGGTAACGCCAGTGATGCCCAACGGCGGTGAGCACGCCGCGCGCAGCGACCAGGGCTGCGAGTCGGGCGGCGGTCGGCAGGTCTGCGGCGATCGGCTTCTCCACGAAGAGCGGTAGGTCGGCGGTGAGCACCGCCTCCTCCGCCGTGCCGTGCGCGAACGGCGGCACACAGATATAGACGGCATCCGGTGCCGCGTCGAGCAACGCATCGAGATCACCGCACACCGGTACGTCGTAGCGCTGTGCCAACCGCAGCGCGGCGTCCGGGGCCACGTCGGTCACCCCGACCAGCGTGACGTCGTCGAAGCCGGAAAGTACCCGGGCGTGCCGGTCCGCGACGTTGCCGGCTCCCACCAGCCCGATCCGGCATCCGCGCATCCCCGTACTCCTCTCCCACCGTCCCGGATTCCTCTCCCACCGCCCCCGGCTGATGCCCGCCTGCCCGGCCTCGTCGGGCTCAAACCGGTGTGTTCGATCGGACCCGTGCGCGACCCCGGACCGCGTTGGTTCGCCGGCGAGATCAGGATGTTCGACGGAGCGCGGTTAGCGCTCTCCCGACAAGGGAAACCGCGCTAGTCGGATCAACTGGGGGTATGCCCGTGTGGCACTCGCGAGCGACCATGTCACCCGTCGTCGAAGCCTGGACGGCCTACCGCACCGCCTCGGCCGGAGAGTGGACGGCTGACCAGCTCATGGCGGCGAAAGGCGACACTCGGGTCAGCGTGGTCATTCCAGCGCACGACGAGGAGAACACGGTCGGCCCCATCGTCGCCACGATCCGCCGGCACCTGGTCGAACGACTCCCCCTGGTCGACGAGCTGATCGTGGTCGACTCGCACTCCACGGACCGGACCGCTGCCGTAGCGGCGGCAGCCGGTGCGGAGGTAGTCGGGCAGGACAAGATCAGCCGAAACCTCCCCCGGCTCGACGGCAAGGGCGGCGCGCTCTGGGCTGGGCTGGCAGGCAGCACCGGTGACGTGGTCGCCTTCGTCGACGCCGACCTGCGCGAGTTCCGGCCGCACTTCGTGACCGGGCTGCTCGGCCCGCTGCTACTCGACCCATCGGTCGCCTTCGTCAAGGGCTTCTACCATCGACCCCTACTCGGGGCCGAAAGCGGCCCTGGCTCGCCTGGCCGTGACTCGTATGGCCCTGCCTCGCCGGGCCGTGACATGTATGGCCCGGACTCGGTTGTTCGTGACGCGCATCGCGACGGGCCGGGTGAACACCGCGTCGACGTCGACCCGGACGGCGGGGGTCGAGTCACCGAACTGGCCGCCCGTCCGCTGCTGAACCTGTTCTGGCCGGAGCTGGCCGGCTTCGTACAGCCGCTGGCCGGAGAGTATGCCGGTCGCCGTACCGTCCTGGAACGGATCCCGTTCGTCTCCGACTACGGCGTCGAGATCGCCATGCTCATCGACCTACTGGAGCTGGTCGGCCTGGATGCGCTCGCCCAGGTTGATCTTGGCGAGCGCCTGCACCGGCACCAGAGCACCGAGGCGTTGGGCCGGATGTCCGCGCAGATCATGCTGACCGTGTGGTCCCGGCTGCATCGACAGGGTCGGGTCACCGCCACCGGGGTGCCAGCCAGCGTACTGACCCAGTTCCGGCGGGGTGCTGCGGCAGCGCTGCCCAACCTCGAACGCGACATCGTGGTCAGCGACGTGTCCGTACAGGAACGGCCCCCGCTGATCGAATTGCGGGACCGACTCACCGGGTGTGGCCGGGTGTCGGTGTGAGGCAGACACCGGAAGGGCTGGCGTGAACAGGGGCACCACGCTGGAGGCCGCGGTGCGCCCGAGACGGAGGCGGGGCAGATGGCGCTGACGGTCCTGATGAACGCCGGGCCGTGGCTCTCCGTACCGCCTCCGGGCTATGGCGGCATCGAGAACGTGATCGCCACCCTGGTACCCGAACTGCGACGGCTCGGGGTACGAGTGGTCCTCGCCTCGGTCGCCAACAGCACCCTACCGGTCGACGACCGTCTGTCGGTCTTCGCCGACGGCCAGTTCGCCGCGCTACAACGGCCGTACAACCAGGTGTGTGGGGTGGCTCAGGCGCACCTGAACGGGGTGGTCCGGGCCCTACGCGAACGCGACGACATCGACCTGGTCCATGACCACGTCGAAGCGGTCGGGCTGGCCACTCTGACCGCCATGGGCCGGGACGCGCCCCCGGTGCTGCACACCCTGCACTGGGACCTCGGCAAACATCCGGACCTCTATGGATACGTCGACGGCGCAAACCGGGTACGGGTCAACGGCGTCTCGGCGGCGCAACTGGCCCGGGCCCCGCAGGCACTGCGGGCGCACTCGGTCGGACACGTACACCTGGCCACCCCGCTGGCGACGGCGCAGCGGCCGCCCCCGGTCGATCCGGGGGACCATGTGGTGATCCTCGGCCGGATCACGCCCGGAAAGGGACAACACATCGGTGCCGAGCTCGCCCATCGCGCGGGTTTCCGGCTGGTGCTGGCCGGGCCGGTCGGGCCGTACCACCGGCCGGCTGAGCTGAGCGCCGCTGGAGAGGTCGCCCGGCACAACCCGGACGTGCGTTACTGGTACGAACAGGTGGCCCCGTTGGTCGACGGAGTACGGGTGCGCTGGGTCGGTACGGTCGCCGGGCGAGAACGCGACGACCTGGTCGCCAGCGCCCGCGCCAGTCTCTTTCCGCTGTGTTGGGAGGAGCCGGGTGGTACGGCGGTGGTGGAGTCCCTGGCGTTGGGTACGCCCGTGGTGGCGACCGCCCGCGGCTGCCTGCCCGAGCTGATCGAGCACGGGCGGACCGGCCTGTTGGCCGGAACAGCGGACGAGTTACCCGAACTGGTGCACACCGCGACCCAGATCGAGGGCGACGAGTGCCGCCAGGAAGCCGTACGCCGATTCACCCCTCGGGTGATGGCCGAGCGCTATCTGGAGCTGTACGACAACGTACGCCGGTTGGCGGCCAGCTAGCCCCTGATCGTCGGCGCTGCGCCGCACGGGGTTTGTCCGGATGGACGTCGGGAACCCGGCGGCAAGGCTTCCGATGGAGGTGAGGGCATGGTTAGCAGCAAGTCACGGCCTTCGGTACGCACCGGGCCGACCGCCCCGGTCGGCCGAGCTCCGGTGAGCAAGGCGGCAGCCCTGGTAGCCATCGTGTTCCTGCTGGTCGGCATCCTCGGCTTCATTCCCGGCATCACGACCAACTACGACACGATGCAGTTCGCCACGCACCACTCCGAGGCCAAGCTGTTCGGTGTCTTCCAGGTCTCGATCCTGCACAACCTCGTCCATCTCCTCTTCGGGGTGGTCGGTCTGGCGTTGGCCCGTACCGTCTCCGGAGCCCGGATCTTCCTGGTCGGGGGCGGGGTCATCTATCTGCTGCTGTGGCTGTACGGCCTGGCGGTCGGTTACGAGAGCTCCGCGAACTTCATTCCGCTCAACGGTGCCGACAACTGGCTGCACCTGTTCCTCGGTATCGGCATGATCGCGCTGGGCCTGGTAGCCCCTCGGGGCCGTGCCCCAGCGTGATCGGTTCCCGCGTGCTTTGAGTGTTAGGAAGGGCCCCTTCCAAGGCAGAAAGCGATAAGAAGGGGCCCTTCCTAACATCTGGTCGCCGCTCGCCCGGCCTGGGCGGGCGGCGACTTTTGTGGGGTGTGGCGACCCGACCGAGCGAAATTTCCTGACTGCCCTGGTTTCGACCTGCCCGGACTGGGTAGCCACCGCCGTCCTTTCCAAGGTCGTACGGGGTGAGATCGATGTCTGAGCGGGTTACCACCGAGCCGGAGCACAGCCGGCGGTCAACGATCCTGGTGCCAGCGCGGTTCGGCGGATATCCCGGCCCGGTCCGTGAGGTGATCCCGGGCAACACACTGACCCGTCTGCTGCGCACCACCGACGCGAAGCAGATCGGGTTGATGTACCTGGTCACCTCGTTCGGGTTCTTCCTGGTCGGCGGGGTGATGGCGCTGCTGATCCGGGCCGAGTTGGCCCGCCCGGGTCTGCAGTACCTCTCTACCGAGCAGTACAACCAGATGTTCACCATGCACGGCACGATCATGCTGCTGCTGTTCGCCACCCCGCTGGTCTTCGGCTTCGCCAACTACATCGTCCCGTTGCAGATCGGCACGGCCGACGTGTCCTTCCCCCGACTCAACGCCTTCTCCTACTGGCTCTACCTGTTCGGCGGGACACTCGTCATGACCAGCCTGGCCACTCCGAACGGTGCCGCCGACTTCGGTTGGACCGCCTACACTCCGCTCAGCCGGCTCGACCACACCCCCGGCATCGGGGCCGACCTGTGGATCATCGGGCTCGCGCTGTCCGGGCTGGGCACCATCCTCGGTGCGGTCAACCTGATCACGACCATCGTCACCCTGCGGGCACCCGGACTGACCATGTTCCGGATGCCGATCTTCACCTGGAACATCCTGCTGACCGCGGTGCTGGTGCTCCTGGTGTTCCCGCTGTTGGCGGCCGCCCTACTCGCGCTCTATGCGGACCGACGACTCGGGGCGCACGTCTACGACCCCGCCAACAACGGTCCGCTGCTCTTTCAACATCTTTTCTGGTTCTTCGGCCATCCTGAGGTGTACATCATCGCGCTGCCATTCTTCGGGATCATCACCGAGGTCATCCCGGCCTTCGCCCGTAAGCCGATCTTCGGCTACAAGGGTTTGGTCGCCGCGACGATCGCGATCACCGTCCTGTCGATGACGGTGTGGGCGCACCACATGTTCGGCACCGGACTGGTGTTGTTGCCGTTCTTCAGTTTCCTCAGTTTCCTGATCGCGGTCCCCACCGGGGTGAAGTTCTTCAACTGGATCGGCACCATGTGGAAAGGGCAGATCACCTTCGAGACACCGATGCTGTTCGCCGTCGGTTTCCTGGTGACGTTCCTGCTCGGTGGGCTCTCCGGGGTGCTGCTGGCCAGCCCGCCGGTCGACTTCCACGTCACCGACACCTACTTCGTGGTGGCGCACTTCCACTACGTCATGTTCGGCACGATCGTCTTCGCTGCCTTCGCCGGCGTCTACTTCTGGTTCCCCAAGATGACCGGCCGAATGCTCGACGAGCGGCTCGGCCGGGCCCACTTCTGGACGATGTTCATCGGCTTCCACGCCACCTTCCTGGTACAACACTGGCTCGGCACGAAGGGTTTTCCCCGACGCTATGCCGACTACCAGCCACAGGACGGCTTCACCGGGCTGAACACGATCTCCACCATCGGCTCGTTCATCCTCGGCGCGTCGACGCTCTTCTTCATCTGGAACGTCTGGAAGTCGTACCGGTTCGGTCGGTTGGTGTCGGTAGACGACCCCTGGGGATTCGGCAACTCGCTGGAGTGGGCGACCTCCTGCCCGCCGCCACTGCGCAACTTCAACAAGCTGCCCCGTATTCGTTCCGAGCGTCCCGCCTTCGACCTGAAGTACGGCCCGTTGGTGGCCGACCTCGGCCGGGACCTACCGCAGCGGTCCACGAAACCGCCGCAGAGTTTTGAGCAGGAACTGCACCACGAGGCCCGGCCACCGGAACCGGAGCCGCCGACCACCGAGGGAGCGCACGGCGCGCGGGCGGCCACCTCCTTCCATCCGGTACCCGAGTCCGGGGCGCGACCAATCGACGTGCCCGAGCCGGACGAGGTGCTCCGGCCTGGCTTCGAACCCAGCCAGCCCGACGAGACTCGGGATATCGACGAGCGAGGTGGTGAGGTCGACGAGCGTTGGCGTACCGGACGCTCGCCAGAGGACGACGAGGAGGACCAACGGTGAGATCCGCGCCCCGACCAAGGTCTGCCCCACGCGGTGGCGGGCTGAGGCTCGCGGACTGGCCGAGGCCGGCGAGCCGACGTGCCGGATCAGGCGTACAGCGGGGCCAGACCGGCGGCGGTGAGCGACTGCCGTACGCCGGGCTGGGCTCGGGCCAGCCGCAGTGGTGTGCCGCTACGCAGCGCGGCGTCTCGGCCGGCGAGCAACGCGGCGACACCGCCGGCGTTGACGGCGGCCAGGTCGACCAGGTCAACCACCACCTCGGCCGGCTGTCCGGCGGTGACCGCATCCACGACCGCACACCGCAACTGATCAGCGGTCTCCCGATCGAGTTCCCCGCCGACCTCGACCACCACCCGGTCGCCGGCCCGCCGCACCGAGATTCGCATCCGCTGCTGCTCCGCCTCCCCACCCGCCTGCCAGGTAGCCGGGGCATCGGCGAGCATGGCCTGCCGAAGCCAGGTCAACGCCCGAGACAGCAGTCGGGAAACATGCATCTGCGAAATCCCGAACCGGGCGGCGATCTCGGCCTGCGTCTGGTTGCCGTAGAACCGCATGGCGAGGATGCGTCGCTCCCGCCAGGGCAGTCGGCACAGCAGTCCGCTGACCGTCACCCGGTCGTCGACCGATTCCAGGTCGTTGTCCGATTCTCCGACCAGGTCACCGAACTCGGCCGAGCTCTCCCCACCAACCGGGGCGTTGAGCGAGGCCGGGCTGTAGCCGGCGGCGGATTCCAGGGCGGCGAGAATCTCCTCCTGGGGCGTCTCCAACCGCTCGGCCAACTCGGCGACGGTGGGGGTACGGGACAGTTCGCTGGTCAGCGCGGCCGTAGCCTGACCGACCTCGAGGATCAGGTCACGCAGTCGCCGGGGCACGTGGACGCCCCAGGTGCGGTCACGGAAGTGCCGCTTGATCTCCCCAACGATGGTGATGGCCGCGTACGCGGTAAACGAGCCGCGTTCCGGGTCGTAGCGGTCCACCGCGTTGACCAGGCCGAGTCGCGCCACCTGTTCGAGATCCTCCAGCGGTTCGCCTCGCCCCCGGTAGCGACGGGCGAGGCGGCCGGCGAACGGCAACGCGAAGCGGACCAGGTCATCTCGGGCCTCCTGCCGCCGTTCAGGTGGCAGCCCGGCAATCCGGGCGGCATAGGCCGTCGCCGCCGCATCCAGGTCCTCAAGTCCACGCTCGGTAGGTGAAGTAGGTGAGGTGGGTGAAGTGGGTGAGGTGGTGGTTGTGGTGGTTGTGGTGGTCTGTCCGAACATCCGCGCCTCCCTCAGGAAGGTCCCCCGCCCGGATTGCGAAACCGGTCATTAGTTGCCACGGACCATGGGGTGGGGCTGGAAGCGAATCTGCGACCGAAATGTCGACGGCGAACTACTCACTGTCATGACACAGCGCACTCGACCCATTGCAGCCAGCCATGTTCCCACCCTGTAGGTACTCAATCACGGAAGCGGCTCTTCCCGGGCTCGTTTCGGTCGGGCGGTTACCGTTACCCGCCCTCAAGATCCGGTTGGTCTCAGCACACGAGCAGGCCCTGCGGGCTGCCGCTGTCGCGGAGTGCGGCCAGCGCGTCGACCACCCGTAGCGGCGGTGGGGTCGGAAGATCGTACGCCTGTCCGCGCAGCGCCTCCGTCGCGCGCCGGGTCGGCATCGGGGTGAGCGGATAACCTCGGGCAGCCCCCCGATCGAGCGCCCTGCGACGGCTGCCGAACGAGGCCACAGCCAGCCACTGCGGCAACCCGGCCAGCGCCGGAGAGCGCAGGCCTGGCGATTCCGGCAGAACATCCACGGAGGTGAAGGGGGCGCTGCCCGCCAGCCACCACTCGGCACCGGCCACACTTCGCCGAGCGGCATTCTCACACCAGTACGGCACCAATCCGGCCCGGATGACCTGCCAGGGGTCGATGAGGCGGCCGCACTCCACCACACACCTGTTTCCACTCTTGCCGGCGCTACGCAGCCAGCCCCGATACATGTCCGCGACGGCGGCGCTCAACACCTCCGGACGGGGGGCCAGAATCCGGTGCAACGGGCTGCCGGTGCCCTGCACCCACTCCCGCAGGCTCGCCTCGAACCCCGGTTCGATCCCGTGCTCGGCATCGCTGGGCGGGCTCGCGGGGCCGGGAAGCTCCCAGCGGGCAGGGTCACCACCGAGCCCGCGCAGCAACTGGTCGAGCACCTTTCTGGCGGGCAGGAAGTCGGCCGGCGCCAGCCCACTGGCGGGGCCACCCACCTGAAACGTGTGCCCCAGCCCGGAGTCGAGCACCGGCCAGGTACGGGCGTCGCGCAGTAGCAGCACCGGCGCACCGGGAACCAGGTGACTGCCGAGAAACCACCGGTACGCGTCGGGCAGGCCACGCCACCGCACCACGAGAGATACGGTCGAACCGGCCAGAACTCCGCGCACAGCCGGATCGTGCACCTGCCGGATTCCGACTTCCGGGTTGCCGGCGATGATCCGAGCGGCAATCTGGGCACCATGGGCCAGGGCACCAACTGGATTGTCGACGGACCCGCTTGCCCACTGCACCGTCACCTCGAACGCCGAGGGCAGCCACGGAACTCCGAGGGCGGTGGCGAGATGGACGGCAGCGCCGTGCGGTGACCCGATCACCATTCCCGGATACCACCGCGGCGCGTAGTGCTGCACCGCCCAGCGGGCGACCCGTTCAACGTCGATCTCCCCGGCGCGCGGCACGGACATCGCCGCCCGACTACCCGCCCTGGCCACCGCCACCCGCCGAACCCGGGGTGGCGCCCCGCGAAACCGGGACAGTGTCGGCTGGTGGTCGAGATCGGCGCAGTCCTCTCGGCGCAGCGCCCGGGACGCCGCAGCCAGAAACACCCGGGCAAGGCTGTCCGGGGACACGACGTTCTGCGGTTCTGGTGCCTCGGTGCCGGCGGCGCTGGCGGCCAACCACTCTGGTATCTCAGGCACCGGGCTCACCTTCTCTCGTTCGCGCCACGCCCGCCCCGGCTTCCCGTCCGAATCAGGTTCAAACGGGGCATGGGCCACTTGGCGCGAGTAATCCGAGTACGGAGCCAACCTGCGGCCGGGCGCATCGAACGTCGGTTTTCTGCCCGTCTGCCAGCTCCCGACCAGGCCGCCCGACCATCGGCTCCCGACGCCTCGAATGCCGTCCGTCCACCGACTCCCGACGCCCGGGGCCGCACACGGCTACGCCGCGTCACCGTACGGCGTTGCCCGCCGGTGACGCGGCGCGATCCGGTTCGGTCAGGGATTACCTCGGCCGGGTGTCCCGGCGTCGACGTAGCGCAGGACCGCCCCGACCCCGTCGTCCAACTCCGGCGCCTGCTCGGGCGCGAGCACGGTCATCGCGGCGTCGGTGCCGACCAGCGCCCGAATCAGCGCGGCGTCGGCGCGTACCTGCTGCGGCTCGGGCACCGACATGGCGGTGAGCTGCTCCGCCGAGGTGGCGATCTCGGTGGGCTCCGGCCCGATCCAGAGCCGCTGGGTGGAGGATGGGTCGTCGACGATCAACAGGGTGTCGACCTGCCCCCGTTGCAGCGCCGCCACCACGGCATCGAACCCACCGCCGACGTCCTCCTGCACCCCGTACCGGTCGAGCGTGGTCTGGGTGTGCTGGTCGGCCACCTCGGCGATGGCCTGGACCGTGACGTCGTCCATCGCGCCGAGGTCAGCGCCGCCGGCCCGCGAACCCGCATCGGTCTGTACGATCCGGTCCTGCCACCGTTCCGGCAGCTGACCGGCGAGCAGCGATCTCGCCTGGTTGTCGCCGGCGACCACCACCACTTCGGCGCCGACCCGGTCGGCCAGTTCGGCGGTCGCGGCGGCGGCGTCGCCGGCATTGCGTTTCCAGGCTATTCGCGCTTCGCGCTGGAAGTGTGACTGCGACCAGCCGCCCGGCTGGACCCGCCGGATCGGGAACTGGTCGCTGCCCTTGACGTGTGCGCGACGGGTCACCCCGCCGACGCTGACGCCCTTGACATCGGCACCGGTACGACTGGCCAGCACCCGCACCCACGCCACCTGGGCCCCCCGCTGGGCCACCAACGGCATGGTGTGCGGCAGCGGCGCGTAGCTGGCGATCTCCCGGACCGGCGGGGCGGACATGTACTCGCTCAGCGCCACCTTGCCGTGACTGGCGAACGCGGCCAGTCCGTAGTCCCCGGCCAGCGGATCGTGTCCGCGTACCACCGCGTCCAGGGCCTGGATCGTGTCCCGATCGGCCCCCTGTTGCGCCAACCGTTCACTGAGTGCCCGCCAACGCAGGTCCAGTGCCGGTCGGGCGTCCTGGGTATCCCGGGACGCGTCCAGGTAGACCGAGGCCCATGGGCCGGGACGGGTACAGACCGGCCCCAGGAAGGACAGCTCCATGTGTCGCCCCCTCTCCTACTCGGCGCACGCATACCCGAGGCGCTCGGCTTGTCACCTCGGCCGGCCGGCCTCGTGGCAACCGGACGCGGAAACCACCGCGACACCGACGTGAATAGTTTTCATTCATCTCCATTCACGTTCCACGGTCGATACAATCCGTGCGTGAAATCGGACACTCAGTGGTGAACGTGGACAGGGAACTCTTTCCTGAACGGCCCGTGTATCCCCGAGGCCCGATCGTCACCGGCCGGGTCATTCGGCTCCGGGACGGCTACTCGCGGGAGATGAAGGTACGCCGGCCCGCCCTGGTCGCGGTGCTCACCGCCGCCAGCGTGGCCCGCCTGATCGGTACGCTGGTGCTCTCCGTGCTGCGAGCCGGCACCGGCAGCGGCGGGAAGCGCAAGTTCAAGGAGCTACGCAAGGGTCCCGAGTTCCTGGTGACTCCGTTGCGGATGCGCGACGACCACGGGGTGCTCTACGAGGTGGAGATCCATGGGCACCTGCCGCAGAGCGCCCTGGAACCCGCCGATCACATCCAGGTGACGGTACGGAGCCAGAAGGACAGCGACCTCGCGCCCCGGGTCGAACGAATCGTCAACATCACCACCGGCCAGCTACTGACCCCGCGGATACCGACCCTCTGGTCCCACCTGGGGCCGGCGCTGGTCCTGCAGTCGATGCTGGGCCTGCTGGTACTCGGGCTAGTCGTGGTCGGCTACGTCCTTACCGCCACCTGAGCGGGTCAGCCGACCGCGACTCGGTCCGGTTCCGGTGTCGCCGCCTCCGGCAGGGTGAGCAGCCCGCGCCGCCGCGCCCAGCGCTCGAAGAGCAGCGTGGTGAACGGCGGAATCGAGGCGAGCAACGCGACGGCGGTGACCGGCAGGGACCACCGGCCCAGCCGGGACACCAGGAGGACCAGCACGCCGTAGATGACGAAGAGCGCACCGTGGATGGGGCCGGAGATCTTGACCCCGATCTCGTTGTCCAGAGGGCCGTACTTGACGACCATCGAGATCAGCAACGCCAGCCACGAGATCGCCTCAGCAATCGCCGCCACCACGAACAGCTTCATTGCCGTACGGCGCATGGATCCCTCCCGGATTCGTCGAATGGTGATGCTATCTCCCCTCGTCATCGGCCTGTCGAGCGGTCCGGCACCGACGCGGCCGACGGAAATCTCCGGCTGATCTGACCAGACATGGCAGTTTGGAAATATCAGCCAGCAATAGGACGGTGACCATGGGCGAGGACGTCGGCATTCAGACCTTCACCCGGGAGGATCGGGCCCGACACCGACAGAAGGTCCACGCCTGTCTCGACGTCTTCGCTGAGATGCTCCGGGCGGCGCGGTTCGAGTTCGACCGGCCGCTGACCGGGCTGGAGATCGAGCTGAACCTGGTCGATGAACGATCGATGCCCGCGATGCGCAATGCCGACGTGCTCGCCGCCCTCGCCGATCCGAGCTTCCAGACCGAACTCGGGCAGTTCAACGTCGAGATCAACGTGGCGCCGCGACAGTTGGCCGGCCAGGGCACCGCCGAATACGAGGAGCATGTCCGAGCCAGCCTCAACTCAGCCGAGGAGAAGGCGCGGGCGGTCGGCACCCGTATGGTCATGATCGGCATTCTGCCGACGCTGGCAGCGGAGCATCTGACCGCGCAGACCCTCTCGGCCAATCCGCGCTACGCACAGCTCAACGAGCAGATCTTCGCAGCTCGGGGCGAGGACCTACAGATCCGGATCGACGGGGTGGACCGGCTGGAGACGACGGCCGACACCATCACCCCGGAGGCGGCCTGCACCAGCACTCAGCTTCATCTTCAGGTCAGCCCGGCGCAGTTCGCCGCGTACTGGAACGCCGCCCAGGTCGTCTCCGGAATCCAGGTCGCTCTCGGTGCCAACTCACCGTTCCTGTTCGGCCGGGAGTTGTGGCGAGAGACCCGCATCCCGCTGTTCGAACAAGCCACCGACACCCGCCCGGAGGAGATCAAGGCCCAGGGCGTACGGCCCCGGGTCTGGTTCGGCGAGCGTTGGATCAACTCGGTGTTCGACCTGTTCGAGGAGAACGTCCGCTACTTCCCCGCCCTGTTGCCGGTCTGTGACGACGAAGATCCGGCGCAGACCCTCGCCCGGGGCGAGACCCCCGCCCTATCCGAGTTACGCCTGCACAACGGCACGGTGTACCGGTGGAACCGGCCGGTCTACGACGTGGTCGCCGGCCGACCCCATCTGCGGGTGGAGAACCGGGTGCTGCCCGCCGGCCCCACCGTGGTCGACACCATCGCCAACAGCGCCTTCTACTTCGGCCTGGTACGGACCCTGGCCGAAGCCGACCGCCCGCTCTGGTCGCGAATGTCGTTCAGCGCCGCCGAGGAGAACTTCCACGCCTGCGCCCGACACGGCATTGCCGCCCGGGTCTACTGGCCCAACCTGGGCTATCTGCCGGTCACCGAGTTGGTGCTGCGCCGCCTGCTGCCAATGGCCCAGCAGGGCCTGGACGGGTGGGGGCTGGTCGCCGCGGAGCGGGATCGACTGCTGGGCATCATCGAGCAACGGTGTCTCACCGGGCGCAACGGCGCGAGTTGGCAGGTGGCGACGTTGCGCCGGCTGATGCATGCCGGAAACCTGGACCGGCCAGCCGCCCTGCGCGAGGTGCTACACCGCTACATCCCGCTCATGCACAGCAACCGCCCGGTCCACGAGTGGCCGGTGGCCGGCTGACCGGCTGGATCGCCGCCGGCCGGCGTAGAGCAGGGCGGCGACACTGACCGCCAGCGTCCAGAGGACGTACACCCCGGTCATGACCAGCAGCACCGACACGGCGACGAGTGACACGACCGCCGCTCGGCGAGACCAACTGCCGGCCGGGAGCAGACGCACGGCCGCAGCCGCACCCAGGACGTACACCAGGGTGAACGATCCGCTGGTGAGCTGTACGGACAGGCCGGGACCGACGCCGGTGACGGCCACCCCGGCCAGCGCCAGGGCGGACAGCAGACCGACCACCGTCAGGCTGCGCCGGGGCACCTGCCCCGACTCGCTGCCCCGGGCGAACCAGCCGGGCAACGCACCATCGCGGCCCAGCGCAGCCCCCAGCCGGGCTGCTCCGGCGAAGTAGGCGTTCATGGTGCCGATGGTCAACAGCACTGCGACGAGCGCGGTCAGCACCCGTACCTCGCCGCCGACCCCGATGGCGAGCAGGTGCGCCAACGGTGCCTCGGTGGAGCCGGTGGCCGCGCCGAGCACCAGCAGGCTCGTACTGGCGACACCCAGGTAGAGCACACCGACCACGACCAGGGCGATGCCGGTGGCCCGGGGCAGGTCCCGGGCCGGGCGGCGGAAGTCGGCGGCCAATGAGGTGGCCGCCTCCCAGCCGGCGAAACCCCAGACGAGCACGGCGGCCGCCGAACCGACGGCGAGCCAGCCGTGCGGCGCGAAGGGCACCAGGTTGTCCCACCGAGCGTGGGGCAGTGCCGTGAGCGTGGCCACCAACAGCAGCGCCGCCAGTACGCCGGCGAGGACGAGTTGCAGTCGTCCGGAGACGCGTAGGCCACCGGCGTTGGTCGCGGTGACGATCGCGACGATCACGGCGGCGGTGACCAGGGTGGTGCGGTGGCCACCGCCGAACGCCTCGGCAACGTACGCTCCGGCGAACATCGAGGCGGCCGGCGCTCCGATCGGCACCGCGAAGTAGAAGCACCACCCCACCACGGTGGCCGCCCGCGCGCCAAAGGCCCGCCGGACGTAGGTGGCGACCCCACCGGTGTCGGCGTGCCGGGTGCCGAGCGCCGCGAAGGTGGCGGCGAGCGGCACGGAGAGCGCGATCATCGCGATCCAGGCCAGGATGGACGCCGGACCGGCGATCTGCGCCGCGAGAGCCGGCAGGGCGATCACACCCGTGCCGAGTACGGCTCCGATCGACAGCGCCGCCCCCTGCGGCACGGTCATTCGGCTCATGTCCTGCCCTTTCGCGGTGGGGTGGGGGCGGTCATTCGAAGCTCGGCGAGCGGGTACGGGTGCGCTTCAGTTCGAAGAATCCGTCGGTGCCGGAGACCAGCAGTACGCCGTCCCACAGCTTTCCGGCTGCCTCGCCCCGTGGGGCCGGGGTGACCACCGGTCCGAAGAAGGCGATCGGCTGGCCGTCCGGCCCCGGAGTGTGGATCACCGGGGTGCCGACCTCGTCGCCGACCGGGTCCATCCCGGCGTGGTGGCTGGCCAGCAGGGCCGGGTCGTGATCGGTCGTCGCAGCGGCGTCGGCGAGTTCGGTGGCCAGCCCGAGTTCGGTGAGCACCTCGACGTATAGGTCATGGTCGACCGGTGCCTTCTGGTGGTGAATCCGGGTGCCGAGCGCGGTGTAGAGGTCGCGCAGCACCTCGTTGCCGTACTTCTGCTCGGCGGCGATCGCGAGCCGTACCGGCCCCCAGCCCCGGCTGAGGAACTTCTCGTACCACTCGGGCAGTCCGGTACGCCCGTCGTTGAGCACGGAGAGACTCATGACATGGAAGTGCACCTGCACGTCCCGTACCCGCTCCACCTCCAGCAGCCATCGTGAGGTGATCCAGGCCCACGGGCAGATCGGGTCGAACCACATGTCAGCGATGGTCAACGTCATCCTCCTCCAGGAATCGGGTGCGACGCGGATCAGCCTAGGAGCCGGATTGGCGCGGCATCAGATCCAATTTTCAGCGTTCTGATTGGGCCAATGTAGGTTGGATTGGTGGACATCCACGTCACCCTCGCCGGCCGGGGCGACCTGACCGCCCGGATCTACCGACAGCTTCTCGACGCGATCCTGGACGGCCGACTCCGCGCGGGCGAACGACTGCCCCCGACCCGGGAGTTGGCCCGACAATTGGCCGTCTCCCGTAACACGGTCGCCGCCGCCTACGACCGGCTCACCGCCGAGGGCTTCCTGGTCGGCCGGATCGGTGCGGGCACCTTCGTCTGTGACGAGGCCACCGACCGGATACCGGACCGGAGCGCGCCGAGCGGCGGTGCGGTCGCTCCCCGAGGCCTCTGGCGCGACATCCTCACCTCGCCTGGCCCGGCGCAGGGTAAACCGGACTTCAACTTCGACGTGGGGATCCCGGACCCGCACCTGTTCCCGCTGGAAACCTGGCGCCGGATCGTCACCGGCGAGCTGCGCGCCGGCGCCCTGCTGACCGCCGGCTACGGCGAACCATCCGGGCACCCAGGCCTGCGTACGGCGATCGCCCGGCACATCGGTGTCTCCCGGTCGGTCCGGGCCGGAGCCGACGACGTGCTGGTGACGCAGGGCGCCCAGCAGGCGTTGGACCTCGTCGGCCGGGTGCTGATCGAGCCGGGCGACTGCGTGGCGGTCGAGGACCCGGGCTATCCGGCAGCCCGCCGGCTGTTCCAGTCCCTGGGCGCCCGGGTCGTCGGAGTGCCGGTCGACCGCGAAGGGCTGGACGTGTCGGCCCTGCCAGCCGGGGCCCGGCTGGTCTACACCACGCCATCGCACCAGTTCCCGCTGGGCGTCCCGATGTCCCTGCGCCGCCGGTCAGCGTTGCTCGCCTGGGCGCAACAGCAGGGTGCCGTGATCGTCGAGGACGACTACGACAGCGAGTTCCGCTTCGCGGACCGGCCGCTGGAACCGTTGCAGGCGCTCGACCAGGACGGCCGGGTCGTCTATGTCGGCTCCTTCTCCAAGGTCATGCTGCCGACACTGCGGCTCGGCTTCCTGGTGGCACCGACCACACTGCGCACCGCACTACGGACGGCCAAGCAGCTGACCGACTGGCACGGTGACCAGCACACCCAGGCGGCGATGGCCCGATTCATCGACGAGGGGCTGTTGGGCCGGCACCTGCGCCGGGCCAACAAGGAGTACGCAGCCCGGCAGCGCCTGATCCACCAGATCCTGCGCCGGGACTTCGCCGACTGGCTCGAACCGATCCCCTCCGTCGCCGGACTGCACCTGTGTGCCCTACTCCGGCCGGATGTCCCGATCGACCTGCCCGGAATGATCCGCCGGGTCGGGCAGGCCGGGGTCCGGGTACGCGAACTCGGCGACTACCGCACCGGTCGGGCCGCCACCAGCAGCGACGACGGCAGTGCGGCAGCGGGCGGCCTCCCCTCGGACGCTCGACCAGGGCTGGTACTCGGGTACGGGGCGATCCCCAGGGAGCGGATCGAGTCAGGGTTGGCGCTGCTCGCGGCGCACTTCCGAGCCGGCTGACCCCTGCCGTACCTGGGCACGGGTTGCCGCTGGCGGTCGGCACCGGGCGATCGGCACCGGGGCGGTCGGGATCGAGCGGTCCGCTGGAAACGACGACGGCCGCCGCCCCGGGTGGGGTCGACGGCCGTACGCGTGAAGGTCGGTCAGCGCTGGTCGAGCGGCACGTAGTCGCGCTCGTCCGAACCCTTGTAGATCTGCCGCGGGCGGCCGATCTTGGTCTCCGGGTCCGAGATCATCTCACGCCACTGGGCGATCCAGCCGGGCAGCCGACCGAGCGCGAAGAGCACGGTGAACATCTTCGTCGGGAACCCCATGGCCTTGTAGATCAGGCCGGTGTAGAAGTCGACGTTCGGGTAGAGCCGACGGGAGACGAAGAAGTCGTCCGCCAGGGCGATCTCCTCCAGCTGCATCGCGATGTCCAGCAGCGGGTCCGGCTTGGCCATCCGGGAGAGCACGTCCTGCGCGGCGTTCTTCACGATGGCGGCGCGCGGGTCGTAGTTCTTGTAGACCCGGTGACCGAAGCCCATGAGCTTGACGCCCTGCTCGCGGTCCTTGACCCGACGGACGAAGGACTGCACGTCCCCGCCCTCGATCCGGATCTGCTCCAGCATCTCCAGCACCGCCTGGTTGGCACCACCGTGCAGCGGCCCGAAGAGCGCGTTGACGCCGGCCGAGACCGAGGCGAAGAGGTTGGCGTTGCTGGAGCCGACCAGCCGCACCGTGGAGGTGGAGCAGTTCTGCTCGTGGTCAGCGTGCAGGACGAAGAGCATGTCCAGCACCTTGGCCATCACCGGGTCGACCTCGTACTCCTCTGCCGGCACGCCGAACGTCATCCGCAGGAAGTTCTCGACGTAGCCCAGCGAGTTGTCCGGGTAGAGCATCGCCTGACCGATGGACTTCTTGTACGCGTACGACGCGATCGTCGGCACCTTGGCCATCAACCGGATCGTGGAGATCTCCACGTGCTCCTGGTCGAACGGGTCCAGGCTGTCCTGGTAAAAGGTGGAGATGGCGCTCACCGCGGAGGAGAGCACCGCCATCGGGTGCGCGTCACGCGGGAAGCCGTCGAAGAACCGACGCATCTCCTCGTGCAACAGCGAGTGCCGACGGATCCGCTCGGCAAAGTCCGCGAGCTGCTGCTCGGTGGGCAGCTGGCCGTAGACCAGCAGGTAGGAAACCTCCAGGAACGACGACTTCTCGGCCAACTGCTCGATGGGGTAGCCACGGTAGCGCAGAATGCCCGCATCGCCGTCGATGTAGGTAATCTCCGAGGAGCACGCGGCGGTGTTGACGAAGCCAGGGTCGTAGGTGACGAGCCCGGTCTCCTTCAACAACTTGCCGACGCCGATGCCCGATGGGCCTTCGACGGCGGGCTGCACCGGCATCGAAAGTTGCCCTTGGGGGTGCTCGAGCTTTACTTCCGTCATCTAATCCTCGCTTCGCCGGCAAAATTTTCACTGAATCGCCTTCGCTTTTACCGTAATAACCGATCGCTGCATACCTCCTGCCATGGCTTCGAGGTGAGGGATGCGTCACCCTTCGGACGATCACGTCCCAACGACGGGCGGCACCTGGGCCGGGAAAACGGACCGCAGTGATCAGAGGCGCAGTCGGCCCAGGGTCTCCTGGCCGTCGATCCGTGTGAAGAGCTCCAGCCGGTTGACTCCCGGATTGAAGAGCGCGTCGTCGCTGACCAGGGCGGCGAACCGGCGCCCCCCGGAATCCGGTGCGACAACCGGGACGACCGCCCCGATCCGACCGTTGACCGCGATCACCAACCGGGTGCCGTCGGGCACGGTCGCGGGCACGGTGCCGTGCAGCAGCGCCGGAAGCTTCCCTTCGGCTGGGTCGACCCCGCGCAGCGCGGCAAGGTTGGCGACCTGAGCCGACACCCCGGTCTCGACCACCGCGAAGTCGGTCACGGCCCGTCCGAGTAGTTCCGACCGGGCGACTGGGGGTGGGACCGTCGCGCCGACGACCGCCGCGAAGGTCTCGGGACCGGGTACCGCGATGCGCTTGCCCGGCTGGTCATAGAAGTACTTCTCCGACCGGTCCCGGCCGCCGCTCACCGCTGACACGCCGTCGACCCGCCAGGGCACCTCGATGTCGACCAGATCGGCGATGGTCGGCAGCAGGTCGACGTGCTCCCAGTTGCGATCGTCCACCCGGCCGACCCGCTGGCCCGGTTCCTTGACGAACATCGGCACCCACAGCACCTCGCCCGGGGAGCGACGTACCGCCTCCAGGCCTCGGCCCTGGGCCTGCGGGGTAAAGCTCACCCCGTGGTCGGCGGTGACCACTACCAGGGCCTCGTCCAGGCTGCCGGTCTCCTCCAGGGTACGTAGGGTCTCGCCGATCAACCGGTCGGTGTAGCCGAGCTGGGCGAGATGGCGATCACTGGCCAGGGTCACCCAGCCGGCACCATCGTTGGCCAGGTCGGCCGGGGCGTCGTAACGGACCCCGGAGGGCAGGTAGCTCCACGGGCTGTGCGGCATCAGCAGGTGCAGGAAGTCGAGGGTTGGCCGTACCGAGGTACGCCCCGCACGCAACCCGGCGAGAAAGTCGGTGAACCGCGCCGGCTGGTTGTCGTCGAGGGTGTCCCACCGGAACCGGGGATCCGTCGGGACCGACTGTTGGCGGTCGCGTTCGGCCTCCTGCTGGGGCACCTCCCGGTAGGAGGCGGTCGGATCGCGGTCGTCGTCCGTCGGTGAGAGCACCTGGCCGAGCAGGCCGGCGCCCTCGCGTAGCAGGGTGGGGAGCACCGGACCGGCCGGGGCGCTCCGGGCACACCGGCTGGGCGGGCAGAGCTGGGCGATGCTCTCCTGGGCCCGGATGTCGTACCGGCCGCCGAGCAGGGTGAACAGGTTGTCCGGGTACGTGGAGTAGTGTGGCGCGCCGGTCTCGGTCGGATAGCGGCCGGTCAGCATCGCCGGCAGGGCGTACGGCGTCCAGCCGCTCACCGCGGTCGCGTTGCGATACCAGGTCGACTGCCCGGCCAGCCGGGCGAAGTGGGGAAACCGGTTCGCGTCGATGCGCCCGTCCGGCCCGAGCAACGAGACCAGCGGCAGTTCGTCCAGCACGATCAGTACCACCGGCGGATGGCCGGCCGACCGGGCGAAGCCCGGCCCCGACCCGCCTCGTTCGCGTGGCAGTACCACCGCCGAGGCCGGCGAGACGAGGACGAAAACCAAGACAAAGATCAGCGGTCCCACCGAGGCGAACCGAAGCAGCTGACCCGGCGCCGACCAGCGCCGATGGGCGTACCCGCCGGCCACACCGACCGCGAGAGCGGCCAGCACCAGCGGCACCCCGCGCAGCGGCAGCAGGTGTTTGACCACCTGGAGGGCGAGCGCGGCGAGCAACAGCCCGACGGTGGCGGTGTGGGTGGCGGACCGTATCGCTGGCCCGGCGAGCCGGGTGAGCACGCCGATTCCCCACAGGAGAAGCGGTGGTGGCAGCACGCACACCGCCACGAAGAGCAGGACGTCCAGACCAGCGGCACCGTGGAAGAGAAAGAAGTCCGGGCTGCGGCCGGTGACGTCGAGCACCGGCTGGGTGATCGCCAGACCGCACAGTCCCACGATCTCCAGCGCGGCTCGCCGCTCGGTGAAGCGCCGCACCGGGGCCGACCCGACGTCGCCGACCAGTTCGGCCGCCGCCTCAGCCACGCGGAACCCCGACGTAGAGGGTACGGGTCCCCGACGGCAGCTCCTCCCGCCGGACGATCTCACACCGCTGCCCAAGCAGCCGCTCGAACTCGCCCCGGTGATAGTCAGGGAAGAGCCCGGCGGGTTTGTTGGCCAGGAGTCGCTGCGCCATCGGGTCCTGCGGGTGCACGAACTCGACCACCAAGCGACCGCGTCGACCGGCGCTGGCCAGAAACCCGACCAGCCAGTCAACCACCGCGCCCAGTGGCACGTTACGTCCGATGGCCAGATGGTGGACGACCGCCAGGGCCAGTACGGCGTCCGCCTCGGCCCGGGCGGTGAACGACGCCCGTTCCGTACCCTGCCAGCCTCCGCCCGGGGACGGGTCGGCCAGGTCCACCACCAGCGGCAGGATCCGGTTCTCCTGGTCGGCTCGCAACCGCTGGTACAGCTGGTCGACGACGGCCGGATCGCTCTCCGCCGCGACCACATAATCGGCGTGCCGAGCGGCGATCCGCGCGTAGGTGCCGTCGTTGCTGCCGAGATCGAGAACGAGCTCCGGCCGGCCCGCCTCGGCCAGCGCGGCGTCAACGAAACGTTCCTTGCGGGTCCGGTCGTCCGGCGAGTAGCCGCAGGTCTGCTGGTAGTCCGACCAGTGACTGGCCGGCGGCTGCCAGTCCAGCCGACGGACCAGTTTGTCGACGGCACGGACGGTGGCGAGCACCAGTTCCCGTGAGAAGCCGGCCACCCGCAGTTGCTCGCGTACCTGCCCGGTGCTGGTGCCGGCGTTGCCGGCCTGCATCGCATCGTGCAGGTGGACGTGTTTGAACACGCCGGCTGAGAATCGGCGGGTGCCGCCGAACAGTTTGCGCATCTGCCCGGCTTCGACGCCGTCGATCCGGGCCCGTAGCCAGGGCTGGAAGTCGATGCCGAGATGCGCCTGAAGCATCAGTGGATAGAGCATCGTCTGACAGAACTGCCGGTAGCCGGCCCAGGGTTCACCGTCGCGGGCCGGTTCGAAGGAGCCGACGTCGATGAAGACCGGGCTGGCTCCCCGCCACTGGAGGTTGTAGGCCGATCCGTCCTTGGTGGTGAAACCGGCGGGTAGCGCGGCCCGCAGGATCTCCAGGTGCAGCAGCGCCGCGTCGCGCAACATGCTGAAGGACCACTCGTACGGGTAGGAGACGAACGGAATGCGTTCGTGTCGCAACACCGTGGTCCAGCCGGTCGCCGCAGCCGACGGCATCGTCGCCGCCTCGGCGGTCTCCGTGCCGCAGACCTTGCCTGCGGCCAGCAACGGGGGAAAGAAGTCGCTCGCCGCCAGCGCCTGCCAGTCCTCGGCCGCTCTCGGCCCGAGTCCGCGAAGCACCTGCTCGCCGGCGTAGAAGACGCGGTTGGTGGGATCGCGAAAGGAGCCGGGCTCTGGTCGAGGTCCGGTGTCGGGCGCGGACGAGCGGGGAAGCATCCGGTGGCCCCGCCTCAGTCCTGCTGGTTGGCGGCCGGTGGCTTGCGGAACCGGGACACGAGGCGACGCCAGTACAGCCTGGTCGCCACCGCCACCCCGGCCACGCCGCCGATTACCGCTTGCACGATGAGACTGCCGGATCCCGCGTCCAGATAGGCCAGGTCCATCGGAGCCACCTCCTTCCAGTCGCTTGCCCACACCTCGCCGGACATGTCGTGAACAGTCGGATTTGGGTGCCGATAACAACACCGTACGCCGGCAAACGCCGTCGCACAGAGGCACCAGAGAACCGGTCCCAGGTGTCCGATTCCTTCAAGACGGTCCCGCCCAGCAGGGCTTACGGTCGACGCATGGCACCTCGAATCGATCTCATCGGCCTGGCTGTCGCCGACATGGGCCGCTCACTCGCCTTCTACCGCAGGCTCGGGCTGGACATCCCGGCCAGCGCCGACACCGAGCAGCACGTGGAGGTAACCCTGCCTGGCGGCCTCCGCATGGCCTGGGACACCTTCGACGTCATCCGCTCCTTCTACCCGGACTGGACCCCGCCACCGAGTGGCGGCAGCACCGGCGGGTCGAGTCTCGCCTTCGCCTGTGACAGCCCAGCGGAGGTGGACGCGGTGTACGCCGAGCTGACCGAGGCCGGTTATCACGGCGAGCTCAAACCATGGGACGCGTTCTGGGGACAGCGGTACGCGGTGTTGCACGACCCGGATGGCAACGGGGTGGACCTGTTCGCGGCGAACCCAGCCCCGACCCCGGCGGCCGACTAGCCGCCACCCAGCCCGGCGGCCTGGGTTAGTCACCCGCCAAGAGCACCCCGAGCGGTACGCCGGCCAGTTGTCGTACCTCCCGGGACAGGTGCGGCTGATCGGCGTACCCGCTCCGGACGGCGACCTCGGCGACGGGCACCCCGGCCCGGGCCAGCGCCAGGGCTCGCTGCATCCGCCGAATCCGGGCCAGGGTCTTCGGGCCGTACCCGAACAGGGCCTGGCAGCGGCGGTGCAGTTGGCGGTTGCCGAGGTCGACCGCTTCGGCAATGGCGGTGACACTGGCACCGGCATCGAGCCGGGCGACCACCGCGGCGGCCAACGAATCGGGGCCACCGTACGCACGCAACCGGTGGTCCGCGATCGACTCCAGAAGCCGGCCGGGATCGGTCAGACCCGCCGCTTGATCCTCCAGTTCCCGGACCAGCGGCGCGGCCCAGACCGCCGACAGCGGCACCCGCTGGTCCCGCAACTCGTACGCTGGCATCCCGAACACGGCGGGGCCGGTGCCGGGCGGGAAACGGAGTCCGACGTGGCGCTCCCCCGGCGTTCTGACGGTCACCTCAGCGCTGGTATCCGGTCCAGCCACCAGCAGGCCCCTGCGGCTGGACCAGATCAGATCGGTGCAGCCATCGGGCAGCACCCGCCCTCGGCCCTCGGCATCCGGCGCCGTGGTCCACCACAGCACCGACCCAGCCAGCCGCGACCCTGTCTCCCGATACACACCCGTCAGCCTGCCAGCCCGGCTCAGCGGTCCGGGACCTGGCTCGCCGCTTGTGACCCGGTACGGCCAGACGATCGTCCGCGCTGGTCACCGGATGGGGTACCGGGCGAGTCGGAGGCACCGAACGTCTTGACCATGAGTACGTCAGCGGGGCCGAACCCCGCCCGCTCGTAGAACGGGGCCGATCTCTCGGTCGGACTGAGCACCACCCTGGCGAAGTCGTTCCGGTTGGCGTACTCCAACAGCGCGGCGATGAGCAGCTGCCCAATGCCCTGGCTCCGATACGCCTTGAGCACAAACGCGTTACCCAGATAACCCCATTGGCTCGGCTCGCAACCGGGCCTCGGCATCCGATCGAAGACCGCCATGTTGACCATGCCCACCGGCCGGCCGTCCAGCTCCGCCAGCCAAGTGATCCGACGCGTCGACTCGCTCGCGTACCAGGCAGCGAAGCGTCGCTCGAACTCCGGATCGTCGCAGCTGCCCTGTTCTTCCTCAGTCCACTCCCGACGGAGCTGGGCGAGGGCCGGGGCATCGGACTCGTGTGCTCGTCGGATCAAGGAATGTGCCACCCGGTACCGCCTTCACTCCCGAGATCTTCATACGTCAGGTCTCGACAGAATGATCTTAGTGGGGGAAACCAGCCACGATGCATCCAACGACAGGGCTGGCCGCCGAAGACGTAACCGAGCTTCGTGGCAGGCGGAATGGGCCGGAGCCACCGTCACAGATCGGTGCCCCGGCCCACCCCCGCGCTAGCCCTTAGTGATTACCTCGTTCTTGGCGAGGCTCTCGGTACGCTGCTGAACAAGTGTCCTCAGCTGCTCGGCTTCGGTGGCGCCTGCCTCTGCCTGGTAGCCCTCGACAGTGGCCAGTACACCGCTGACCGCGTCAATGATCTCCAGTGCTCGGCCACTGCCGTACAACTGCTGGTAGAGCTCGCGATAGGCGTTCTCGTAGACCTCGGTGAAGGCGTCGCTCGCCAGGAACCGTTCCTTGAGCTTGTGCCCCATGTTGAACCCGTTCCGCTGGCCGTCCGCACCCGGCCCAGCCGCGCCGTCCGCACCGGGCGGAGCCGCTCCGGTGGGTCCAGCCGCCCCCTCGTTGCCCTGCCCGGCTTGCTGGCCCGCTGGTGGCGTAGCCGAAGCCGACGCGGAAGGCTGTTGAGGCGTCTGACCGGTCCCCTGGCCAGTAGTGGCGCCACCCCCTGGGCGACCCATCCCACCCCGCATGCCGCCCATGGATCCCGAGTCGTGCGGGCCCTGCGTGGCGCTGCCGCTGAAGGCGAGATTGTGGTCCCAGCTGATCACGCTGAACTTCTTCGTATCCAGGTCGTACCAGAGGTAGTAGTTACGTCCGGGGCCGGCCATGTCGTCGAAGTTGAGCAGCAGGTTCTGCATCGCGACGTACCGGGCGAACGACTGCACGTCGACGTAATCGGCGAGGTGCGCGGCGAACTCCTCGTCACTGGCCTCGGTGACCCACTTGATCAGATTGATCACCGGTTGCAGGTCCTGGCTCCCCTTCTTGTTGATCTGGTTGAAGTCGTCCTGGTATTCGACCGGATCCTCACCCTGATATTCGAACCGGCTGGTGCTCAGCGACTTGTACAGCACCCCCGGGGAGTCGAACTGGTCGGCGAAGTGCTCGTCGGGATGTTCCACGACCAGCCGGGCAACGGTAGGCCGGTCGTTGACCGTGAACGAGCTGTACGTGTACCGCTGGGCGGGCTCTCCCGCCGTCTCGAACAGGGACAACGCCAGCGCCTCGTTGAGCACGTTGGCTCCACCGCCCATCCCGGCGACCCGTACCGCGATCTCCTGGTGTCCCTGGTAGCGACGCCCCTCGACGAACTCGTCGAAGCTGATCAACCATGGCAGGTCTTCAGGCTCCTCAGCTGCCAGCGATGCCCGGCCGCCCGGACCGCCACCGCCCGGTCCACCACCGCCGGGACCCGCACCGGCCGGCAAGTCACCGCCTGGGAAGTCACCGCCTGGGAAGCCGCCACCCGGGAAGCCGCCACCGGCCGGCGGGCCACCGGCCCGGTCACCACCATTCGGAGCACCCTCCGGACGGTCGCCGCTCCGGTTCTGGCGGGCCTCCCCGTTGCGGGTCAGCCCCATCAGCGTGGAGTTGCCCTTGAGGCGGATCCCGACGCTCGGCACAGCGGTTCCGTCGATCATCAGATCCGCCTCGACGTACTCCTTCTCACCGTTGGCAAAGTACTCGTCGAGCATCCGCTGATAGTCGGCGTCCCGGAAGGTCAGCGAGATGCTGTGCCCGGTGGTCGCGTCGAACAGATCCTGACGGCCAGCGAGGTCGACCGTCACCGCATCGCCGGACTCGTCGCTGTGGCTGCTGACGTACGGCCGGATCCGATCACTGCCGAACCCGAGGGTCAACACGGTCAGAAAGGCCACACAGACCGTCAACAGCTTCCAGTAGTGCCGCACCCGTAGCGGAATCCGGTCCTTGAGTCGCCCGACCACCGACCGGCGGACCGGCCGCGGCACGGGTGCCGCCGGTAGTGGCGTGGTCATCACAGATCCGTCTGGTCGTAGCCGGTCAGAACGGTCACCCGCTGCCCCGCCGTCCGCTCACTCAACGCCGAGATCAGTTCACCGGGCTTGGCGCCCTTCTTGAGCCGTACGCTGTACAGCAGCTCAGTGAGGGCTCCGCCGCGAATGGACTCCAGGCTCACCAGCTCAAACTCGGAAGTGTGCCGCAGCAACACGTCCTGGATGTTCGCGGTGTAGTCCCCGTCCGGCGGCACCTGCACCTTGACCACCTGCCGCTGCACGTTCAACTGGAACCAGCTGAACCGGTACATCACCAGGACGACCAGGCCAATCGCGACGGTCGCGATGACCGCCAGGGTGTAGAACCGAGTGCCGCAGGCCATTCCGACGCCCATGGTAAGGAAGATGAACCCGACATCCCGGGTCTCCTTGATGGCGTTACGGAAGCGCACCACCGACAGCGCACCGACGAGCGCGAAGGCGCGGGCGATGTTCGACCCCACCACCAGCATGATCAACGAAACCAGCATCCCGAGGATGACCAGGGTCTGGACGTAGGACTGGCTGTAGGAGACATTGCGATGGGTGGCTCGGTAGATCCAGCCGATCACCGCACTGAGTACGAACGACAGGGCGAGCGCGATCGTTATGTCGCCGACACTGAAGGTGCCGGAGAGATCTTGCACGTTGAATTCCATTGCTGCTTATCCCTCGCCTTGGAAAGCCATTGACGACAGTTCGTCGCCAGCATCATCGGAAATGTGGAATATCGATCGTGGCGCACGCCCGAAGGCTTCGACGCTCTGGCAGTACTTCGACACCCGGACCACCGACAGGTTCGTCCGAGCCGCTAGATCGGTGAGCCAGTACGGCACCCGCTCATTCGCCTTGACCTCCAGCACGGACTTCGACGGCGGGATGATGAACCGATTCTCCGAATCAGCCCCCAGATGGAAGTCCCGATCCCGTCCGCGCACCCGGTGATCCAGGGTCACCCGAAGGCCCAGGTCCGATTCCCGGCCGACGAAGGCCTGCCGTTGGTAGCCGGTCATCGCCACCGGCCGTAGATCCAAGCCCGACACCAGGCCGAGCACCTCCTCAACGAAGGCCGACTGAGCCGGTGCGTGATCGACCATCACCCGCTCGTCACAGAGCCGCCGAGCCAGCCGGTATGGCAGGGCAACCCGACGTTTCTGGGTGACCCGGTTGACCCGCTGCTTGATCTCGACATAGACGGTGGTGTCGTCATCGACGTTGAACCGATCTCCGTAATGCCGGATCCGGATCTTGCGACGGAACCGCAACCCTTCGATCTTTTCCCAGTAGAAACGCAACCGTGTGGTGTCGTAGTAGACGCTCCACACGCCGTATCCGCCGTTCGCACCATGACTGTCCGGATCCAACCGCTTGGCCAGTTCGTCCCTCAACGCGGGCACCAACGACGCATCCACCAGATACTTGACCTCGTACCGGTTGAACGCGTGCAGTTTGCTGGGTGCCCGCAGGGCATGGCCGGCCTGATCATCACCGGGTCTGGTGCGCGCCGTTCCTCTCTCGTCGGTCACGAGAAGCAAGCCAACCCGATCAACATCGGAACAAGCTCGGAACGAGCTGTGAAGACCTGTGAAACAGAAGGTGAATTCGTCCGGTCGGCTGGTCCAGATTCGGTCAACGATCACCGTCGACCCAGGTCAGCGGTTGCTGTGGACCCCGAGGCAGCCGATGGCCGTACCGTCCGCCAATCCGGAGGATTCGATGAAGCAAAGTGGGTCGGCCCGGATACCGAACCGGTGTCGCAGCGCCCGACCGGCGGCGTGCAGCCCGGCCATGCCGTGCACGCCCGGCCCCGGCGGGGTGGACGACGAGCAGAGATACACCCCGGGCAACGGGGTGCGATACGGGTCCCAGCGCGGGACCGGCCGCATCACCTGTTGCCAGGCCGTCGCGGCACCGCTGGAGATGTCCCCACCGACATAGTTGACGTTGTGCCTCGCCGCGTCGGCGGCAGGAATCACGTGGGTGGCCAGGATCAGGTCCCGGAACCCGGGGGCGAACCGCTCCACCTGGGCGACGACCTGGTCGCTGACATCCCGGGGTGAACCGTTCGGCACGTGCGCGTACGTCCACAGCACCTGCCGCCCGGCCGGGGCGCGGGTGTCGTCGACCACCCCTGGCTGGGCCGCCAACACATAGGGGCGGGTCGCGTGCCGGCCGGTGGCCACCGCCCGCTCGGCGGCCACCGCTTCCGGCCGGGCGCCAACCAGGTGCAGGGTGCCGGCCCGATCCAGGTCGGGCGCGGTCCAGGGCACCGGACCGGAGAGCGCAAAGTCGACCTTGCACACCGCACCGCCGTACCGGAAGGAGCGCAGTTGGCGGGCGTAGCCGGCGGGCAGCGCGTCGCCAGCGATGTGGAGCAACCCGGCTGGTGTGACGTCGAGCAGGACGGCGCGGGCCGGTGGAAGCTGCGCCAGCGTGTCGATCCGGGTGCCGGTGACGATCCGTCCGCCCAGGCGGACCAGTTCGGCGGCCATCGCCCGGATGATGGCCGCACTGCCGCCCCGCGGCATCGGCCACCCGACGGCGTGTCCGAGCGCGGCCAACAGCAGCCCCGCGCCAGCGGGCACCAGGGACCGGGGCGGTGCGATCGCGTGGGTGGCGACCCCGGTGAGCAGCGCGGGTGCCGTCGCGTCCCGGAACCGGGCCGACCACAGTGGCGAGCCCTGCTCCAGGATCCGCAGGCCCAACCGCAGTGCGGTTGCCGGGTGGCGGGGGACGCTACGGAAGTCGGACATGATGGTGGCGACCAGCGGCCGCCAGTGTGTGGCCAGCGGGCCGAGCAACGATCGCCACGCCGGCCCGTCGACCCCCAACCCCTCGGCCGTACGGTCGAGGTCCCGCCAGGCCAGACCGGCCCGCCCTCCGTCGAGCGGGTGGGCGTACGCGACCTCCGGCTGGAGCAGTTCGACACCGTGTGCGGCCAGGTCGAACGCCTGGAAGAACGGGGAGGCCAGGGCCATCGGGTGCACCGCCGAGCACACGTCGTGCCAGAAGCCCGGCAGGGTGAGCTGTTCGGTCCGGGCGCCGCCACCGATCGTGTCGGCAGCCTCGTATACCTCAACGCTGAGGCCGGCACCGGCAAGGACGAGCGCTGCGGCCAAACCGTTGGGTCCGGCACCGACCACCACCGCGTCGACTCGGGGCCGAAGCCCGGCACCGGTTCCGGCCGCCATCGTCTCGCTCACTGCACTATCTTCTCCCGACCCCCGGCCGGTCACACCAGGGATGGTTCCCTTTGGCCATGTGGCATGTGTGGGTCGGCCGGCACAGTGTGGTGTGCCGAGGTGGAAGAAGAGCTGGACGAGCCCCCGGCGCCCGTCCAGCGCAACCGATTCAGTGGTACGCAGACGAGCCGGTGTGCCGCGGGGGACGACACACCGGCTCGGTCCCGTGTTGCTTACCTCGTACCTCCTCAGCACCAAGCTGAGATGGAAGACGATGACCTGATGATTCATTTCAGTTCAAAGCTCCCCCGCTAGAATCTCCGAGGAAGTCCGCCCCGTCAATACCGTTGCGGGGATCTGTCCATTCCGGAAGGAGGAGTGGCTGAATGGCCCAACCCACCGACCGGTCCACCCTGGCCGAGAAGATCAACCGGCTCTTCGAGATCATCCGGCGCCCGGATCGGGAGCAGTACCGCAACGAGGAGGTCGCCAGCGCCTGCCGCGAGGCGACCGGGGAGACCTTCTCCGCCACCTACCTCTGGCAGTTACGCACCGGCCGACGGGACAACCCCACCAAACGACACCTGGAGGCGCTCGCCCAGTTCTTCCAGGTACCGCCGGCCTACTTCTTCGACGACGAGCAGAGCGCCCGGATCGCCAGCGAGCTGGAGTTGCTGGGGGCGTTGCGGGACAACACCGTACGGCAGATCGCCCTCCGGGCGGTCACCCTGTCCCCGGAGGGGCTCGACACCATCAGCGACATGATCGAGGCAATCAGCCGACGGGAGGCACGCCGAAACGCGACGGCGGGGCGCGATGGCGGTTGACCGCAGCATGTGGTGCCGGTGCAAACAAATCGTCGAGGCGCTGGCGATTCCCGCGCCATTCGACCCGGCGGGATTCGTCGCTGCACTGGCCCGCCAGCGCGGTCGCCCAGTGGAACTGGTGCCAATGTCCGGCCAGGCCACCCACTGCGGTGCCCTCGTCGCCACCGACCAGGCCGACTACATCTTCTACTCGGCCAGCACCACCCGTCTGCACCAGGACCACATCCTGCTACACGAGGTGGGGCACCTGCTATGTGGACACATCGGCGACACCACCCTCGACGTGCTGCCCCGTCTCCTGCTGCCCAACCTCTCCAGCGACCTGGTCCGGAGGGTCCTCGGCCGGTCCGACTACACGGCCGACCAGGAGCAGGAGGCCGAACTCGTCGCCTCGATGATCGCCCAGCGAGCCCGACGACGCGCCAGTGGCACCACCTCCCCCGAGGTCGCCGACGGTCTGGCCCGACTCGGGTCCGTATTCGACACCCGCTGAGCGAATGAACTGGATCAACTACTGCGCCTGTGCCCTCACCGTCGGGGTCAGCGGTTACAAGCTGCTCCGCGTACGGCGTGACCGACGCGCCTCCGGCCTGCGCTACCTGTCGGCCTTCTTTTTCTTTCTGGGGCTGGGACTGGCCACCATGGCACAGCCGACCCTGATCCTGGCCAGCCACTTCGAACCCGTACCCAACCTTGCCCGGCTGGTCGGCAACGGACTGGAGATGACCGCCGCCTACTTCCTCGGGGCGCTCGGGCAGAGCATCGCCCGGCCGCAGCACACCCGGCAGTGGCTGCGGCGGCACGGAATCATCCTGGCTGCGGCCATCGCGCTGATGGCCACCCTCCTACTGCTGGCAGACACCCAGCACACCCTGAACTTCGTCAACGTCTACTCCCGCGATCCGCTGGTGGTCGGTTACCTGGCCGTGTTCTTCCTCTACATCGCCGCCAGCCTGGCCACCTTCATCCACAGCGTCGGCGGCTACGTGCGCCACATCGAGGCCACGGCGCTACGGGTGGGGCTACGGTTCGCGGTCGCCGGCGCGGCTCTCGGAATCATCTGGGCCGGCTGGTCCGGGGTACGCCCGATGATCACCCTGACTACCGGACGGTCACTGGCCACCACCCTGCCGGTGGGCTCGGCGATCGGGGCGATCTGTGTGGTCCTCTGGCTGATCGGGGCGACCCTCACCGCCTGGGGCAACCGACTCACCGCGCCGCTACGTTGGGGACGTGCGGTACTTCGCTACCGGCAGATCCAGCCGCTGTGGCGCACCCTGCACGAGGCGGTACCCCAGGTCACCCTCACCACCACCCCCCGATTGGCAACCGGAGCGGAGTTCGCGCTCTACCGCCGGGTCATCGAAATCCGCGACGCGCAGTTGGTTTTACGCCCGTACGCCCACCCGGAGGTGGCCCGGTGGGTCGGCCCGGCTGCAGATCCGGCCACCCTGGAGGCGGCGGTGATCGCCGCCGCGCTGGCCGGGCACGCCGCCGGACGCAACTATGGCGCCGAGCATCCGGTCCAGGACATCGATCCCTCCCTGGCCGCGGAGAGCGCCTGGCTCGCCCGGGTCGCCTGGCGCTTCCACCATGCGCCCGAGGTTCAGCGGGTACGCCAACTGGCCGCCGCCGAAGCCCAAGAAACAGCCGAGCGGCCCGGACCGGTACGAGGCGAGTTGGCTGGTGACTGATCAGGACGGTGGGTCGGCGACGAGCCCGGGAAGTCGTACCGTGAAGACGGTATGTCCCGGCTGGCTGACAACGGTGACCGTGCCCTCGTGCGCCGCCACGATGGCCGCCACGATCGCCAGTCCGAGGCCGGTGCTACCGGCGGCCCGCGATCGGGACGTGTCTCCCCGGCTGAACCGCTCGAAGACCTCCGGCTGCAACTCGGCCGGGATGCCCGGCCCGTCGTCGGCGACGGTGATCTCGGCGGTGCCGTCACCGGGCGCCGACAGGCCGGTCGTGACGGTGGTGCCGGACGGGGTGTGGGTACGGGCGTTGGTCAACAGGTTCGCCAGGATCTGGGGTAACCGGACCGGATCACCGACCACCTGCAGCGGCTCGGCGGGCAACTCCAGCCGCCACCGGTGCTCCGGCCCGGCCGCATGGGCGTCGCTGACCGCGTCGACCGCCAGCGCCGACAGGTCCACCGGCTCGGTGGCCAACGGCCGACCCGAGTCCAACCGGGCAAGCAGCAGCAGGTCATCGACCAGGCGGGTCATCCGGGCGCTGGCCGACTCCACTCCGCGCAACGCGTGGGCGACGTCTGCCGGTACTGGCTCCCGGCCCCGGCGGGCGAGTTCGGCGTAGCCGCGGATCGCTGCCAGCGGCGTACGCAACTCGTGACTGGCGTCCGCGACGAACTGACGTACCCGGGTCTCGCTGGCCTGCCGGGCGGTGAGCGCGGCGGCGACGTGCCCCAGCATCCGGTTGAGCGCGGCACCAACCTGCCCCACTTCGGTGCGCTGGTCGGTGTCGGTGGCCGGCACCCGGACCCGCAACGCCACCTCTCCCCGGTCCAACGGCAGCTCGGCGACGCGACCGGCGGTCGCCGCCAGCCGCCGTAGCGGGCGCAACGCGGCCCGCACGATCAAGGCACCTGCCGTACCGGCGATCAGCAACCCGGCACCGGCTATCCCCGCCTGGAGCGCGACCATCCACCAGACGGTTCGCTGCACCTCGGCCAGCGGCAGGCCGGTGACGAACACGTCGCCATCGGGCGTGCGGCGGGCGACCAGGCGGTAGTCCCCCAGTTCGCCGAGATCCCGGGAACGAGGCCGGCCGTCGGTGGGCAACGCCAGCAGGGTGGACCGCTGCGCAGCCGGTACCGGCTGCTGCTCGGTCGCGGCGTCCGGCCGGAAGGTGGCGGCCCAGACGAGCTGTCCGTCCTCCACCTTGGCGGTAAGGGTTCCGGCAGCTTGGCCCCGGAAGAACCCGTCCCCACCGGGGGCTGGCCAACCCAGCGGCCCGCCTGCCCGGGTGGCCGCCGTACCGAGACGTTGATCAAGCTGGTCGACCAGAAAGTTGTCCAGCGCCACCGTGGTGACCACACCGATCGCCACGCACACGACGGCGAGCAACGCCAGTACCGCCGCCACCAGTCGGGTGCGCAGCGAGCGACCGGCCAGCCACCGCCGGACCGGGCCGACCTGCCGCCGCCACCACCGCCGGATGCCATCCGCCGCTCGCGACCACCACCGCCGGTTGGCCTGCGGTGACCGGTCCGCCGCCGAGGGGACGTGCGACTGGTCGTCGGGTCGACCGTCAGTCGGCGGGCTTGAGGACATACCCCGCACCACGCAGCGTATGGATCATCGGCTCCCGGCCAGCGTCGATCTTCTTACGCAGATAGGAGATGTACAGCTCGACCACATTGGCCTGGCCGCCGAAGTCGTAGTTCCACACTCGGTCCAGAATGTGCGCCTTGCTCAGTACCCGCCGCGGGTTACGCATAAGGAACCGCAGCAGCTCGAACTCGGTCGCGGTCAGCGAGATCAGCTGCCCGCCCCGGCGTACCTCGTGGCTGTCCTCGTCCAGGGTCAGGTCGCCCACCACCAGCATCGCCTCCTCCTGGGGAGCGATCGCCACCCCGGCCCGCCGCATCAGGGCCCGAAGCCGGGCCACCACCTCCTCCAGGCTGAACGGTTTTGTCACATAGTCGTCACCGCCCACGGTCAGCCCGGCGATCCGGTCCTCGACGGCGTCCCGGGCGGTGAGAAACAGGATCGGCACGTCGGGAAGGTGCCCGCGTAGCCGCCGGAGCACCTCGAACCCGTCCAGGTCGGGCAGCATGACGTCGAGTACGACGACGTCCGGTCGGAACTGTCTCGCCACCCGCACCGCGTTGGTGCCGGTGTTCGCGCCCTGCACCTGCCATCCCTCGTAGCGCAGTGCCATGGCGAGCAGGTCGGTCAACGTCGTCTCGTCGTCGACCACCAGCACCCGTACCGGCTCGCCGTCGGGTCGGCGCAACTCGACCTGGCTGCCGGTGGATCGTGGATCGGTGCCCATAACCTGCATGATGCCGCTGCTGGCTGGGTCTGTCCTCTGGGTCGTCTGTGTGTCACCTGTGCGATCGCCGTACCGCCCGGCCACGAGACGGCCACCAGCGTTGTCACAGCTGACTCACAGGTTCGTCACACCACCGATACAGCCACCGTCGCGAGGCTGACCGGGCCACGGGTAGTGACGGGAGCGGCGTATGCGGACGGCACGATGGGCGTATCGGGGAACACCGGTACGGGTCACGGTCACCGACCCAACCGTCATGATCGGTGCCCGGCGACTGGTGATGGCCGAACTTGTGAAGATCAACCGGGTCTACGCCCGAGGCCGATCCGACACCGAGCTGGCCCGGGCGCACCGGGCGGCGGGACAGCCGGTGCGGGTCAGTCCCCCGCTGAGTGACCTGGTGACGGCCGCGCTCTCCGCCGCCGAGTTGACCGATGGGGACGTCGACCCGACCATCGGAGCAGCTCTGCTGCGGCTACGGCTGTGTCGGCCGTGGCTATCAGGTAATGGCGTATCCCCGGCCGGCCCAGCGCTCCCGGCCGGCCCGGTGGACGGCTGGCGGAGCGTCCTCCTGCACCAGGGGCACCTGACGGTGCCACCCGCCGTGGTGCTCGACCTGAGCGCGATCGTGAAGGCGTACGCCGCCCAGCGCTGCGCGGACCTGCTCGCCGCCCGGTACGACGACGGCGCGCTGGTCGGCCTCGGCCGGTGTGTCGCCACCGCCGGAGCCCTCCCGACGGATGGTTGGCCGGTCTCCCTCGGCACCGAACGGATCATGCTGGCCGGTGGCGCCGTGGCCACCTCCTCCGGCCTGGACCACGACCCGCCCGGCTTCGGCATCGTCGATCCACGCACCGGTCAGCCACCGGCCCAGCAGTGGGCCGGCGTATCCGTGGCGGCGGCGAACTGTGTCGATGCGAAGGCGTTGAGCGTCGCTACGGTGCTGCGCGGCTACGACGCCGTGCCGTGGCTGGAGTCGCTCGGGGTGGCCGCCCGGCTGGTCACGGTGGACGGCACCCGCAAGTCGGTCGGTGCCGGGATGGAGCGGCCAGGCACCTGGCCGGTGTGGCACCCTGCGCCCGCTCTGGCGCCGGCCCGGTAGTCCTCCAGCAGCGGCGCGACCCGGTGCCACGTGGTGTGGGTACGCGGATGCCCGTACAGCAGCGAGCGGCCTTCCCCACCCAGGGCCGACAGCCAAACCCGGGGATGTCACGACCGGGCGTCGTACGAGCGGGCTGGTGTGTAGTACGACTGATCACTCTGGAACGTCTGGACCTCAAGTCCGCTTGAGGTCATACGGTCGGTCCCATGAGCGCGATGACCATCGACGAAGAGACCCGCAAGGCCGAAATCAAGGCGATCAGCCAGGTGGTCGCCACGGTCGAACATAGCCAGAACAACGAGCTACCCGACGAGTTCGTCAGCCTGTTCCGGGCCGACGCGATCTGGACGACCGGCCACGGCAAACGGCTGTTCGGCCGCGACGCGATCTCGGCCTTCACCCACCAGGTGCTGCCTGGCGGGATGCGCGGATCGACCGTCACCTTCGAGGTCGAACACGTGCTGTTCATCCGGCCCGACGTGGCTGCCGTCAAGGTCCGTCAGGTCTATCGGAACACCGAAGGTGAGGACGTCGGCACCCCGCTGTTCGTCATGGCGAAGGAGGACGGGCAGTGGCGGCTGACCGCGTGCCAGAACACCGGGGTGCTCAGCGATGGATGAGCCCACCGACCACTTATTGCATACATGGCAAACAAGTAAGCCTTGCATTATCACCTCCCCGGCCGAAAGGGTCCGAACGTGAGCACCTACACCCTGCCCGACCTGCCCTACGACTACGCGGCGCTGGAGCCGCACGTCAACGGACAGATCCTTGAGCTGCACCACGACAAGCACCACGCCGCGTACGTCAAGGGCGCCAACGACAGTCTCGAACGCATCGCGGAGGCCCGCGACAAGGGCGAACTGACCGGCATCGTGGGGCTGGAGAAGACGCTCGCCTTCAACCTCTCCGGGCACGTGCTGCACTCGCTCTACTGGCAGAACATGTCGCCGGACGGCGGCGGGCGACCCGAGGGCGACCTGGCCGAGGCGATCACCGAGCACTTCGGCTCGTTCGAGGCGTTCCACGCCCAGATGTCGGCGGCCACCACCCTGGTGCAGGGTTCCGGCTGGGGTGTGCTGTCCTACGAGCCGGTCGGCGGCCGGCTCATCGTCGAGCAGGTCTACGACCACCACGGCAATGTCGGCATCGGCTCGGTGCCGCTGCTCGCCTTCGATGCCTGGGAGCACGCCTACTACCTGCAGTACCGCAACGTCCGGCCGGACTTCGTCAAGGCCATGTGGGAGATCGTGAACTGGCCGGACGTGGCGGCCCGGTACGCCACCGTGATCGCCGCCCGCAGGGGCTGAGGCGAGGCACCACTGCCGGGGTTGGGCCGACGCGCTCCGGCCAGGAGCGGGTATGGGCTACGGCTGGAAGCGGTAGCCCATACCCGGCTCGGTCAACAGATGCCGGGGCCGGGCCGGGTCGTCCTCCAGTTTGCGCCGCAACTGGGCCATGTACTGCCGCAGATAGTTCGTCTCGGACTGGTACTGCGGACCCCACACGTCGTGCAGCAGCTGCCGCTGACTCACCAGCCGGCCCGGGTTGCGGGCCAGAATCTCCAACAGGTGCCACTCCGTTGGCGTCAGCCGGACCTCGGTGCCGTCGTCGGCACGTACGACGTGCGCGGCCAGGTCGACCGTGTGCCGTCCGATCACGACCGCCGGCACCGCCTCCCCCGCTCCCGCGGTACGTCGCGTCACCGCTCGTACCCGGGCCAGCAGCTCGTCCACCCCGAACGGCTTGGTGACGTAGTCGTCGGCCCCCGCATCGAGCGCGGCGACCTTGTCCTGGCTGCCGGCCCGGCCGGAGAGCACGATGATCGGTACGTTGGTCCAGCCGCGCAACCCACGAATCACCTCCACTCCGTCCATGTCGGGCAGCCCAAGGTCGAGCACCACCAGGTCCGGATGATGGCTGGCGGCCAACCGCAGCGCGGCGGCACCGTCGGCCGCCACGGCCACGTCGTAGCGGCGGGCGCGTAGGTTGATCCGCAACGCACGCAGGATCTGCGGTTCGTCGTCGACCACGAGCACCCGGGTCACCGGCTCTCTCCTTCCGCCGAGGGCAGGCTGAGCACCAGCGTCAGTCCCCCGCCGGGCGTGTCCTCCGGCACCAGGCTGCCGCCCATCGCCTCGGCCAGTCCCCGGGACAGGGCCAGTCCGAGCCCCACACCGGCATGATTGTCGCGGTCACCGTAGCGCTGGAAGGGTAGAAAGACCTGTTCCCACTCCTCGTGCGGAATGCCCGGCCCCTGATCCACCACTCGCAGCTCGACCTGTCCGCCATGTTCGCTGGCGGTGACCAGGGGCGGCTGGTCCGGCGGACTGAATCGCAGGGCATTGGCCACCAGGTTGACCAGCACCCGTTCCAGCAGCCCTGGGTCGGCCAACACCGCCGGCACGTGAGCGGGAAGTCGTACCTGGACCTGCCGGGCCGGCTCACCCAACTCGTCCAGCGCCGGTGGTACGGCGTCCTCCAGCCCGATCGGCGTCAGCGACAGGCCCAGCACCCCCGCCTGCAACCGGCTCATGTCCAACAGATTCGCCACCAACTGCCCGAGCCGGTCCAACGACTCCTCCGCCGTGGCCAGTAGCTCGTCCCGGTCGGCCTCGTCGAACTCGACCTCCACGCTGCGCAGACTGGTCACCGCTGCCTTCGCGGAAGCCAACGGGGTACGCAGGTCGTGGCTGACCGCCGCCAGCAGGGCGGTACGCATCCGGTCGGCCTCCGCCAACGGCCGGACCGCTGCCGCCTCCTCACTGAGTCGCTCCTGGCGCAGCGCCACCGCCGCCTGCGCGGCGAACGCCTCGACGATGCGTCGATCGGCGGCGTCCAGCAGCCGACCACTGAGCACCAGGGACAGGTTCTCGTCGACCCGTACGTCGACGTCACCGGAGGCCGGGGTGGTGCACGGTTGCGGGCCGACGCTGGCGGCGATCCGCCAGGCACTGGGGTCATGTTGCAGGTCCGGGCTGGGCGGTGCGTCCGGTACCCGTTCCAGCAGGGTCACCGTACGCAGGGTGAAGGTCTCCCGCAGCCGTTCCAGCAGCGCGGTCAGCGGTCGAGCACCCCGCAGTACCCCACCCGCGACGGTGGCCAGGGTCTGCGCGTCGGCGCTGGCCCGAGCGGCCTCCCGGGTCCGCCGGGCGGCCAGGTCCACCACTGCGCTCACCGCCGCCGCGACGACGAGGAAGACCGCGAGCGCGAGCAGGTTCTCCCGCTCGGCGATGGTGAAGTCGCGGGTGGGCGGGGTGAAGAAATAGTTGATCAGCAGGGAGCCGACCACCGCCGCCAGCAGCGCCGGCCACAGTCCGCCCACCAGCGCCACCCCCACGACCCCGGCGAGGAACACCAGGATCTCGCTGGTCAATGACAGGGCGTCCTCGAGGAGAAGCCCCCCGTACGTGAGCAGTGGCATGCCCACCACGCCCAGCGCGAACCCGGCCAGCCGTCGGCGGCGGGACAGTGCGCTGCCGACGGAGACTTGTTGCCGCCCCCGCCCGATCTGTTCGTGCGTGACCAGATGGACGTCGATCGACCCGGACCGCGCGGTGGTGGTCACCCCGACCCCGGGCGAGAGCAACTGGGCGAACCGGCCCCGGCGGCTGGCCCCGAGGACGATCTGGGTGGCATTGACCCCCCGGGCGAAGTCGAGCAGCGCCGCCGGGACGTCGTTGCCCGCCACCTGGTGGTAGGTGCCGCCGAGGCTCTCCACCAGCACCCGCTGCCGGGCCAGCTGGGCCGGGTCCGCGCCGACCAGCCCGTCGCTGCGGGCGACGTGTACGGCCAGCAGGTCGGCACCCTTGCCGCGGGCCGCCACTCGGGCGGCCCGGCGGATCAGGGTCTCCCCCTCGGGGCCGCCGGTGAGCGCCACCACCACCCGCTCCCGGGCCTCCCAGGTGGCCCCGATGTCGTGATCGGTACGGTAGCGGCCCAGCTGTTCATCCACCTTGTCGGCCAGCCAGAGCAGGGACAGCTCGCGCAGGGCGGTCAGGTTGCCGATCCGGAAGTAGTTGCCCAGCGCGGCATCGATCTTGTCGGGGCGATAGATGTTGCCGTGTGCCATGCGGCGGCGTAGCGCCTCCGGGGTCATGTCGACCAGCTCGACCTGCTCGGCCCGGCGGACGATCTCGTCCGGTACGGTCTCCCGCTGCTTGGCCCCGGTGATCTGCTCCACGACGTCGTTGAGCGACTCCAGGTGCTGGATGTTGACCGTGGACAACACGGTGATGCCGGCGTCCAGCAGCTCCTGTACGTCCTGCCAGCGTTTGAGGTTGCTGGAGCCCGGGACGTTGGTGTGGGCCAGTTCGTCGACGATGGCCACCTCGGGGCGTCGCGCCAGGACCGCGGCCAGGTCCATCTCGGTGAACTCCACGCCGCGATAGCTCATCGTCCGCCGAGGGATCACCTCCAGGTCACCGATCATCGCCGCGGTGGCCTTCCGACCGTGGGTCTCGACGAACCCGACGACCACGTCCGTTCCCCGCTCGGCCCGCCGGTTCGCCTCCTCCAGCATCTCGTAGGTCTTACCTACACCCGGGGCCGCCCCGAGGTAGATCCGCAACTGCCCACGTGCCACGTATCAATCCTGCCCTCGCATGTTAGGAAGGGCCCCTTCCTATCGTTTTCTGTATAGCAAGGGGCCCTTCCTAACGCCTCAACACCTCAACGCCACGGCGCCTCAGCGGCGGATCGGTAGGTCCCGGTCCAGGGCGAGGTTGAGCCCCAGTACGTCGACCACCGGTTCCCCCAGAAAGCCCAACTGGCGCCCGGAGGTGTACGCGTCGACCAGCCGCTGCACGGTGGCAACGTCACTGCCCCGCTCCCGGGCCACCCGGGGCACCTGGAGCCGGGCGTACGCGGGACTGATGTGCGGGTCGAGACCGCTGCCGCTGGCGGTGACCGCGTCGACGGGGACTGCGGGCTCGGCCGGCGCGTCGCCCCGTACCGGGGTGACCAGGCCACCTCGGTAGTCCTCGCCGGGCCGGGCGCACTCGACGGTGATCCCGGCGTAGGTCGACAGAAACGGCGTCACCGGGCAGGCCTGGTTGACGCTGACCACCCGGATCACCGGCCCGGTCAGCCCGTCGCGTCGGTACACCGACAGGACCGCGCCGACCCCGTCGTTGGTGCAGTACGGCCGGCGCCCGTCCACGCCGTCCAGTTCACCGATCGCCCGGCTACGGGCGCAGACCTGGGTGAGCAGGCTCTGCGACGCCTCCTCCGGATCGTCGGAGAGGGTGTCCACCACGCTCTCCGGCCCGAGGTTGCTGGCGCTGGTGGAGGTCGGGTCGTAGCCGTCCCCGGCAGCCGAGGGGCGGCTCTGGAAGTAGGCCGGCAGCGGGTTGCCGTCGGCGTCGGTGAACGACTGCCCGATCATCCGACTGCCGATCACCTTGCCCCCGCCGTCACGAACGAGCGAGCCGTCGGTCCGGTCGGCCAGGCCGGGCAACCGGCCGATGGCCACCATGGCCAGCGGGTAGACCAGCCCGAGCAGAACGGTGAGGACCAGGACCGCGCGCAGTGCGGCAAGGTGCTGGGACAACCAGGTCGGTAAACGCATCACGAGATCCCTGGGATGAACTGGATGAGAAGGTCGATCAGTTTGATGCCGATGAACGGGGCGACGATGCCGCCCAGGCCGTAGATCCACAGGTTGCGGCGCAGCAGGGCCGCCGCGCTGCTCGGCCGGTAGCGCACTCCACGTAGCGCCAGCGGTACGAGCGCCACGATGATGATCGCGTTGAAGATGACCGCGGACAGGATCGCGGATTCGGGGCTGGACAGCCGCATGATGTTGAGCGTGTCCAGGCTCGGGTAGACGGTGGCGAACATCGCCGGGATGATCGCGAAGTACTTGGCGATGTCGTTGGCGATGGAGAACGTGGTCAGCGCGCCCCGGGTGATGAGCAGTTGCTTGCCGATCTCGACAATCTCGATCAGCTTGGTCGGGTCGGAGTCCAGGTCCACCATGTTGCCGGCTTCCTTGGCCGCCGACGTACCCGTGTTCATCGCCACCCCGACATCGGCCTGGGCCAGCGCGGGTGCGTCGTTGGTGCCGTCGCCGGTCATCGCGACCAGTCGACCGCCCTCCTGCTCCTTCCGGATCAGGGCGAGCTTGTCCTCGGGCGTGGCCTCGGCCAGGAAGTCGTCCACCCCGGCCTCGTCGGCGATGGCCTTGGCGGTACGGGGATTGTCGCCGGTGATCATGATGGTCCGGATGCCCATCCGGCGCATCTCGTCGAAGCGTTCCCGCATCCCGCTCTTGACCACGTCCTTGAGGTGGATCACCCCGAGGGCGCGGGCCGGAGCGCCCTCGACGTGCTCGGCGACCACCAGTGGGGTGCCACCACTACCACTGATCGCGTCGACGATCTGCCCGACGGCGTCCGAGGGGTGACCGCCGTTGTCGCGTACCCACTTCATCACGGCGGTGGCCGCACCCTTGCGGATCTGCCGTACCCCGCCGTCGACCCCCTCGGCGCCCAGGTCCACGCCGCTCATCCGGGTCTGCGCGGTGAACGGTACGAAGGTGGCGTGCGGCACCACGCCCTCCTCGCGGGCCCGCAGGCCGTACTCGTTCTTGGCCAGTACGACCACCGAGCGGCCCTCGGGAGTCTCGTCGGCGAGGCTGGCCAACTGGGCGGCGTCGGCCACCTCCTCCGAGGTCACCCCCTCGACCGGCAGGAACTCGGCGGCCTGGCGGTTGCCCAGGGTGATGGTGCCGGTCTTGTCCAGCAGCAGGGTGTCCACGTCGCCGGCCGCCTCGACCGCCCGACCGCTCATCGCCAGCACGTTGCGTTGGACCAGACGGTCCATTCCGGCGATCCCGATCGCCGACAGCAGCGCGCCGATGGTGGTGGGGATCAGGCAGACCAGCAGCGAGGCGAGCACGATGCCGGTGATCCCGTCGGCGGTGATCGCGGCGCTGTCCTGGGCGGCGGCCTGGTAGTCCTTGGCGAAGATGGCCATCGGCTGGAGGGTCACCACCGCCAGCAGGAAGATCAGGGTGAGCGCGGCAAGCAGGATGTTCAGTGCGATCTCGTTGGGCGTCTTCTGCCGGTTGGCCCCCTCGACCAGGCTGATCATCCGGTCGATGAAGCTCTCCCCCGGCTTCTGGGTGATCCGTACGACGATCCGGTCGGAGAGCACCCGGGTGCCGCCGGTGACCGCGCTGCGGTCACCACCGGACTCGCGGATCACCGGTGCCGACTCACCGGTGATCGCGGACTCGTCCACGCTGGCGATGCCCTCGACGACGTCCCCGTCGCCCGGGATCACGCCGCCGGCCTCGATCAGCACGATGTCGTCGGGCATCAACTCCGGGGCGGCGACCGCCTCCTCTCGGTACTGGGCCGGCCGGGCACCCGGGGTCCAGCCGACGAGACGAGTGGCGATGGTGTCCTTGCGGGCCTTCCGCAGCGTGGCCGCCTGGGCCTTGCCGCGGCCCTCCGCGACGGCCTCGGCAAGGTTGGCGAACACGACGGTCAGCCACAGCCAGATGGTGATCGCCCAGGCGAAGACGCTCGGGTCGATGATGGCGAGCACCGTGGTGAGCGCCGCGCCGATCTCGACGATCAGCATCACCGGGTTGCGCCACAGTGTGGCGGGGTTGAGTTTGCGTAGCGCGTCGGGCAGCGAGCGGATCATCTGCCGGGGATCCAGCAGGCCGCCGCCGACCCGCCGACCCGGTTCACCGAGGGATGGGCGGGTACCCGATCCTCCGGTCGGTGGCAGCTCGTCCACCGGGGCGGGCGCCGCAGGGGTGACAGTCATCTTCTCTTTCCTCAGCAGGTCTCTCACAGGCCTTCGGCCAGCGGGCCGAGGGCGAGCGCGGGTAGGAAGGTCAGCGCCACCAGCACCACGGTCACACCGACGACCATGCCGACGAAGAGCGGTCGGTGGGTCGGCAACGTGCCGTCGGTTTCGGGTACGGGTCGCTGCCGGGCCAGGGATCCGGCCAGGGCGAGTACCAGGACGATCGGTATGAATCGGCCGAGCAGCATGCACAGCCCGAGCGCGGTGTCCCACCACGGGGTGTTGACGGTGATCCCAGCGAAGGCCGAGCCGTTGTTGTTGCTGGCGGAGGTGAACGCGTAGAGCACCTCGGTCAGCCCGTGCGGCCCGACGTTGAGCGCGGTGGTGTTGTTGCCGGTGGCGAAGGCGGCGGCCGTACCGGCCAGCACCAGGGTCGGGGTGACCAGGAAGTACATCGAGGCGAGCTTGATCTCCCGGGCCCCGATCTTCTTGCCCAGGTACTCCGGGGTGCGCCCGACCATCAGGCCGGCGACGAAGACGGTGATCACGGCGAGGATGAGCAGGCCGTACAGCCCGGCCCCGACACCGCCCGGGGCGACCTCGCCCAGCATCATGTTGACCAGCGGCATCATGCCGCCGAGCGCGGTGTAGGAGTCGTGGAACGAGTTGACCGCGCCGGTCGAGGTCAAGGTGGTGACCGCAGCGAAGGTCGCCGAGTTGGAGATCCCGAACCGGGACTCCTTGCCCTCCATGGCCGCCCCCACCGCCTCCGGCACGGTGCCGTTGCCGGTCAGCTCGAACACGTTGGTGAGGGCGATGTTGGCCACCGCCAGGACCGCCATCACGGCCACGATGGCGTAGCCCTGCCGGTTCTGCCCGACCATCCGTCCGAACAGCCGGGGCATGCAGAACGGGATGACGAAGATCAGGAACATCTGTAGCCAGTTGGTCCACGCCGTCGGGTTCTCGAAGGGGTGGGCGCTGTTGGCGTTGTAGAAGCCTCCTCCGTTGGTGCCCAGCAGTTTGATCACCTCTTGGCTGGCCACCGGGCCGCCGGTGATCGTCTGGGTACCGCCGACCAGCGTGGAGACCTCCGTACCACCGGAGAGGTTCTGCACCGCGCCGCCGATCATCAGCGCGATGACACCGAGCACCGAGATGGGCAGCAGGATCCGCAGGGTGATCCGGACCAGGTCCACCCAGAAGTTGCCCAGCTGCTCGGTACGACTCCGGGCGAAGCCCCGGACCAGGGCTACCGCCACCGCGATGCCCACCGCCGCCGAGACGAAGTTCTGTACCGCCAGCCCGGCCATCTGCACCAGGTGGCCCATGGTCGACTCACCCGAGTACGCCTGCCAGTTGGTGTTGGCGACGAACGAGACGGCGGTGTTCCAGGCGATGTGGTCGGTGACCGGGTCGAGCCCCAGGGACAGCCAGAGCTTGTCCTGGACGCGCATCAGACCGTAGAGGAACAGCAAGGACAGGGCCGAAAAGGCCAGCAGGCTGCGGGCGTACCGGCCCCAGGACTGCTCCGTGGCCGGGTCCACCCCCACCACCCGGTAGATTCCCCGCTCCACCCGCGCATGCGCGGTGGCGGTGACCACCCGGAACATGTAGTCGCCCAGCGGGCGGTAGACCGCCACCAGGGCGGCGCCGAGCGTGACGATGAGGATCACGCCCGCGGTCGTCGTAGTCATCTAGAAACGCTCCGGAAACAGCAGGGCGACCACCAGGAAGACGGCCAGCCCGGCCGCCACGATCAGACCGATCAGATTGACCGCGTTCACAGTCGCTCCACCGCCCGCACGAGCAGGGTGAGAGCCGCGAACAGTCCCACTGTCAGCAGCACGAACACGACGTCGAGCACCGAACGTCTCCTCCACAACAGGTCAACCACGGCCATGACCGACCGCGTCAGACCATGCAAACGCCCCTGGCCAGCTTCGATAACCACTCCTGACGGTCCCGCTACGGCCGGGTCCGTGTTCTTGACGCCGTCTTGACACCGGGGTTCGGGGGCCGTGCCGTTTCGGGGCTGCGCCGTTTCCGGCGTGGCTCAGCGATCGGATTGCGAGGATCGGTACGGGCAGCGAGTGCCCGGGAGGCGAAGGACGATGAGATCGTGGCTGGCGCGATGGCGCAGCTGGTGGGAGTGGGCACCGTTGATCGGCCTCAGCATCGTGGTCGTCGCCGGTGGGGTGCTCTGGTTCACCGGCCCACGCTGGAGCGCCGAACTGCTCTGGGCCGCCGCGACGGTCGGCACACTGCTGCCCACCGCATACACGGTGGTCCGCTCGTTGTTTCACCGGCACTTCGGAGTCGACGTGATCGCGGCGCTGGCACTCCTGGGTGCCCTCGTCATCGGCGAGTACCTGGCCGGCGCGGTGATCGCGCTGATGCTGGCGACCGGCCGGGCCCTGGAGGAGTACGCCCAGCGTAGAGCAACGCGTGACCTGCACGAACTGCTCAGCCGGGCACCCCGGACGGCGAAACGACGTACTGCGGGCGGCGGGGTCGAGGTGATCGATCTGGAGGCGGTCCAACCCGGGGACCGGCTACTTGTGGGCCCAGGCGAAGTAGTAGCGGTCGACGGCCACACCGAGGAGGCCGCGTCGATCGACGAGTCGGTGGTGACCGGCGAGTCCCGGCCGGTCGAACTCGGGCCGGACCAGCCGGTGGCCAGCGGTGTGGTCAACGCTGGGGCGGCGTTCGGCATGCGGGCCACGGAGACCGCAGCCCACAGCACCTACGCCGGAATCGTCCGGCTGGCGCAGGAGGCCACCGCCCGGAAGGCGCCGGTGGTCCGGCTCGCCGACCGGTACGCGGCGGCCTTCGTACCGTTCACGCTGATCGTCGCCGGCCTGGGCTGGGCGGTATCCGGCTCGTTCAGTCGGGCGGTGGCGGTCCTGGTGGTGGCGACCCCGTGCCCCCTGCTACTGGCCACCCCGATCGCGATCGTCTCCGGTGTGTCCCGAGCTGCCCGCCGAGGCGTACTGGTCCGCGACGGCGGCTCGCTGGAGGTGCTGGGGCGGGCCCGGACGCTGCTGGTCGACAAGACCGGCACGCTGACCGAGGGCCGCCCGGCGACGGCGGAGACGGTGGTGGCACCGGGGCTACAACCGGACGAGGTGCTTCGGTTGGCCGCGTCGGTCGAGCAGCTGTCCCAGCACGTGCTGGCCACCGCGATCGTCCGGGAGGCCGCCGCCCGCCAGCTGAAACTGGCGATTCCCGAGGAGGTGACCGAGGAGCCCGGACGAGGGGTCGGCGGACGGGTCGAGGGGCGCCGCGTACAGGTCGGGCAGGTGAGCGCCGAGCTGCCCGACTGGGCCGAGCAGACACGACAGCGGGCGGACCGGGAAGGCATGTCGGTGGTCTGGGTCAGCGTCGAGGGCGAGGTGGCCGGTGCGCTGCTGCTCCGCGATCCGGTACGCCCCGACGCGGTGCCCACCATCGACCGGCTGCGGCAGGCCGGGTTCACCCGGATCCTGATGCTCACCGGGGACCAGCCGCCGGTGGCCGAGCGGGTGGCCCGGATCGTCCGGGTCGACGACGTCGTACCGCTGTGTCGTCCCGAGGACAAGGTCGAGCGGGTACGGGCCGAGTCGGAGCACGCCGTGACGGTGATGGTGGGTGACGGCATCAACGATGCTCCGGCGCTGGCCGCCGCCGACGTCGGAGTGGCGATCGGCGCGAGCGGGGCGACCGCCTCGGCGGAGGTCGCCGACGCGGTACTGACCGTCGACCGGCTGGACCGGCTCGCCGAAACCGTGGAGATCGCCCGATACGCCCGACGGATCGCCGTGCAGAGCGCGACGGGCGGGATGGGGCTGGCCGTCATCGCCATGATCGTGGCGGCGGCCGGTGCGCTTCCCCCGGTCGCCGGGGCGTTCCTCCAGGAGGGGATCGACGTCGCGGTCATTCTCAACGCCCTGCGCGCGTTGTCCGGCGGCGTACGCGACCAGCCGACCACCCCGCAGCAGTCCGGGTAAATCGGTTCGCAATGCCTACAGTGGAGAGCGCTCCGGCGTCACCACCGCTGCGGCTAGGCGGTCTGCGCGTGCCCGATCTTCGGCGGGCGGGCCTCGTACGGCGTGGAGAGCACCACGGTGGTGCGGGTGGTGACGCTGGCCGCGGTACGGATCTCCTGCAGCACCCGTTCCAGGTCGGCTGGCCCGGCCACCCGGATCAACAGGAGGTAGAAGTCCTCCCCCGCTACCGAGTAGCACGAGTCGATCTCGGGCAGGTGGGCCAGCCGTTCCGGGGCGTCATCGGGTTGGGACGGGTCGAACGGCCGGATCGCCACGAACGCGGTCAGGGGCAGCTCCAGGGCTTCATACGAGACCTTTGCCGTGTATCCCTTGATGACTCCGCGTTGTTCCAGTCGGCGCACCCGCTGATGTACCGCGGACACCGACAGACCCACCTTTTCCGCAAGATCCGTGTAGGAAAGGCGGCCGTCGACGGTCAGCGCGGCGATGATAGCCCGATCGATGTCCTCCACAGCCAGGAACCTACACGCAGTAACTGAGTTTCGTGGTGCTGCCGATCGCGCGTCGAGTCGTTCATCACCGTGCGAGGGAACGGGAAATGACCATCCGCTGGATCTGATTGGTCCCCTCGACGATCTGAAGCACCTTTGCCTCTCGCATGAACCGTTCTACCGGATGATCGGCGACGTAGCCGGCGCCCCCCAGAATCTGCACCGCGTCGGTGGTCACCCGCATCGCCATGTCGGAGGCGAACAACTTGGCCTTCGCCGCCTCGATCGAGTAGGGCCGGCCAGTGTCGCGCAGCCGGGCAGCGGTCAGCATCAGCGCCCGCGCGGCGGACACCTGGGTGGCCATGTCAGCGATCAGGAAACCCAACCCCTGGAAGTCGATAATGGAACGTCCAAACTGTTCCCGTTCCCGGGCATAGTTCACCGCGTAGTCCAGCGCCGCCTGGGCCAGCCCGACGGCGCAGGCAGCGATTCCGAGCCGGCCGGAATCCAGTGCGGTCATGGCGATGGTGAATCCGGCGTTCTCCGTTCCGATCAGCCGATCGGCCGATATCCGCGCGTCGTCGAAGGCGATCTGCGCCACCGGCGACGACCGCAGGCCCATCGTCCGTTCTGGAGTCTGTGGCACGATGCCCGGCGTGCCTCGGTCGGCGAGCAGGCAGGAGATGCCGGACGCTCCCGGGCCACCGGTACGGCAGAAGACGTTGTAGAAGTCGGCGATAGGGGCGTGGGTGATCCACGCCTTGGTACCGGATACGACGAATTCGTCGCCATCCCGTCGGGCCCGAGTGGTCAGGGCCGCCGCGTCAGACCCTCCCTGCGGCTCCGACAGGCAGTACGCCCCCAGCAGGTCACCGCCGATCATCTCGGGTAGCCGTTCCCGCAGTTGTTCGCTGCCGTAGGTAGCGACCGGGTAGACCGACAACGTGTGCACGCTGACCGCCTCAGCGACCGTCAGCCACCGGCTGGCCAGAATCTCCAGTACCTGTAGGTAAACCTCGTACGGCTGGGCGGCACCGCCGTACTCCTCGGGGTAGGGCAGCCCGAGCAGCCCGGCCCGGCCGAGGGTACGGAGCACCTCGCGGGGGAATTCGCCCCGGCTTTCGAACTCCGTCACCCGAGGGGCGAGTTCCCGGTCGGCGAGTTCCGTGGTGAGGGCGAGCAGGTCGTACGCCTCGTCGCTGGGCAGGATCCGGTCGACAGTCATAGCTGGGTGAGCTCCGTGGGGGTGAGGTTGAGCCGTTCCACGCCGTCCGGGGTACAGACGACGATGTCCTCAATGCGGGCCCCGTGTCGGCCCGCCAGATATATGCCCGGCTCGACGGAGAACGCCATCCCCGGTTCCATTGGGCGGGTGGCACCAGCCACGATGTACGGCTCCTCGTGGGTGTCCAGGCCGATCCCATGCCCGGTACGGTGCAGGAACTCCGGCCCGTAACCGCCCTCGGTGATGATTTTCCGAGCAGCCGCGTCCACCGTTTCGGGGGCGACCCCGGGACGTACCGCAGCGACCGCGGCCCGCTGTGCGGTGTGCAGGACCTGGTAGTAGTCGAGGAACGCGCTGGGCGGCCGACCACCGGTTGCATAGGTGCGGGTGGAGTCCGAACAGTAGCCGGACGGCATGGTGCCACCGATGTCGACCACCACCGGATCACCGGCCTCGATCAACCGGTCGGAGGGTTCGTGGTGTGGGCTCGCCGCGTTTGGTCCAGCGGCCACGATGACGAAGTCGACACTGGCGTGGCCGGCGTCCCGGATGCCCACCGCGATGTCCGCCGCGACCTGTGCCTCGGTGCGGCCGGGACGCAGCCATTCACCCATCCGGGCGTGTACCGCGTCGATCGCCGCACCGGCCGCACGTAGCGCCGTCACCTCGGCTGGGGACTTACGGATCCGCAGCTCACGCAGGGTCTCGCCGGCCAGTCGCTGGATCGCTCCAGGCAGCGTCGCCCGCAACGCGAGGACCTGCTCGGCCCACATCCGGTCACCGAGGCCGATCGCGCCGACCGGGCCGCCGAGGGCCTTCACCACCAACGGGTACGGATCCGTACCGTCGGCATGGTCGACGATGCGTATGCCGGTCCGGGACGCGGGGGATGCCTCGGCGGCGGGACGTTCCAGAGCCGGCACGATCAGAGTCGGTTCCCCCTCGGCAGGCAACACGAGGCAGGTAAGCCGCTCCAACGCATGAGCGTGGTAACCGGTCAGATAACGCAGATCGGACCCGGGTGGGATGATCAACGCGTCCAACCCGGCGTCGGCTGCGGCCCGCTGAGCGGCGGCCAGCCGGTACGGCGGAAAGAGATCGTCAACATCCACCCGATCAGCTTAACGGTCGTTCGGGTCGGTTACGAACAGCCTTTCCGCGACGTCCGGTTCATGCCTGGTTGCCCCCATGATCGACAGTGCTGGGTGTCCGGATCCGCGGAATGACCCCCCACCCCCAGGCGTTGAACCCACCGACGCCCGGAGCAGCACCCCACCCAGGCCGCCTCGGGAAGCCACCCCGGACCCCCGGACAGCCGCCCCCCGGCGCGCGTCCAACACTCCGGCAACCCGGCCGGCGGGAAATAGCCGGCCCACCCCGAGCGTTACATCCCCCGGGACACCGAGCAGGTCGCACCGACCCCGGCAGGTCCCCCCTTTTACTTGCTTCTTCTT
>NZ_JBSFTE010000029.1:0-84368 GCF_053590565.1 Micromonospora sp. NPDC003197 | reverse complement strand
CGTAGAGAACTCACATGATCGACAATCCCGTGCCTGTTTGCTACCCCTGAACAGCTACTTGGGCTGCACACGCCCTACTGACGGTCTCTCTAAGTGATCTGCGCGCGTTCGGATTCATCGGAGCCCGTGGTCCATCCGACTAGCAGGGTCTTGTAATCAAACTGTCTGGTAATCCGGGGTGAAGGTGAACCCTTCGTGACATCGCTGGGGTCGGGGTAGTGCGCGAGGTTCGTCGAGGTTGGATGTGCCGGTGACGGTTCATGACGTAGCAAGTGCCCTGCCGGATATCGCGGTGCTTCGCGAGCGGTGTCGAGCGTTGGCGATACTGGACGCGATCATGAGCCCGGAGCGGGAGTCGCGGTACTACTCATTCGATTCGCGGTGGGCGCCGGGTGAGCAGATGGCATCGATGCGGAACGGATCGGGTGACGCGTGGTCGATCGTGTTCTCATCGGCTGGCGCGTTCATCCGGGGCTTCGATCACGAGTCGCCGATGAGTCCCGCCAACAATGACGATGAGCTGTGGCCCGGTCTGGTCGGCACGGTGCCTGAGGTCCTTTCGGGTTGTGTCGCCGAACCGGCGTTCAGCTTCGACGGGACGTTGGAAGCGACGGTATGCCTATGGCGGCAGCAGGGCGATGACCGGTGGCATGCCGGGGATCTCGTCTTTCCCGTCGGTGAGGACCCCGATGGCGCTAACAGGCTGTTCGAGGTTCTCGTCGAAGGCACCCCGGTGGCGTATCAGCGCTTCGCAGAGGACTACTACGAGACGGCCGTCGACCTGGAGACGGTCGGCGAGATCTACGCTCTGCGCCCGCTGACCGACAACCTGGTTCGCCGTCTGAATGCTGATCTCGTGGTGGCCAATCTTGCCGAGGATCTCGCTGAGATTGATTACCCGTCCCGGCTGGTGTAGCGGTTCCGTGCACCTCGACGGCACCCACTCCGTCCACATCGACGGCGAACTCGCCCAGCTCGACACCGACGGCTACCGGCCACTACGTGCCCGGTTCCGTCCAAGGCTTTGGACGTCATCGACAGGCGTGCCCTCCACGGTGGCAACGGACGCCAAGTCTGCGGCGGTAGCAGCCGGGAAGATGAGCGGTCGTAGCTTGACCTGATGGTTGTGCTCGGCGTGCCAGATCACCTCGCCGATTATCGACGTGCCGACGTCGGGCAGGATGATGTCACGGGACACAGTGGTGATCTCGGTGAGCCCCAGAGAGTCAGGCACGCCCTCGATCCCGATGAACACTCCGAACGGTTGTCGGGCGGTGACTTTACCCGTGACCCGCGCTCCGACGGGCAGCGCCTTGACGGTTGCCGGCCAGGCCGTGCGGAGTCGATCCGGGTCGTATGCGTCACGATCGGGCCAGGAGTACGCGGTCACCACCGGTCCTGCTGTCGGTTGGAGGCCAGCCATTCGGCATCGTTCCACATCACTGGCATCGCGCCCACCGGGTCGAAGCTGATGGTCGGGTTGTTGGATTGTACGAGGCAGCACATGCGGTGTCCGATAAGCGCTGCTGAGCGGGCTTGGTCGGCGAAGATGTCCAGGACGACCTGCGCCACCCGGGGACAGCGGGTGGCGAAGGCGTCGTAGCTGGTGAAGACCAGCACCAGGCCGGTCGCCTCACGACGAGTGCCGTAGTCGTAGGTGACCACGTCGCGCAGACAGTCATTCAGCGCGTCGAGGTTGTGGCCGTAGTAGTCGGGGAAGTCCAGCGCAGCCGCGATGTCGTGGTGCAGGTCCGCTTCCCGTATCCAGGTAGAGGCGTCGAGCCACACCACCTGGTAGCCGCGGTCGCGTAGCGCCCCGACAGTGGTTTCCAGGACCGACGCACGCCAGAACAGGCGCACGAACGAGGGGGCCACAAGTCGGAACGCCATGTCGCCGGACAGGTCGGCGTCCGGATCGAACGCGCTCACGCCGGCTCCGCTGCGGCTGCGCCTACAAGGTAGCGGTGCAGCGACGTCTTGGGACTGCCGGTCTTGGCGGCGATCTTCCCCATAGTCACACCCTGAGCCATCAGTAACCGAGCTTATTCGATCTTGTTGGCGGAGTGTACGGCTGGGCGGCCGACATGCCAACCCTTGGCCTCGGCGTCGGCGCGGGCATTCGCGGCGCGCTCGGCGGTGAAGGTCCGTTTCAATTCGGCGAACAGAGCGAGCAGCACGCCGGGCGATCGGCAACAAACGCCGTCCACGGCCGCCCAGGTGGCAAGCCCACCCGCCCACGCTGCCCTGCAACGCCTCATCGCCACAGTCCACCGACACGACGATCACCACTGCGTCCGACAGACAGTGTGGCCAAACGTCCGCTCATCGGCAGAGTCCGGCGGTAACGGCTGGCGGGCGCAGAGGTCGACGACAATAGCGGATGCCCACGGGGTTTAGCCGCGGGAGGCGAACAGGTACACGGTGACCGCATCCGTCGCGTCGAGGTTGAACAGGACCGCTCGATATGTGCCGTCGGCAGTGGGTTGCTCCTCGTCAATGCCGGAAACGACCTTGGCGGTTTCGGGGTCCCACAGGTTGCCGCCGCCGACGTTGTGTGTCGCGTCAAGCGGCCGAAGCCCAGGTACGGGAGCCACAGTGAACTTCGCCGCGGCGATGAAGGCATCGAGCTCAGCTCGGGGAATGCGAAACTTTGCCGAGAGCAGGGTGTCCAGGCCGTTGCTGTAAGCGGCACCAAGCAGCACGGTTCCGGGCGGTAGGGTTACGTGAGCGACGGCTTCCACCTCAGCCGCGCTGGCGATTCGCGGACTGGACTGTACCGGGAGCAGATCTATTCCGGTGGCGTCGACGGTCAGCGCGACCCCACCGCACGCGATCAGCGACAGCACCAGGCTGATGCACGCAAGTACGAATGCGGCGGTGCCCCGTCGATTGCCGGTCGTCGGGGCGGCATCCTCGATCATGGCCGGCATGATATGGCGCGCACGCTCATCGACAACTGGGTGTACTTGTAGCCGCCGCCTTATCGCCAAGCGGCTGGCTGAACAATGTCCGGGCCGCCGGTTGCGGTGTCGGATGGTAGTTGGGGTGCGGCGGCGGCAGTGCTGCCATGCACGGTGGTGAAATGCGTTCACCAACAATGGCAGCACGTCGGTGGCGACCAGGCCAGAGATCCAGAATTGGTGCAGCTCACCGTCAGTTCATCCGTCATAGCCACCTCGACGTCCTTCTGGGTGGCGTCGAACACCGATTGCAGTCTTGCGATCACCCGCACGGTTGGATTCGTCGGGCGCTTGGCGTCCTGGTGTTCATGCTCGGTTGTACCCGAGCCTTCGGTGGGTCAAGCTTGACTTCGCTGCTAACCCTGGGCGGTGATCCATGAGCATCGCGCCCGCTCGACCTCGGCCGCCTGCCGCTGCCGCCATTGCCGCTGCGCATCCCGGTTGCACTGGCGACAGGATCGCCGATACTCCCCGGTCGTGCCATCAATCTCCCGGTCATGGCCGTTGCGACATTGCCCCTGACGTACTCGGGTGCGACAGTTCTCGGCCCGAGTGAGCTGCCGTAGGTGGGACGGCTCGATGCAGTCCTTGACGCCACATTCGTGGTCGACGTCCAGGAGCGGATCGTATCCGCCCACGAAAACCACGTAAGCCGCGATGTGTGCCCAGGCTCGACCGGCAACCTTCTGGTAGACCCCCCGTTGATCACCGTAGCCACGCACGATCAGACAGCCATGGTCCGTACGAGTTGAGCGGTCCAGTAAGTAGCGGCGAAGGCTGTCTTCAGTGAAGTGTTTGGAGAGGCCGTTAACGGCGGAGAGCATCGCCATAGGTTATACCCGCAAGCTGGCCGTGGTGGTTGCCCGGCACCGGGTTCCATGTCGACGACCAGCACGAGGTTGACGCGGTGACGCTGGCTTCGGAGTGACTCAATGATCCGGGCCAGTCGATCTAAGGTGTCCGCATAGATGCGATCCATGCTGCCGTCGCAAGGTAAGCCGATGAAGGAGTCGCCGATGATCACCGATCCAACGCTTGTCCGCATCAACCAGGGGGTGCAGCTGCACCATGGTCAAGGCCAACGTGTGGCCGCTCGCGACTTGTTTGCGCAGATCTGGGAGGAAATCAACGGGGAGCAGGGGGATCCTTTGCATGTTTGCGTCCTCGCGCACGCGATGGCTGATGTGCAGGACGATGCCCACGAGGAGCTGGTGTGGGACCACCGAGCGCTGACGGCGGCCGATCAGCTTACGGATGCCCGAGTGGCGCAGGCCGGGGTGCTGCTGCCCGTGGCTGGTTTGTATCCGTCGTTGCACCTCAACCTGGGTGAGTGCTACCGCAAGCTCGGCGATCTCAGCCGTGCCCGGGAGCACCTCCAGCAGGCGCAGACTGGGATTGCCGAGCTTGGCGATGACGAGTACGCGCAGCTGATCAAGGGCGGCCTGGATCGGCTGGCAAAGCTGCTGACATCCAAGTAACCGTGCCCTGCGGCAGTGATCGCCCGGCAACCAGCGGGTTGCCGGGCGTAGGGAGAAGCCTTGGTGTCGGGCCGATCCGAATGGTTTGCCACCTTTGTGACTGGTCGCCGCAGCCAGGTATCTCGCCGAGCACCCCGGTGTCGAACTGCGCTTCACCGAAGCGGAACCACCAGAGGCGACCCGGCTGCTCCGCACCGGCGAGGTCGACATCGCGGTCGTATTCAGCTACCCGCACACGCCACCGGCCTCCGGCATGCGCCATATCCGTCTGCTGACCGAGCATCTCTATCTAGTCACAACGACCGAGATGTCCGGTGACCAACTGACCGACCACGCCGCCCGCCGATGGATCGGCGGCTGCGAGCGCTGCCGGGAGCACCTGTTGCGCCTGTGCGCCGAAGCCGGGTTCCAGTCGGACATCGCGTTCACCACCGACGACTATGTCGCCACACAAGCGCTCGTCGCTGCCGGACTGGGTGTCACTATCCGGCCTGGCCTGGCCTGGCCTTGGCCGCCTTACTGACCCACCTCACCCGCGCCGCCGAAGCGCACGACCACGACGGTGCCGACCTCAACTGGGCGTGTTGCCCATGACCGCCGCGATCGCGGCGTACGGCCGGTGGGTGCCATCGCTGGGCCGATGCTGGCGCGCGACCTCCATGAAGCCAGCTCGCGCCAACCGTTCGGAGAATTCGTCAACGGGCCAGCGATAGGCCGTCACGACTTTGTGGTCGAAGGCGGCGACCTCGTCACCTTCGAAGAAGCCAACCACCAGCGTGCCAGCTGGAGTCATTACTCGCCGGAACTCGGCGAGTACACCGTCGAGGTCCTGGGGCGGTAAGTGGATCAGCGAGAACCAGGCCAAGGACCCGGCGATGGAGTTGTCCTCGACGTCCAGGCTCTTCATCGACCCGAGTTGGTACCTGCCGAGCGGATGAGTGGCCTTCGCATGGGCGATGAACTCGGGAACCATGTCAATCCCCATCGCATCGACACCGAGCGACCGAAGGTAGTCGGTGATGTGGCCAGGTCCGCAGCCCACATCGAGCACGTTGCCAGGCTGAATCGACAGATGTCGCCCGATGAAGGCGAGGTCATCAGCATGTACCTGCTGACTCGTGCCGAACAGTTCGATGTAAAGGTCTGCGACGGAGGCGTACGCGTCCCGAACCTGCTCCACGTTCACCACGTGACTATATGAGCCTGGAGGATCTGGCCGAGCAGGCCCGGATCCGAGCCCAATCCGACCCTGTTGAGACAGACCCGGCCCGGCCCGTGGCTAGTGCAGCGGCTCCTGGATCGCCCTCATCCACGATGGTCCGCCGGAGGACGGTCGTCGTCGCACTCGCCGGGCAGCCCTGACTGCGATCCAGGTGGTGGTCGCCGGGCAGAGTGTCGGCCGGCATCGACGACCTGCTGGCTGGGACGCCTACCCCGCCGGCCGTCACGGGGACGCGGCAGATCGTGGACAGATGACCAGCACGATCAAAGATCTAGTTAGAAAAATTAAGTTTCGCACGTTGAGATCTTAAGAAAATCAAGGTACAACTGAATGGTGAGCGTGTCGTGGAGTGGAAGGAGTCGAGTGTGGACTGGCAGGAACTGACGGACCTGACGCAGGGACAGCCGTTCGTGGTCGAGCGGGTCCGCCTCACCGGCAGCGGCATTGCGGTCGAGGGCCAGTTCGAGCCGCCGCAGCTGGCTCAGCTCAGTGCCGACGACCAGGTGTTCGTTGCCGCGTTCGTCCGGTCGCACGGTTCGATCAAGGAGATGGAGCGAATCTTCGGGGTGAGCTACCCGACGGTCAAGTCCCGGCTGAACCGGATCGCCGAGCACCTCGACTTCGTCGACACCGACCCGGCACCTACCGGCGCCGACGTCGTTGACCGCCTGCGGCGGGGAGAGATCAGCGTCCAGGAGGCGCTGTCCGAATTGGAGAGGTCCCGATGATTCCGCACCTGGTGACGTACCGCCAACGTCGTCGCGACGGCCGCTGGCTGCGGCTGTATGTCCCGGTCCTGCCGGTGCTGCTGGTGCTGTCACCGCTGCTGCTGGTGGCCGTGCTGGCCGGACTGGTCGCCTGTTTGGTCTTCCGGGTCAGCCCGGTGGGCGCACTGCACGGCATCGGGCAACTGCTGTGGGCGCTGCCCGGCACCCGAATCGAGATCGAGGACGGTCGAACGGCCGTGCTGGTAAGCGTCAGGTAAGTCAAAAGAGGGGGAGGAGTAACAATGAACGAGCAGCGCCGCCAGGTTCTGGAGATGCTGGCCGAGGGGAAGATCACCGCGGATGAGGCCGAGCGGCTGATCGATGTCCTCGAACGGAAACAGCCCGAGTCGCCGCAGGGAGCCGTGTCCGGCCCGAAACCCCGACCCAAGTACCTGCGTGTCGTGGTGAACTCGGAGGACGACACCAGCGGTGACGGGCCGGCCCGGGTCAACGTCCGAGTCCCGCTGCAACTACTGCGCGCGGGGGTCCGGCTTACGACCCTCATCCCCCCGCAGGCGCTCACCAAGGTCAACGACGAGCTGGCCAGGTCCGGTGTGCCGATCGACCTTACCCAGCTCAAACCGCAGCACATTGAGGAACTCATCGAGCACCTGGACGACCTCACCGTCGACGTCGACCAGCCTGACGCCAAGGTGCAGGTGTTCTGCGAGTAACACCGCCACGACGACATGGCCGGCGGCAGGGCACTGCCAAGGCGGCTGGACGCCCGCCCGGACCACGGGGTCGGGCGGACGTCCAGCCGCCTTTTTTGATCCACTTTCTGGGCACTGGAAAGGGAAATCATGACCATCGAGCAATCTGCCTGGACTGGCATGGTGCCGGTCGAGGACACCGCACTCTACGTATCCGACACCGGTGGCCACGGCCGTCCCGTGGTCTACCTCAACGGTGCCTACGCCGACCAGTCGCACTGGCGGCGCGTCATCGCCGACCTCGGCAGCGACTATCGGCACATCACCTACGACGAGCGCGCCCGCGGCAAGTCGAAGCGCTCGGCGGACTATTCGTTCGAGGCGTGCATCCGAGATGTGGATGCCGTCCTCAAGGCCAGGGGCGTGGACCGGGCGCTGCTGGTGGGCTGGTCGTACGGGGGCATCCTGGCCTGGCACTGGGCCGACCGGAATCCGGACCGCGTCCTGGGGGTGGTGACCGTGGACGCTTTCCCGGTCGGTCTGACCGGTGCAGCCGGCCATGAGCGAATCAGGAAGCTGTTCCGCCGGATGCGGTTGTTGTTCCCGATCGCCAGCCGGCTGGGCCTGGCTGCCCGGATGACCGCCGACCAGCACGCCGACGTCAACATCGAGCTTAACGAGATCGCCGCTGCCAGCGTGCCGGTCCTTGACCGTCTGACCTGCCCGGTACGGTTCGTCCTGGCCACCGGTGACAGTCTCGGGAGCCAGGACGGAGAGATGGAGCAGGGGCGGACCGTACTCGAACCGATCCTTGCCCGTAACCCCAACATCAAGGTGAGCGCGAAGGTCGCGAGCAACCACAGCAAGATCCTGCGCCACGACTCACCCGCTGTCGCCCAGACCGTACGCGAGCTCGACGCCACCAGCGGCCACACGGTGGGTTGAGCTAAGGGGGTCCCGGTAGTACTTAAGAAATTTCGGTCGGTTATACCGCTGACTTGCGGTGATGCGGGACCGTAGGGCCTCCATCGCGGACCGTCGATCTCTACCGCTACGCTCTGATCCGGTTTGCCCGGTGAGCGTGTGAGGTGGTCGGTGTCGGAGAAGATGTTCACCGAGGAGAAGTGCCCTCGACGCGTGATCTTGTAAAAAACGGCAATAGTTCCTGACCAGCAATTCAAGGGCGGCCCCGCGGGTCAGCCTGCCGCCGGGGCGGCGGGCTTGCCTCGTTCCGGAACCCGATACGCCGTCGGCCGCGACACGCTGAACATCTCGGCAAGTTCGGAGACGTTGCGCTCTCCGGCGCCGTGCCGCTTCACCCGGTGGGCCTGCTGGGCGCGAGAGAGTTTGGGCTGCTTGCCTTTCAGTTTGCCTTTGGCCTTGGCGACCGCCATGCCTTCGCGGGTACGCAACTTGAGCAGGTTGCCCTCGAACTCGGCGAACGTGGCCAGAATATTGACGAACATCTTACCCATCGGGTCGATCGGGTCGTAGATACAGCCTCACCCCGCGTGCCACGAGGGAGTCGCCGATGTCGCGGGCGTCGGGGACTGACCGGGCGAGGCGGTCGTCCAGCTTGGGCACGACGAGGGTGTCGCCAGCCCGCACGGGGCGAGGGCCTGATCCAGGCCGGGACGTTGGCGGTTAGTGCCGGTCATTCCCTCGTCCACATAGATCAGGTCGTCGGGCACGCCGAGCCCGCCCAGATGGTCCGCTGGGCCGCCACGTCCTGCTTGTCGGTCGAGCACCGCGCATAGCCGATCAACGCCATCAGGAGGGTGTAACGTTTAGCCCTCGCTCACCGTACAAATCACCGGACACCTCAACTGAGACGGCGTGCCGCCGGGGCCGATTTCGTGATCGCCCTGTTCCGGAGTCCTGTGCACCGGTGACCCGCGCTCCTGTGCACCAGACGCCCGCGGTGTCCGGTGAGGGATCCCTTTGCGGACGCCGTCGCGACGGGTCGGGCCATCGCCTGGGCACAGGCCCTATACAGCCCATTGCCACCGAACAGGGTACGTCGGCGTCGACTCATCGATGGGTGATGGCTTGCTCGAGCAGGTCCTGAAGGGCACGTTGCTGCTGGGTGGTGAGGCCGGCCAGCGGTGAGTCTCGGACGAGGAGTTCGAGAAGCCGTTCGCGGAGGGTGCTGCCCGCTGCGGTGAGGACGAGTTGCTTGGCGCGGCGGTCGGTGGGGTGCGCGTGGCGCTCGATCAGGCCCTGCTTCTCGAGGTTGTCGACGACGAAGGTGGCGTTGGATGGCTCGCAGCTCATGCGTTCGGCGAGCTCCCGCATGGTCATAGGTCCGGTCATCTCCCGCAGCGCCGTCGCCTGGGCCGAGGTGAGGCCCAGGGTGACGGCGCGTTCGCGTACGTGATCGGCGATCTGCTGGGCCAGCCCGTTCACCAGACCGCACAGCTCCCGCTCGGCGGTGGCCTGCGGTTCTGGGGACGTCGTCATGGGTCCCATCCTAGCAAGTCCATCAAGCCAGCATATTTAAAGCTTGGATATTTCTAGCTTGGATATTTCTAGCTTGATGCTTATCGTGGCGTAGTCGCCGACGAGGGACGCGGCGATGACCTGACCCCGAAGAAGGGAACGTGACCATGGCGAACTCCGCGTCTGAACAGGACGAGCGGCTGAGGCGACCGGCGGGAATCCGCTCGGTGCGGCTGGGCGACGCGAGGGTGTCGTTCGTGCCGGACGGGGCTATCCAGGGAAGGCCGCGCGGCTGGCTGCCGGACACCACCGACGAGATCTGGGCCGCTCATCCGGAGTACCTGGATGCCTCCGGCCATCTGGTGGCGAGTATCGGTGGTCTGCTGGTGGAGAACGGCGACCGTGCACTGTTGATCGATGCCGGGTGGGGGCCGGTGTCGCTGCCAGCCGAGCCGGGAAGTCCGAACGGCGCCGTTTACGGTGGCGCGCTGCTGGACAGTCTGGCCAAGCTCGGCCGCCGGCCGGAAGAGATCGAGGCGGTGGCCTTCACCCACCTGCACATCGATCACCTCGGCTGGGCGTGGCATCCCGCCCCCGGCGGTGACCAGCCTGTGTTCACCCATGCCGAGTATTTGGTGGCCGAGCCGGAATGGGTCCAACGCGACCTGCTTGCGCAGGGCATCACCGAGGAGGAGGCCACCGCGCTGGCACCGCGCGTGCGTACGGTGACAGACGGGCAGGAGGTCTTCCCTGGCGTGCGGGTCCAGATCACCGGTGGTCACACGGTCGGGCACGCGCAGTATGTCATCACCGGGGGCGGAACCCGGCTGATCGCCTTCGGCGATGCCCTGCATTCACCGATCCAGGTGGACCACCCTGAATGGTCCTGTGTCTACGACCATGACCGTCCCCAGTCCGCCGAGCATCGTAATCATCTCGTTGCCGAGTTGGAAGAGCCTGACACGATCGGTTTTGGCATCCACTTCGCCGACGTGGTGTTCGGGCAGGTCCGCCGGGACGGCGCCGGCCCCGCCTGGCGCCCCCTGGACGTCTGACCCGCTCCGGGATCGACCATGACAACGACGATCAACCCCGGCCTACCCACTCGCTCGCCCGCACGGCATTGGCCAGGAATCGTCGCGGCCGCGCTGACCGCGACCGTGGCGGGGACGCCCGGTTTCACCGTCGGGGCGCTCGCCCCGTCGATCGAGGCAGACCTGCACACCTCCCGCAGCGCCCTCGGGCTGGCAATGAGCCTCTTCTACGCCGCCACCGCCTTCGGCTCGCCCGTCGCCAAACGGGTGGCGGCGCGGTTGCCGGTCCCCACGGTCCTCGCCGTCGCGGCGCTGGTCGCATCGGCGGTCATGCTGGTGGCGTCGCGGGCGACCGGGCCGGGGATGCTGACGGCGACACTGCTGGTGGGCGGGTTGAGCAACGCACTCGTCCAGCCTGTGGCGGGCCGGCTGATCGCGGCGCGCGTCCCGGAACACCGGCGTTCGCTGGCCGCCGGCATGATCGGCGCGGCGCTGGGAGCTGGAGCGCTCGTCCCCGGCCTGCTCGTCGCCCTGGTCCTCCCGGCGTACGGCTGGCGGACCGCCCTGCTGGTCGCGGGTATCGCCGCGCTCGCTCCGGCCGCGCTCGCCCCGCTGGCCCGGGCACCCGGCGGCCCGCCGCCCGCAAGGCCGAAGGAGGCCGGCGACAAGCAACGGACGGTCGGGCGGGTACTCGGGCTCTGGGCGCTGGCCGCGGCGCTTTCCGCGACTGGCAACAATGCGGTGGCCACGTACTTCGTCGAACTGGGCACCCACTCCGGGCTAGGCGCCACCGTCACGGGTAACCTGCTGTCGCTCAGCGCCCTGTTCGCCATCGCCGTACGGATCACCGCCGGGGCGCTCACCGACCGGGCTCCCCGCCGCAACCCGGCGGTGATCGTCACGATGATGCTCACCGGCGGGCTCGGGCTGGCACTGATCGCGATCGGGACGTCAACGACGTTCGTGCTCGGTGCGATCCTGGCCTTCTCCGCGGGCTGGGGCTGGACCGGGCTCCTGCTCGCCACCACGCTGCGCCTGGTACCCGGCCGGTCTGAGGACGCCGGGCACACCGTGCAGGTCGGCGTCTACGCGGGCGCCACCATCGCACCGTTCGCCTTCGGTGCCCTCTCCAGCACCTTCGGGTTCCCGGCTACCGCCCTCGTCGCCGCCGTGGCCGCTGTCGCCGCAGGGGCGGCGATGACCGCCGGGACGCTGCTGCTGCGGCGAGCGGGCTGACCGGACGCGCCGGACCCCGCCGCCGTACGGTGGGGGTCCGGCGCGGCTCAGTCACCACTCGCAGGATGAGACACCGCTACCCGGTATGTCCGACAGTCGCAACCACGGCGACGTTCCGGCCCTCGACGGCCACCGAGCCCGGTTGTCGGCGACGCGCTAACCACGGCATACCGACCGGGTTCGCAACGGACACGCCGGACCCGTCGTTCAGACGGGTCCGGCAAAGTCTCATTGGGCTCAGGGCGTGAGACCCAGCCGCCGGGTTCAACCCCAACTGCTCGGCGACCCGCGCGACCGCCGCCAGCGGCGCCGACACCACCTCGTCGGGTACGAACCCCAACCACGGCAACGTCGACAGTTGCTCCGTCATGCCGAGCCGGCCCGTCGGACCACGACCCCGGCCCGGATTCACGAACGCCTGATCAGCAGGCGTCAACGTGAAGAGCTTGATGAGATCCTCCCTGCTGATGTGAGGGAAGGAACGCAGCTGCTTCAACTGCTTCTCGGTGAACATCTTTTCCGACACCGACCACCTCACACGCTCACCGGGCAAACCGGATCAGAACGTAGCGGTAGAGATTGACGGTCCGCGATGGAGGCCCTACGGTCCCGCATCACCGCACGTCAGCGGTATATCCGACCGAAATTGCTTCAGTACTACCGGAACCCCCTGAGGCCGCACCTCGGCCAGGCGTCACAGGGCGCCGCATGGAACCCTGATCAGCCGGCCGGCGTGTGCAGCGGTCGACACCTGTCGGCGTCGAGTTTGGCCAGATCGCCCTCGATGTCAGGCCTCGTTTTTCCGCCACCCGGTGCGGACCGGATGGTTCGCACCGGGTGGGAGTCCAGTGAGACGTGCCGGGTCGTCGGGGAGCCCTTCGGCGACCCAGCGCCGGATCTGCGTCGCCGCTTGGTCGGCCACCGGATTCTCAGCCGGACGGGTGATCAGGTCGCTGAGCGCGAACATGTCCAACACCCGCCCGAGGTAGGCCCAGTCTTCGACGGGTGGCAGGTCGGCCGGCAGGTGCGCGGCGAAGGCGGTACGGAAACCGTCGAGGTAGGGGGCGGGATAGTCGGTGCCGAACCGCATCATGTTCGCCGCGTCGCCGTACGGGCAGCCGGCGTAGCTGAACTCCCAGTCGAGGACGGCGTCTACCCGCCATCCGCTTCCGGTGCGGGTGACCAGGATGTTCTTGGGGTTGACGTCGCCGTGGACGAGTCGACTGTGCCCGTCGACCGCGGCGAGCGCCGGGGCGTGTGTCACGCACAGGTCCCGCCAGGCCTGTTGCGTGGCCTCATCGAGGCGGGCCGGGGCGGTGACGGCCAGACAGGCGTCGACGATCTCGGGTAGCTGCTGTGACCACGGGCGTTCCGGGCCGACGGTGAGACGCGCGTCGGTGAAGAAGCCCGGTTGGTCGAACCGTACCCGGCTGATGCCGGCGACGACCCGGCCCACCTCCGTCCCGAGGGCGGTCAGTGCGCTGCTGTCGAGCGTGGCGTCGCCCAACACGTGGCTGAGCAGCGTTCCGTCCACATATTCGATGACCATCGCCGGCCGGGCCTCGTCGGGCATGGCGGTAGCCGGTAGGAGGTGTAGCACCTGCGGTACGGGAACGTGGCGCCCGGCGGCAGCCATGATGGCGGCTTCGATGGCGGGATCTGGCCCGCCGAGGCGTACGACCACCTGCCGGTCGGCCAGCTTGAACAGCCACGTCTCGTGCGAGAAACCGCCGGCCAGCGGTTGTGCCGACAGAACAGGGCTGCCCAGTGCCGCTGCGATCGCGGCTGATTCCCCAGTGCGCATCGACTGAGTAAACCAGGGTGGCGATCTCGGTTTTTCAGCAGACGCCGTCCCAGATGCGCCGCTCGGTCGGCTGTGGGTCGTACTCGAGTTTGGATGTGGTGTCGAAGCGCATGACCGGCCGGCTGGCCCGGTCGTATCCGGCCCAGCCCGGGTCACCGTGGGTGGCGAACGCGACCCAGCTGGCGTGCATGGTGTCGGCGAGCGCCTGCGGAGGCTTGCTACCGGTGAGTTTCTGGAACAAGGGGGAGTCGAGCAGGTCGAAGACGAACGGAACCTCCAGGAAGTGGCAGGCGCCGAGCAGCCCATCGAATTGGGGCGAGCGCCAGGCGAACTCGTACAGGTAGGTGGAGGAGGAGGTTGCGGCTCTGGCCTCGGCGAGCCGGTAGGCCGGGATGCGATACCACCAGTCGCGCTGCAACAGCGAGAGCAGGTCACCGGGACCGGCACCCGGGTTGCTCGCACGGTAGACGTTCAGGGCCTGTTCCACCGGGAGGCCGTACAGCTTCATGGCGGTGACCAGGTCGTCGTCGGTGATCGCGTCGAGCAGCCCGAACGGCACCAGCGACAGTCTTCCTTCCTCCGCGTTGGTGCCGATCAGGACGTCGACGTCGGCACCAACGCCGGCCCGGATGGCGTCGATCGGCCGGGCCGGGAGGGTCTGCCCGTCAACGACCGGCTGCCAGGCGGTCACGCGAGCGCCGGGCTCGCCGTTCCAGCGCCGAGGATCGGGGTACGGCGCGAGCTGCGCCATTACCGCGTTCTGCGCGTCGAGTAGCCGTTCCATCTCCACGGCGGCGATCGCGTCCCGGTTCGGTGGTACGCCCAGTTCGGCGGCGAGTAGTCGGCCGATGTGCTGTGCGGTCTCGGGGGCGAATACGGTGTTCCCGGCTCCGCTCTGCATGATGGCTCGCCGGAACAGCCCGTGGGTGGCGGGCATGGTGAGCAGCACGCCGACTGACATTGCCCCGGAGGACTCCCCGAAGATGGTGACGTTGTCGGGGTCGCCGCCGAAGGCGGTGATGTTCTCCCGTACCCAGTGCAGGGCGGCGATCTGGTCGAGCAGTGCGAGATTGCCGATGCCGTCGCCCAGGTCACCGAAGCCCTCCACGCCGAGCCGGTAGTTGAGGCTCACGAAGACGACGCCGTCGCGAGCGAACCGGCTGCCGTCGTAGATGATGCTGCTGCCCCCGTCGAACCCGCCGCCGTGTAGCCAGACCACGACCGGCTGCCGGGCCTGGCTCAAGTCAGCGGACCAGACGTTGAGGTTGAGAAAGTCTTCGCCAGCGATGGTGGGGTAGAAGCCGCCCAGGTCCAGGTCCGCCGGAAATGGGAACCGTGGCTGGGGCGCGGTGGGGCCGAAGTCGACAGCCGGCCGGATCCCGGTCCACGGGGTGACCCGTTGCGGTGGGCGCAATCGGTCGGGGCCGAACGGTGGCCTGGCGTACGGGATGCCTTTGAAGTTGTGGATCTGGCCGTGAGTGGTGCTCCGGACGGTGCCGTACCGGGTCCTGGCGATGGGGTCCAGATGCGTCATGGCGATCACGACCGGTGGGTGGGGGTGCCGTTGGTGGACTGTCCACGCCAGAGCAGGACGACCAGCACCAGTCCCACCAGCGTGGGCAGCAGGCCGGGCACGCTGTACTGGGCTGGGATGACGTTGTCGTATGCGCCGCCGGTGAAGGTCAGGTTGAGCAGGGCGGTGCCGGCACCCAGGGCGAACATGATCGTGGCGGTGATTCGCGCCCAACTCCGGTGTCGGGTGACGCCCCGGATCGTCCATAGCCAGCCGGCGATGCCGAGTACGCCGACGGCGACCAGGTAGCCGACGATGGCATTACGGTCGAGGGCCACCGTTTCCGCAGGCCAGTTGGGGTATGCGGCGCGTACGTGGTCGGTGAGGGTGTCGGCGGTGACCAGGTCGATCAGCGGTACGAGGGTGGTGATCGCGGTCAGTGCCAGTCCGGCGTACATGACGACCGGGCGACGGTCGACCGATGGGGACGGGTTCGTTGACGACATGGTTTCTTCCTTGAGGAGTCAGGGAGGTGGACTATTCCGGTCCTGCCGAGAGAATCTTACGACGTAAGTTATGTCCGCCCCCACGGTAGGCTTACGATGTAAGAAACGTCAACCAGGGGAGGCACTGTGGTCGGTCGCACGCGTGGCCAGCGGGCGGGACTGACTCGTGCGGCCGTACTCGAAGCAGCCATGACGCTGGCCGACCGGGAGGGCCTTGCCGCGCTGTCGATGCGTCGCCTCGGTGCCGAACTCGGGGTGGAGGCGATGACCCTCTACCACCACGTGGCAAGCAAGGACGCGCTGCTGGACGGGCTGGTCGAACGACTCTTCGTCGAGGCCGCGCCGCCTCGGTTCACCGGCCTGTCGTGGCGGGAGGGTCTACGAAGCTACGCCCACTCACTACGGGCAGCCCTGTTGGCGCATCCGAACGTGATCCCGCTCGTCGTGTCCCGGCCGGCATTGACGCCACAGAATCTGCGAATCATGGAAGACGGGCTGGCGGCGCTGGCTGCGGCGGGCTTTCCACTGGAGAGGGCGCTGGACGTCGTGTACTCCCTGTCCGACCTCGTGGTGGGACACGTCGCCACCCGGGGAGGTGGCACGACCACGCACCAGCGGGGGAGGCCTGTCTCCGTACCGGATCCCGAGCAATTCCCGCTGCTCACCGAAGCGGTACGCGCCGAGCAGCACGCCGGCCCGAGCGCCCGGTTCGACTTCGCGCTCGATGCGATGCTGGTCGGCTTCGAGGCGGCACGAGTGCCGGACGGCAGATAAGGCGGCACGAGTGACGGGGCAGGCGGATTCCGCCTGCCCCGTGCGGCCAGTCCTGGCGTGGCTCGCCTACTTGCTCTGTAGCTTCCCCAGCGAGTGGGGGTCTTCCTCCAGCGCGGTGGTCGCTGCTTTCCAGCTGACGGCCCCGGGATAGAGGGTGCTGCGCAGGAAGGCCGAGGTGAGCTGCCGGATCAGCGCTACCCGCGCGGGACTCTCATCCGTCGTTTCGGCGGCCTCGTACCCGCTGATGCCGCCGAGCGAGTGCTCTGCCCCGAAGAGCGTGAGCAGGCTCTTGTTTACAGGGCTGTGGGTGTAGGGGTCGGTGAACCAGTCTGGTCCCCGAGTGGACAGTGCGGACTGGTCGTGATCCCCGGCGACGATGAGAGCCGGTGTGGTCATGTTGACGAAGGACGGCTTCATGAAGGGGAAGTTCTCGGCGGCGAACGGGGTCAGGTCGTCGCCGAGGCCGGTCAGAGCGAGCAGCACACCCGCGCTCACCCGGGGATCGGACATGTCCTCGCCGGGAGGACCGTCGGAGTCGAGGACGCGCGCACCCAGCAGCGTGCTCGCCGTCTGGGCCCCCCAGGAGTGGCCGGCCACCGCGATGCGGCTGCGGTCGAGGCGCCCGCGCAGGCCCGGCATGGCGGCCTCCAGAATGTCGAGTTCATCCAGCATGCGCGTAAGGTCCTCGACCCGGAAGCGCCAGATCCGTGGCGTGCGAGGGTCCGCTGTGGGAATGCCGAGCGTCCTGGAGTCGAGGTGCGTGGGCTGCATGACCACGAAGCCGTGAGCTGCCCAGTAGTCGACCAGCGGAGCGTAGCCGTTCATCGACGAGCCGAAGCCGTGTGAGAAGACGATGACGGGCAGATCGCTGCCGGTCGCGGGGGCGGTTATGCGGACCTGGAGGTCCTCGCCCCGGCCTGGAGCGGGCAGGACGACCGGCCTCGCGGATACCACCATGGTGGGCGCATCCGCGATCTTCTGTACGTTCGCGGTGTTCGAGTCGGACATGGGGGTGCCTTTCGTTGGTTTCTCGCACTCTTGGTTCGGTGGGCCCGACGCCCCTCCGGCTGGAGTGGGAGGGGATGCCAATGGCAGCCAGGTCCCCTGGTCTGCCATCATGGGCGAAACGGAACCTTGTTCCACTAACAATACGGAACGCGGTTCCGCTTTGCAATCTCAAGGAAGGAGCGTCGTGGTGAACGACAGTGGCCAGAGCGCGGGAAGCATCGCCGAATCCCGACGAAAGGACGCCCGACGCAACCGCCAGACCCTGCTGGACGCGGCCGCCACGGTCTTCGTCACCTCGGGAGTGGAAGCACCGGTACGCGACATCGCGGCCCAGGCCGGCGTCGGGGTGGGCACGATCTACCGTCACTTCCCCACGCGGGCGGACCTGATCATCGCCGTCTACCGCCACCAGGTCGACGCCTGCGCCGAAGCTGGTCCGGCCCTGCTGGCGAGCAGCCCGACACCGCACGCCGCTCTCGGGCGGTGGGTCGATCTCTTCGTCGACTTCCTTGTCACCAAACACGGCCTCGCCGCCGCGATGCAAAACGACAACGCCGGCTTCGAGACGCTGCACGCCTACTTCCTCGACCGCCTCCTGCCGGTGTGCACCCAACTCCTTGACGCTGCGGTAGCCGCCGGTGAGATCCGCTCCGGCCTCGACGCCCTCCAACTCATGCGAGGCATCGGCAACCTCTGCATCGGTGCCGACAGCGACCCCAGCTACGACGCCCGCCGGCTGGTCACGCTCCTTGTCGCAGGACTACGCCAACCGTGCTGACCGTGGCGCTCCGGCACGACTGGTCCTGCGTGACCTACTCGCCTGGTTCCTCGTCCCAGCCTTCTTCCAACTGGTCGAACAGGTCCGGCCCCTCCTGGTGGCTGGCGCGTACCCGGGCGGTGCCGGGTAGGAGACCGAGTCGAACGGCGCAGTCGATCCCGTAGCCCTCGAAGAGCCGTCCACGCGGGACCGGGTGGCCGCAGCGCAGGCATCGGCGCTGCGCGCTCTCCTCGGCAGGTAACAGGGCATCCGGCTCGGGGTAGGACATGCAGCCATTCTGCCCATCGGTGTCATCGTTCTCGGCTGGCTACTCGGCCCGTCGTGCCATGTTGCCGGCCGCGTTGCCGAGCATCCGGCGGGCGTGCCCGACCAGGACCCGGCCGGCGGGACTGGGCGGACCGTCAGCGCGCCACGCGAAGACCAGGCGACCACGTAACGCCGGCTGACCGATGGTGATCGGGCGCAGCTGTTCGGCGCGGGACTCGACGAACGCCCTGGGCAGGATCGCCGTACCCAGCCCTCGGGCGGTGAGTTGGGCAAGGAACTCGGGGGCGCTGGCCTCGAACGCGATCTGGGGCGTGAAGCCGGCGGTCGCGCACGCCTCTTCGAGTCGGGCCCGCAGACCGGTGCCCCGGGGCAGGCTGATCAGTGGTCGACCCCGCAGCGTGTCAATCGAGATGACCTGGTGCGGGGCAAGCTCATGGTCGTGACTGACCGCGGCCACGATGGGCTGGTCGTCGACCACCTGGATCGCGAGCCCGGCGGGCGTGGTCGCGCCGACACTGATGATCGCCGCGTCGAGACGTCCCGCCCGCAGGTCTTCGACGAGTTGGTCGGTGTTCGCCTCGGCCAGGGTCGTCTCGACCGCCGGATATTCGTCGTGAAACTGTGCCAACAGGCCGGGCAGGTCGACGTTGTGCGAGGTCACCATCCCGATCGAGACGTGCCCCCGGACGAGGCCGGCCAACTCGTCCACGGCCAGCCGCACCCCGGCCACCGCCGCGAGCGCTGCCCGCGCGTACGGCAGGACGGCCGCGCCCACCTCGGTCACCCGTACGACGCGTCCGGACCGGTCCAGCAGTTCCTGGCCCAGTTCGCGTTCCAGCCGACGGATCTGGGCGCTGACCCCGGGCTGTGCCACGTGCAGCTGCTCGGCGGCCCGGGTGAAGTTTCCCGCATCGGCCACGGTCACGAAGTAGTCGAGCTGCCGCAGTTCCATAACTGATGATTCTAGTAGCTAGATCAACTAGCTCTTGGACTTCTAGATCAGCCAGAGGCAGGCTCGATGATGAGGAAGGGAGAACAACATGACCGAGAACCGGGTACGCGCTACCAACCCCGAGGACCTGGCCCGCCTGTTCGTCGAGCGGGCCAACGCCCGGGACGCCGAGGGGTTGGCCGAGCTGTACGCGCCCGACGCGGTGCTCGCCTACCCGCCGGGATCCACCACCGTGGGTAGGGAGGCGATCCGGGCCGTATGCGAGCGGATGGTCGCCCACGCGCCGCTGCCTTTCCGGGTGGAGGAGCCGCTACCGACGATCCGGTACGGCGACCTCGCCCTCACCTCGACCCGTCCCGTCGACGGGACGGGCGGCCGGGTGCAGGTCGCACGCCGTCAGCCGGACGGGACCTGGCTGCGCATCATGGACCGGCCGGAGGCCGGCTGAGCACAACGGGACCTGGTGTGCGGGTTGCTCGGACTGTGTGCGGACTGCTCGGGCTGTGTGCGACTACTCGGGCTGTGCGGACTGCTCGGGCTGCCCGACATGGGTCGGGTCGAGGACCCGGGAGAGGAACGAGCGGGTGCGCTCGTGCTGCGGCGCGCCGAGCACCTCCTGCGGCGGCCCCTGCTCGACCACCACACCGCCGTCCATGAAAACGACCCGGTCGGCGACGTCCCGGGCGAACGCCATCTCGTGGGTGACCACCATCATCGTCATGCCGTCCTCGGCCAGTTTGCGCATGACGGTGAGCACGTCGCCGACCAGTTCCGGGTCGAGGGCGGAGGTCGGCTCGTCGAAGAGCATCAGCTTGGGTTCCATCGACAACGAACGGGCGATCGCCACCCGCTGCTGCTGCCCGCCGGAGAGCTGCGCCGGGAACGCTTTCGCCTTGTCTGCGAGGCCGACCCGCTCGAGGTTGTCCCGCGCGATCTGCTCGGCCTCGCGACGGCCACGGCGCAGCACCCGACGCTGGGCGATGGTGAGGTTGTCCAGCACGGTCAGGTGCGGGAAAAGGTTGAACGACTGGAAGACCATGCCGATGCCGCGCCGTACGGAGTCGATCTCGACGTCCGGGTCGGTCATCTCGACGCCGTTCACCCAGATCTTGCCGGCGGTCGGCTCCTCCAGCAGGTTGACGCAGCGCAGCAGCGTCGACTTGCCCGACCCGGAGGGGCCGATGACGCAGACCACCTCGCCGTGGCCGACCTCGAAGTCGATGCCCTTGAGCACTTCGAGGGACCCGAATGACTTGTGCAGGTCGCGGATCTCGACGGCGGGTCGGGATGGAGTCGTCGTCATGCGGGTCACCGAGCCTTGGCGTAGCGGAGTTCGAGGCGTCGTACCACCTGGGACAGGGGCAGGGTGATGATCAGGTAGGCGAGGCCGGCCACCAGCAGCGGGGTGGCGTTGACCCGGTCGTTGAGCATGTCCCGACCGAACTTGGTGACCTCGATGGTCTGCGCCGTCACACCGAGCACGTAGGCGAGCGACGAGTCCTTGGTGAGCAGGATGAGTTCGTTCGTCAGTGGCGGGATCACGATCCGGAACGCCTGCGGGATGACGATGGTGCGCATCGCGGTGAAGTGCGACATGCCGAGCGTGCGCGCCGCCTCCATCTGCCCCTTCGGTACGGCCTGGATGCCGGCGCGGATGGTCTCGGCCATGTAGGCCGCGGCGGTCAACCCGAGACCGATCGCGATCGAACCGAAGACGCCACCGGGAATCTCCCGCTCCGGGAAGGCGATGGGAATGCCGTAGCCGACGAGGAAGAGCACCAGCAGGGCGGGCAGGCCCCGGAACAGCTCGATGTAACCCGTCGCCAGCCAGCGGTACGGGGCCACCCGGGACAGCCGCATCAGGGCGAGGATGGTGCCGAACACGAGGCCGAAGGCGAACGCGCCGAGCGTGTAGAGGATCGTGTTGCGCAGCGCGACGGTGATGATCTCCGGGAACATCGACTCGATGATGTCGACGCGGAAGAACGCTTCCTTCAGCCTGCCCCAGTCCGCGGCGAAGGCCACCACCGCGATGACGGCGAGGAAGGCCAGGTACTGGAGCCAGAGGGACAGCCGCTCTCGCTGGCGGCGTCGCAGCTTCACGGTTCGGTGCTCCTTGCTGCCCGAGGATTGCCAATCCGGAGGGCGCGCGGCGCGCGCCCTCCGGTCATGCGAACGTCAATCAGGCGGTCGGCTGCTTGCCGATCCACTTCTCGTAGATCGTGTTGTAGGTGCCGTCCTGCTTGGCCTTGGCCAGCACCTCGTTGATCTTCTTGAGCAGTTCCGGGTTGCCGTCCTTCTTCACCGCGACCCCGTACTGCTCGCCGGTGTCGAACTCGGCCGCGACCACGAAGCCGCCCGGGTTCTCCTTGAGGTACTCGGTCCAGACCGGCAGGTCGTTGATGCCGGCCTCCACCTGGCCGCTGGCGACGGCCTGCTGCAGAGCGGCGAGGTCCTCGAACTCGACGAGCTGGAGGCCCTTCTCCTTCTCGAACTTCCGGGCGTAGTCACGGCCCGTGGTCGCCGCCTGCACGCCGAGCTTCTTGCCCTTGAGGTCGTCGAGCGACTTGTACGGCTTGCCGGTCTTGACCAGCAGCGCCTGCGTCGCGTCGAAGTAAGGGGCGGAGAAGTCCATCACCTTCTGCCGTTCCTCGGTGATTGTCATGCCGGCAGCGGCTGCGTCGCATTTGCCCGTGTTGAGATCCTGGCCGGACTTGATGCCCTCGAACGGCGTGTCGATGATCGTCTGCTCGATGCCCAGCTCCTTGGCGACCAGGTCCAGCACGTCGATGTCGAATCCGACGATTTTGCCGCTGGCGTCCTTCGACTGGAACGGCGGGTACGGCAGGTGGGTGCAAACGGTCAGTTTGCCTGCTGTGACCAGTTTGACGCCGCTTGCTTGAACCTCGCCCTCATCCTTCTTGGCGCATCCCGCGCTCAGCGCCAGGGCGGCGATTGCCACGACGAGGCCAGCCTTGCGGGCTGAGCTATGGAACCTCACGGCTGTATCCCTCCGGTTCGGCTTCCCAGGTGCCGGGCAGCCAGGGTTGGTGCTAAGACGATGTGTCAGGGGACGCTACATCATCTGATCAGCCACACCTAGATGTGCTACCCAGGAAGGTTGGCCCGACCACTGCTCATCGCCGCTACCGCGACCGGCCGTTCTGGCCCGGCCGCACGAGCCGCAGCGCGATCTGCGATCCGCAGCAAATCCCGGAGTACGCCCACCAGGGCCCGGGACTGCGCGAGGTCGATCGGCCAGCACTCGACATCCTCGCCGACCGACAACTCCAGCAGCACTCCGTTGATGCGGGTCGAATCAACGCCTATTTGCCACAGTCTGGCGCGTACCTGGATCACCTCGTCGCCGCGCGGCGCGATTTCGCGCAGCGGCGACTGGTGCAGTGCGGTCTCCGCGCAGTCCCGCTCACGGCACCAGTCAGGCTCATGGCACCGGCCGGGATGGAATGGCTGCATCGACATGTCGATCTCCCTCCACATTTGTGGTGAGTTTGTGAGGGGCGGCTTCGCTCACAGCCTGCTGCCTTGGGACTACGTTCGGAAGTCATCCGACGGGCACAGCGCCCGTAGTGGCCGGTCCTGAAGCGGCCGTGTGGGCCGCAGTGGTGGAGGAGTGATGACACGGACGAGAATGTCGGCGCTGGAGTTTCTCGCCGATGAGCTACGTCGGGCGCGCATCAAGCGGAACATGAGCCAGGAGGAACTGGCCCGGAGGATCAACTATTCGGCCTCGCTGGTCAGCATGGTGGAGATCGCGCGACGTACGCCGTCGCAGGACTTCATCCGGCGGGTCGACGAGGTGTTGGAGACCGACGGTTTGCTGGGCCGGATGCTGACGTTGGTCAGTCTGGAGAGCGGTCCGGCCTGGTTCCGCCCGTGGGTAGCGGTCGAGCAGGAGGCGTCCTGCTACTGGTGGTTCGAGATCTCGGTGCTGCCCGGCCTGTTGCAGACCGAGGAATATGCCCGAGCGGTGCTGAGCAGCGGCGGCCTGCGCAGCCCTGATGAGGTGGAGCAGCTCGTGGCGGGCCGGATGCAGCGGCAGCAGGTCCTGCACCGGGACCGACCACCGCAACTGGTCGCTGTGCTCGATGAGAGCATCCTGCGCCGTGGCGTCGCCGGGCGGGCCGAGGTGATGCGCGACCAGCTCGACCACCTGGTCGCCCTCGGCAACCAGCCGCACATTCACCTGCACGTGGTACCGGCCGAGGTGGGCGTCTACGCCGGACTCGCCGGCCCGTTCATCGTCGCCGGATACGACGACGGCACCTGGGTGGCACATGTGGACAATCCGGTCCGGGCGCACGTGCTGGACGTGTCTGAGGAGATTGCCAGGCTGCACCGGAGGTGGGAAAGTGTCCGCGGGGAAGCCCTATCCCGGCGGCAGTCGTTGACCCTGATCGAAGAGGTGGCGAAGACATGGAGCTGACCGGCGCACATTGGCGCAAATCCAGCCGCAGCGACAACGGCGGTGCCTCCTGTGTCGAGGTTGCCGACAACCTCCCCGGTGTCGTACTGGTCCGCGACAGCAAGGACCGCACCGGTCCTACCCTCACCTTCGCCCCCGACGCCTGGGCCAACTTCGTCGGCTTCGCTCGCGACGACACCCGCCAGCGCTGATTTGGCATCAAATCAGGCAGCCGGGCTCTGTCTACCGGCACCATTGGGCGGTAGGTTGTTGCGGTGCTGCTCGGTGATGTGCTCTATGGCCCGTATGTCCGTCGCCTGAAGGCGCACCTGGCCAAGGGGCCGCTGCCCCGGCACGTCGCGCTGGTCATGGACGGTAATCGCCGCTGGGCTCGCCGGATGGGTTTCGACAACCCGAGTCTGGGACACCGGCACGGTGCCGAGCACATCGAGAAGGTGCTTGGCTGGTGCGCCGAAGCGGGGATCACCCATGTCACCATCTTCGTCGCCTCCACCGACAACCTGCGTAAACGCGAGTCGGCGGAGATGCAGTTCCTGATGGAGACGATCGAGCAGGTCATCGCCGGACGGATGGTCCGCCAACCCGGCCAGTGGCGGCTGCACCTCGCCGGCCGGATGGACACGCTGCCCGACTCGACCAGGCACGCCCTGAAACTCGCCCGGGACGCCACCCGGGACGGTAACACCGGACAACACCTGACGGTGGCGGTCGGCTACGACGGCCGCGAGGAGGTGGTCGACGCGCTGCGCTCGTTGTTCGTCCAGGAGGCGGAGGCCGGTACCACCGCCGAGGAGTTGGCCCGGAAACTGACCGCCGACGACATCGCCGCCCACCTCTACACCAGCGGTCAGCCCGACCCGGATCTGATCATCCGGACCAGCGGCGAACAACGGCTCTCCGGTTTCCTGCTGTGGCAGGCGGCCTACTCGGAGCTGTACTTCTGCGAGGTCGAATGGCCCGGCTTCCGGCACGTCGACTTCCTGCGGGCGCTGCGGTCGTACGCCGCCCGGCACCGTCGTTTCGGGACCTGACCGATCACGATTCGACTTCCGGCTGGGATGTCACGGGCCCGACGTCCGGCCGGGGATACAGGCCGACCAGGGCGTGCGCGGTGTCGACGAACCAGTCCCGCAGCTCAGGCGGGCCGAGCACCTCGACCTCCGCGCCGAGCTTGAGCAGTTCGGTGTGACCGTGCTTGATGGACTCGATCGGCATCCGGGTGTGCAGCCAGCCGGTGTCATCCGGCGCGCCGGCCGCATCCCGGGCGGCCCGCGCCATCGCAGGCGGGAAGATGTACGGCATCCGGTCCAGTGCCGCGCTGGTCATCCGGACCGTCGCCTCGGCCCGGTAGACGCTGCGCTCGTAGCGGTCCGTCCAGGAACACCAGAACTCGGCCAGGTCAAAATCGGCTGGCCGGTCGAAGCCCTCGTCGCGTACGACCAGGTCGAGGATGGCCCCGACCCGGTAGGTGCGGACATCCTCCCCGGCCTGGGCCACCAGATACCAGCGGCCCGCCTTGAGCACCACCCCGAGGGGTGCGAGCGTACGGCTGACCTCCCGGGGCGTCTTCCACCGGCGGTAGCGGACCTCGACGAGCCGGTCCTGCCACACCGCGTCGGCGAGCGTGGCCAGGTGCGGGGTCGGTTCGGGATCCCGGAACCAGGTCGGCGCGTCCAGGTGGAATCGGTCGCGTACCCGCCCGCCGTGATCGCGCAGCTCGCGGGGGAGCGCCGCCCGTAGTTTCAGTTCGGCGGTGGCAAGCGCACCCCCAAGGCCGAGTTCGGCCGCCGGACCGGGCACCCCGGCCAGGAACAGGGTCTCCGCCTCCTCGCGGGTCAGCCCGGTCAGCCGGGTCCGGTAGCCGTCGAGCAACTGGTAGCCACCCACGGGACCACGATCGGCGTACACCGGGACACCTGCGGCGTTGAGCGACTCGACGTCCCGGTAGACGGTGCGTACCGACACTTCCAGCGCGTCGGCCAACTCCGGCGCGGTCATCCGTCCCCGGGTCTGGAGCAGCAACAACAGGGATACCAACCGACTTGCGCGCACCCGCCGAACCTAGCCGTTCATGCTGACCGCACCGAGCCGGTGCCCCACCGGCCACGGGTTACGGCGTGGAGCGCGACGGCGGTGATGATCCCCACGCCCCGCTCAAGTCAACTCTACTCTTACGGAAGGGTAGGGTTGGAAGGTCGTCCAAGATCGGAAACAACCCCCCATGTCTGTACTGCTGTCGGCTGCCCGCCGCCCGTCGTGGTTGTCACCCCGGGTGCTACGCACCGAGATCCTCGCCGGCCTCGTCGTGGGACTGGCGCTCATCCCCGAGGCGATCTCCTTCTCGATCCTCGCCGGAGTCGACCCCCGGGTGGGGCTCTTCGCGTCGTTCACGATGGCCGTCACCATCGCCTTCTGCGGCGGCCGTCCCGCGATGATCAGCGCCGCCACCGGTGCCATCGCCCTGGTGGTGGCGCCGCTGGCCAAGGAGCACGGACTCGGCTATCTGGTCGCGGCGGTCATCCTCGGCGGGCTCATCCAGGTACTGCTGGCGGTGCTCGGGGTGGCGAAGCTGATGCGGTTCATCCCACGCAGCGTCATGGTCGGCTTCGTCAACGCCCTGGCCATTCTGGTCTTCATGGCGCAGATCCCGCACCTGCTCGGCGTGCCATGGCTGGTCTATCCACTGGTCGCCGCCGCCCTGCTGATCATCGTGCTCCTCCCGAAGCTGACCACGGCGGTGCCGGCCCCACTGGTCGCGATCATCGCGTTGACCGTCATCACTGTCGTTGCCCACCTGGACGTGCCGACCGTCGGCGATGAGGGCGAGCTGCCCGACAGCCTGCCGATGTTCGGCCTGCCCGACGTGCCGTTCACGCTGGCCACCCTGAAGCTGATCGCCCCGTACGCGCTGGGTATCGCCTTGGTGGGGCTGATGGAATCGCTGATGACCGCCAAGCTCGTTGACGACATCACCGACACCCACTCCAACAAGACCCGCGAATCCTGGGGCCAGGGGGTGGCGAACATCGTCACCGGGTTCTTCGGCGGGATGGGCGGGTGCGCCATGATCGGCCAGACGATGATCAACGTGAAGGCATCCGGCGCCCGGACCCGTCTGTCCACATTCCTCTCCGGCGTGTTCCTGCTGATCCTGGTCGTCGTGTTGGGTGACGTGGTGGCACTGATCCCGATGGCAGCCCTGGTTGCCGTGATGATCACCGTTTCGGTGGCAACGTTCGAATGGCACAGCATCAAGCCAGCCACCCTCAAGCGCATGCCGTGGGGCGAGAGCCTCGTCATGGTCACCACGGTCGTCGCCACCCTGGTCAGCCACAACCTCGCCGTCGGCGTCGTGCTCGGCGTACTCGCCGCGATGGTCGTCTTCGCCCGCCGGGTGGCGCACCTGGTCGAGGTCACCAGCGTCCTCGACCCCGACGGTGACACCCGCATCTACTCCGTACACGGGGAACTGTTCTTCGCCTCCAGCAACGACCTGGTCTACCAGTTCGACTACCCGGGCGACCCGGACACCGTCATCATCGACCTGTCCGAGGCGCACATCTGGGACGCCTCCTCCGTGGCCGCTCTCGACGCGATCACCACCAGGTACGCAGCCCGAGGCAAGACTGTCCACATCATCGGCCTCAACGAGCCGAGCGCCCGGATGCACGACACACTCGCCGGCCAGCTCAAAGTCGGGCACTGATGGGCGGGCACACTGGTGCGATGACCGGACAGCACATGCAGATCGGTGAAGCCGCCGAACGCGTCGGCCTGAGCATCCGCACCATCCGTCATTACGAAGAGGCCGGCCTGGTCCTGCCATCAGCGCGCAGCGAGGGCGGCTTCCGCCTCTACACCGCAACCGACCTTGCGCGCCTGGCCGTCATCAAACGCATGAAACCTCTCGGGTTCACCCTCGACGAAATGCGTGACCTGCTCACCGTGCTGGACGCCCTCGCCGACGACACCACCCCCGCCGATGAACGGGCCACGCTACGCGAGCGACTGGCCATGTTCCACGCCGCCGCCCAAGCACGTGTGCAGACATTGCGGGAACAACTCGCCACCGCCGAAGGCTTCGCCCAACAGATCCAGGAACAAGTCAACCGACACAACCCTTGAGGCCGCGCCATGCTGGTAGCTGCTTCGCTACGTTAAGAGTTCGTTGTCCCCACCACTGGGATTCATGGGCGCGCCTCTGGCATCCGACACGACGAGGCTGAGAACCTTTCTCGCATGTCCCGATCCACCTCCCTGGTCCAGCGCCGACCCGGCAGCCTGCCGACGCTACAGAGCGCCCCGCTCGACTTCACCGAAGCCTGGCTGGTCAACCGGCGGCTCTCCGAGCACACCCGGGACGCGTACCGGCGGGACATCACCGGCTGGCTGTCCTGGTGCACCGAACGAAACCTCGACCCGCTCGCCGCGAACTTCCTGGACGTCAACGAGTACGCCCGAACCCTCGAATCCCGGGTCGACCCGCGTAGCGGCCGTCCGCTCACCCCGGCCACCGTCGCCCGTAAACTCTCCGCCCTGTCCAGCTGGTACGACTTTCTCGTCAAACTGCGCGCGGTGGACGCCAACCCGGTCTCCGGGGCTGACCGGCCCCGGGTCAGCCGGGACCATTCCTCGACCGTGGGACTGACCCCGCAGGAGGTGGACGCGTTGCTGGCCGCCGCCGAGGCGGAGACCAGCCCGACCGCTGCCCGTAACCGGGCTGCCTTGGCGCTCCTGGCCGACCTCGGCCTGCGGGTGGGGGAGATGGTGTCGCTGAACCTGACCGACCTGGGCTACGAGCGAGGGCACCGCAGCGTGCGGTTCGTCGGCAAGGGCGGCAAGGCGCGGCGGCGGGCGTTGACCCCGGGTACGGCGTACGCGATCGACGCCTATCTGACGGAGCGTGCGGCAGCGGCCGGTGTACCCGTGCCCGAGTTGACCGGGCCGCTGCTGGTCACCGCCGGCGGCGGCAGACTGGACCGGCACGCGGTGTTTCGCCTGGTCCGCCGGTTGGCGCGGCAGGCCGGCATCCCCGCCTGGGCGAAACTGTCCCCGCACTCGCTGCGGCACGCCTTCGCCACCACCGCCCGCGCCGAGGGGGTGCCGTTGGAGGACGTGCAGGACGCGATGGGGCACGCCGACCCACGTACCACCCGCCGGTACGACCGGGACCGGCACAACCTGGACCGGGATCCGGCGTACGCGATCTGGGCTGCCCGGTCCCGCCGCGCCCCGGCGTCGTCCTGACCGTCTTCGGCACACGCCTTCTGCGTCAGGTTCAGAATCTCCAGGTAGGTCCTGCGCTCGCATAGCTACGGCGAAAGACAAGCAGCTCAGGGTGACAGTTGGCGGGTGGATCTCTTCCGCTTGTGCGCGGCGGTGAGGAAGTCCAGAACGAGGGGGCTGGCGTGGTGCGGCACTCCTCGAAGTAGGCGTGCCGGCCATTGGGGACCAGGTGTAGTCGGGCGTGGGCAGGCATGCGAGGGTCGCCGAGGGTGTGGTGCGGGCCGGGATGGGAGGCAAGCCATTGAGGGGCGTGCATCAGCTCCAGTAGGGCCTGCCGCGCGGCTCCAGGCTGAGGTTGTGTCAGGGCTTGGCGGACATCATTGCTGCGTTCGATGCTGTGCGGGCCGCCGGGTGAGGTGCAGCCGAGAACCAGGGCGTCCACCCGGTGGGGGTGGCGGGCCGCGATCCGCTGGGCCACTCGTCCGCCCATGGACGTGCCGTAGACGTCGGCCCGGTCGATGCCGAGTTCGTCATCCCACCCGTGGTGGTTGTTGGCCTGGCCCGCCAGCAGGACCAGCGGCGCCCCCTGGCCCTGGAGCTGGTAGGCGATATGGGTTCCGTCCGGTGTCATGGCGTACGTCATCGACTTCCTCGCTCCCGTGTCATCGGGCGGAGTACCCGCGTGGCCCCGGACTGAGCGGCCCGGCCCTCAGACACCTACGGCCACCGCAGCGCCCAGCCCCAGCAGGACGACGCCGGTGGTCGCACTGATTCCCCGCAGGACGGTCGGCTGCGATACCAGGGCGCGCCCTCGGCTGACGGCCCAGGTGAGCAACATGTACCAGGAGGCGCTGACGAGCGCCCACAGCGCTCCCAGGGCGACGGTTGACAGGAACACCGGGCCTTTCGAGGTCACGAACTGGGGCAGCACCGAGACGGCGAACACGCCCGCCTTGGGGTTGCCGAGGTTAGTGATCAGGCCGGTGAGATATCCGCCCGCGAAGCCAGTACTGCGCCCGCCCTCGTCGGGCGGGCGGGTGGAGATGGTGGTGGTGAGTGCGGTCCGTAGCGTCTTCACGCCGAGGATCATCAGCACGATGCCGCCCGCGATCTGGAGCACCGCGTACGCGGTGGGGCTGGCCAGCAGGACGGCGGAGAGCCCGGCCGCGGCGGCCGTGGACCACAGCAGAAAGCCGCTGGCATTGCCCGCGAGCGTGCCTCGGAGCGTACGTTGGCCACCTTCCAGAACCTGCCGAATCATCAGGGCTTGACTGGCACCTGGCAACATCGCCAGCAGCAAGGTGGTGGCGATGAAAACGGGCACATGCGTGGGCATGGGAAAAGACCCCTTCCGGGGATTGCGTCCGATGGGTGTACCACCAGGCTTCCCGTCTCGCGCCCCTAAGAGAAGTTAAAAGAGAAGGGCGCAGCATTAGGATTAGTGAATGCTGGTGGATCCGGGACAGCTGCGCCTTCTCGCGTTGATCGAGCGACACGGCTCCCTGACGGCGGCGGCTCACGCACTCCAACTCACGCCCGCTGCGGTCACCCAGCAGGTGGCCAAGGCCGAGCGCGACTGGCAGGTGCCCCTGGTCATCCGTGGTCCTCGCGGAGCAACACTTACCGCAGCCGGTACGCTGCTCGCCTCCCACGGTCGAACTGTGGAGGAGGCATCGGACAGGGCCGAGGCGGAACTGGCCGCACTGCTCGGCCACCTCTCGCTCCGTCTGCGGATCGGGACGTTCCAGGCGGCTGCCCTGCACCTGCTGCCACCGGCCTTGACAACTCTGCGACACCGTCATCCGGACGCCGACGTCTCCGTCATAGACGTGGTGTCCGGACGCGGAGCGGACGAGATCAGTGCGGGACGCTTGGACGTGGCCATCGTCGCGTCCTGGGGCACGCCGCTCGCGCCGCCCCCACACATACGGGCCCATTCGCTCCTGTTGGACCCGATGGTCGTGGTTCTCCCCGATGACCATCCACTGGCCACTGGGCAGCCCGCGGACACCGAACTTCATTTGGAACAACTGCGCGACGAATCGTGGGTTTCCATCCTGGCCGGCCATGCCGCCCGTGAACAGTTCCACGACGCTGCCCGCGAGGCCGGCTTCACTCCCACCGTGCGGTTCGAGACCGAGTCCTACGACGTCGCCCAGGCCCTCGTCGGCACAGGCATCGCAGTGGCCTTGGTCTCGCGCCTGGCCCTGACCCAGGCGCCGGGCACCACCCATCGCGAACTGGCCCACCCCAGGCCCTACCGCCAGCTCTACGCCGTGACCAAAACCGACGCCAGCCTCACACCACTTGCAGACATGCTCATCGACCTCCTACGTGATGTCGCCCGCGACATCACCGCCACCTGGGAGGCTCCCCGGCAACAAAAACAACGCTCATCGAACTCACCGCACGGAGCCTGAAGAGCCACCTACTCGACCGCGGTGCGGCGTGCCGAACTGCCTCGGCAGCGGCCAGGCGAGACCACCTAGCGGATTCTCCTCAGCCCCGGGTCCGGGGAACCGGATTGCCTTCAAACGCGCACGGCTACTACGGTTGGCGACATGACTGCCGGGTCGGCCACAGGCCACGAACGATTGAGGCACCCGGCCACGGCGTGAGCGCCGGGCAGGCCCGAGGGCCGCCTTTTCCTTCCTCCGCACTGATTGCGTGAGATCACCTTTCGTACCTCGACAGCGGCGACCGCTGCTGAGTCCGCGTGCCCACACCGGACGGCGACATCCGCTCTTGCGCCCGTACCCGGGCAAGGTCACTAGCTTCCATTCCCCACAACAGAAAGACAACGTATGCCGATTGACTTCAACCAGCAGATCATCGACGAGTTCCGGGCCAACGGTGGTCGCGTCGGCGGCCCGTTCGAGGGAGGCCGGCTACTCCTGCTGACCACCGTCGGAGCGCGGTCCGGCACCCCGCACACCAACCCGGTCGGTTATCTTCCCGACGGAAACCGGGTCCTGGTCATCGCCTCGGCCGGCGGGGCACCGAAGCACCCCGACTGGTTCCACAACCTGGTGGCAAACCCCAAGGTCACCGTCGAGGACGGAACTTTTGTCTACGAGGCGCAGGCGACCGTGCTGACCGGCGACGAACGTGACCAGCTCTTCGCCCGCGCAGTGGAGGCCGACCCAGGCTGGGCCGCATATCAGGCCAAGACCAGCCGAGTGATTCCCGTGGTCGCCCTCGAACAGATCCCGGCCGGCCCGCCACAAATGTCCGGCGGGCCGGTGTCCATGGGGACCGCCCTCAAGCGAATCCACGACGCGTTCCGCCGGGAACTCGCCCTGATCCGTAAGGAGATCGCGACGTCGGGGCCCCGACTGGGGGCCCAACTGCGGGTGAACTGCCTGACCGTCTGCCAAGGGCTGCACTTCCACCACACCAGCGAGGACATGGGCATGTTCCCGGCCCTGGCCGCGCAGCACCCCGAACTGGCACCCACCATCGACCGGCTGGGCGTGGAACACGAGAAGATCGCCGCGTTGCTGGCCGACCTACAGCAGGTCATCTCCACCGATACGGCGGAGCCTGAGCTGGTGCTGGCCGAGGTGGATCGACTCACCGAGGAACTGGAGCAGCATCTGGTCTACGAGGAGGAGCGGCTGATCCCGATCCTCGACGCGGCCACTGCGCCGAGCTGAGCACCTGTCGGGTGCCGCCCTTGTGAAGGGTGGCACCCGACACGGCAGGACGGTCAGCTCTGCGGCCGGGGGCAGATGCAGAACGGCTGCCCGGCCGGGTCGATCAGCACCCGCCACCGCTCGCCACCGGGCTGGAACTCGGGCTTCGCCGCCCCCAGCTCCAGGCAGGACTCCTCGGCCTTGTCCAGATCATCGACGTACAGGTCGAGGTGGTAGCGCTTACCGGACGAGGTGTCCGGCCACTGCGGAGGCTGGTACGCCTCGACCAGACCGAAGCCGATCGAATTGCTTCCGTTGCTGATCATCACGTACTCGTCTTCACTGTGGGTCACCTCCCAGTCCAGCACCCGGCGGTAGAACTCGGCGTGAGCCTTCGGGTCCGGACTGTCAAGGTTGACCATGATGAGGTCGCCGATTGCTGTCATGCCCGGCAGCTTGCCGGCCGTACCTGACATCCTCTGTCAGGATCGCCAAACGAAATCCGCCTGGTCCGCCGGGATCGTCGCAAGGCTGGTCAGGTCAGCACAGCACGTCCAGGTGCTGGTGCGCGTCGACGGCGATGTCCTCGCGCCGTAGCCACCGTCGGGCCCAGAGCCGGGCCGCCACCTCGGCCAGTTCGTCACCCCCGGCCGCCTGCTCGACCAGCAGGGCGGTGGTCAGCGCGTACGCCAACCGCAGAGCGAGGCCACGTGCCCCGGCGACGACCGCCGCCGCAGCCGGTGCCCCGGTCACCTCGGCCACCGTGGCCCGCAGCTCGGCGGTGGCCTCTGCCAGCGCGTCAGCCAGGGTCGGGGAGATCCGCCGGGCCGTGTCTGTGGCCGCGTCGAGCCGCCTCAGCAGGGGGCCGGCGGCGTCCTCCCGGACGATGGCCCGCACCACATCCAGGGCGAGCACGTTGGTGGTGCCCTCCCAGATCGGCAACACCTGCGCGTCGCGCAGCAGCCGTGGCACGCCGGTGTCCTCCACGTAGCCGGCACCGCCGAAGCACTCGACGTACTCGCTGGCGGAGGAGACCGCCAACCGTCCGGTGGCCAGTTTCGCCAGGGGGGCCACGATCCGTAGCTCGGCGGCGGCCACCGGGTCGGCGCCGACCTCCACCCGGCCCAGCAGGGCGAACGCGTGCCCGGCCAGGACGAAGGCTCCGGCCGCGTCGACAGCCAGGGTGCCCAGCGTCGCCCGGTGCAGGGGCGAGTCGGCCAGCCGGCCCCCGGCCACCTGACGCTGTGTGGCGTACGCCCGCGCGTACGCCAACCCGCGCCGCATCCCGCCCGCCGCGGCGGCCGCGTTATGCAGCCGGGTGACCACCACCAGCGTCATCGCCCGGCTCAGCCCCGGCTGGGACGGATCACCCAACGGCACGGCGTACGCGTCCCGAAGCCCGATCTCGGCGGTGGGCAGCGCCCAGGTGCCGAGCTTGTCCTTGAGCCGGTGCACGATCACCCCGGGTGCTGGCGCAAACGGATCGACCCCCGGTGCGGCCAGCGGCGAGTCGGCCGCGTAGCGCGGCACCAGGAACGGCACCAGCGACCGGCTGCCCGGCCCAGCCCCCTCGGGGCGGGCCAGCGCGACCGCCATGTCGGCGTCAGCGGCCGAACAGAACCACTTCTCGCCGGTCAGCCGCCACGAACCGTCCCCGGCCGGGCGGGCGAGCGTGGACGAGCGGGCCAGGTCGGAGCCGCCCTGCGACTCGGTCATCCACTGGCCACTGACGCTCGCTGTCTCCGGGGCGGTGCTGATCAACCGGGGCAGCCAGGCATCCCGTACCGCCGGATCCACCTCGGGCAGGGACAGCAGCGCCGCCGCGCCGTCGGCCATTGCCACCGGGCAGGAGAAGGTGGCCGACTCGGGGCCGTACAGGTGCAGCAGGGCGTGCTGGACGACCCGCGCCGCCGCCCCCCAGGTGGTCCGCGCCGACGCCAGGTACGGCAGGGCGACCACCGCATGCCGGGCGGCGGCGGCCCGCTGGGCCTGCCAGCCGGCGGAGGTGTCGATCCGGTCGATCCGGGCCCCCCACGGGTCGTACCGGGTCAGGGTGGGTGGATACGCCTCGGCGTCTACGTGTGCGGCCCGCAGCGCTCCGGCGACCTCGGCAGACAGGGCGGTCAACCGGTCGACGGCGGCGGCGTGCCCGTCCGGGCCGAGCTGCCGGTCCAGCCAGGACCGCAGCAGCCGGTCGTCGGTGTACGGGTCGGCCGGCACGTGGACCGGCTGCACGAAGCGTTCCATCGACAAGCTCCTCCGCCGATCGGGGGAATGGTGGGCGGGATGCGCTGACGGTAGACCACCGGCCGGGGTGGCGACAGTCCCGTTGACGACGGGAACGCGCCCGGGTGGTGCCGCCGCGCTTTCCCGCGCCACCGGCCCGCCGCTGTCTACCGTCTACCCATGGCGTACGAGTGGGCCCGGCCACCCCGGCCTCGGCCCCGGCGTGGCCGGCGGGCCGTGTTCGGCGTCGCCGGTCTCGTCGTGCTGATCTGCTGCGTGGGGGCCGCCGGGCTGGGCCTGTGGAACTTCCAGTCGGTGCAACGGTCCACCGGCCCGGCGCAGGCCGCCGCCGACACCTTCCTCGCGGACCTCGCCGCCGGCGAGCATGCCCGAGCCTACGACCGGCTGTGCCCGGACACCCGGCAGCGGTGGACCCGGGAGGACTTCGTCCGGCGGGCGGTCAGCCCCGAAAAGATCAGCCGGTACACCATCGAGGACACCTCGGTCGCCGCCGAGGACGGTCAGCTGCGCGCCACGGTCACCGCCCAGCTGATCCGGGGACACGACACGCCGGACCGGCACGAGCTGCCAATAGTGAAGTCCGACGACGGGTGGCGGGTCTGCGGCGACCCGTTCTGATCGGCTCGGCCGATAGTCGTGCCTCTTTGACGACGATCAGATCCAGGCCGGCAGGTCCGTTCCCCACCGACTCGGTGGACGGGTCCAGTTCCGGGGCGCGCCGTCGTAGCTCACCGGAGGAAGAGCGTGGTCAAGTACCCCATAGGGCGACGCGGTCCTGCCCAGCCACGGCTGCGGGATGTAGGCGTCGTCGCCGTCAACGGGAGTGGGACGGATGTCATGCAACAACCAGGAGGCAGTGCCGGCGAGCGACAGCCGCAGATGGCATCCGCCACCAGTCTCCTGACGGTCGCTCAACGCGCGCAGGATGGCGGCGGCGAGCAGGTACCCGGTGCCGTGGTCCAGGGCCTGCGCAGGTAGCACCCCTGGGCGGCCGTCGGCGGAAGCCTCGATCGAGGCGATACCACTCGCGGCCTGCACGAGGCTGTCGAAGCCACGCCGCGAAGCCCACGGTCCCGACCAGCCCCAGGCACAGAGCTGGGCGACGATCACGCCGGGGCGTCTGGCCAGCAGCGCATCGGGTGCCAGACCGTGCCGGTCCAGTGCGCCGGGCCGGTAGCCGGTGAGCACGACATCGGCCGAGTCGAGGAGACCTTCGAAGATCCTCCGGTCGGCGGGGGTGGAGAGGTTCAGCAGCGTCGAGCGTTTACCCATGCCAGTATCGGCGTGGGCGTCGTGGTCCTCCAGGAGCTTCGGTGAGTCGACCCGTAGCACATCGGCTCCGAGCAGGGCGAGGGTCCGCGTCGCGACGGGACCGGCGATGACCCGGGTCAGGTCGAGGATCCGTACTCCGCTGGCTGGTAGTGATGCTGCCGGCAGCGTCCGGTGGCTGCCGTCAGCCAGCAGCCGTGTCTCCACCAGCGGAAGCCTGGCCTCGGGCGGGGCAGCGGCCACGGCGACGGCCAAGCCGCCCGCCGCGTAGACGGCTTCCTGGACTGGCTGAGCCGGGCGCGTCGCCAACTCGCCAGCCAGCACCTTGACCAATGCCTGGTCGTCGCCGCTGTCGGAGATGCCCAAGGCGCTCAGCAGCCGAGCCCGGTGGTGCGGATAGTTGGCGTGGGTACGTACCCAACCGTCAGCCGTACGCCAGAAGCCGGACAGGGGCGCGAAGGAGGTCGGAGCCCGACCGTCGATGCGCAGGTGACGCTCGCTGACAAAGGCCGTTGCCACCGCTGCTTCCCGCACCCGTACCGCTGGCACCGCACCGGCGTTGCGCCGGGCCAGTAGTTCCGCGGCGGCCAGCGAGCAGACGCCCACGCTCGCCCGGGCCAGCTCCCGTACCGGCAGACGTGCCGGCAGCACATTACTGGCAGCCTCGTACGACACCCGCTCGACAAGCTCGCCTGGCCCGCCGAGAGCCGCCCAGGCGTGGGTAGTCGCTACGTCGCCGGAGTGAATCATCTGATCAGCTTCCCAGTCGCGTCGTCTGCTTGTTCGGGCCCAGGTCGCCGGTACGGTGGTGCCGCCGGCACAGTACCTGGTAGCGCACCTCGGCGGTGTCGACGGTATCGCCGATGACCACCTGCTGGCCCTCGCGGGCCACGGTGCCGTCTACCACCCGGGCGTTGAGCAGCCCCTCCCGGCCACACCAGCACAGCACCTCGACCTGAATACGGGTCACCTCGTCGGCCAGTTCGAACAGCCGCTGCGCGGCCGGGAACAGGCACGCCCGGAAGTCGGTGGCCAGGCCGAAGGCGAACACATCGACGTCGTACCGGTCGACCAGTTCGGCCATCTGCTCCACGTGCTCGACGTTGTAGAAGCACGCCTCGTCGCAGATCAGGTAGTCGACGCGTTCCCCCTCGGCCCAGCGACCCTGCACCAGGGTCAGCAGGTTCAGGTCGTCGGTGACCTCGATCGCCTCGTGGGCCAGGCCGATGCGGCTGGTGACCCGCGGGCCGAGCGACCGGTCGATGCGGGTGAGCACCAGCCCGCGCCGGCCCTGCCGGGCGTGGTTGTAGTTCATCTGCAACGCCATCGTCGACTTGCCGCAGTCCATCGGCCCCCAGAAGAACTTCAACGCGGCGGCGTGCCGGGGCCGGCCGTCGGTGATGGCGGCATCCGCGCAGTTCAGGTGGGGGTCGGCCACGCCAATCGGCGGGTGTGCCGGGCAGGCGGGAGCGAGGGCGTCGTCGTGGGTCACGGTCGGGCAGCCTAACGCATGGTCAACAAGTACCCTGTCCCGTCCATAAGGTGACGAATCTCCTGCACCTCCAAAGAAGCCGCCGTCGCCGACATCGCTACGTCGAGGCATCACCCGGAAGTAGCGGCCGCTAGGGCCTGCGGCAGGTGTACGGCGATGTCCATGCCGCCGGTCGACCGGGGAGTGCTGAAAATCTCCCCGGCATGCGCGGTGACGACCGCGCGGACGATGGACAGGCCGAGCCCGGCCCCACGGACACCGTTGGCGGTGCCTCTGACGAACGGCTCGAACAGCCGTCGTTGCTCGTCCGGTGCGACCAGCGGACCAGTGTTGACGACCCGCAGGAACGCGTGCCCGTTCGCGGTGCCGGAGGTCACCGTGACGTTCCCGCCGGCATGGTTGTAGCGCAGCGCATTCTCCAGCAGGTTGCCGACCATCCGCTCCAGCAGCACCGGCTCACCACTGGCCGGTGCCGGACGCAGGTCGGCCTGCAGGGTCACGGCCCCGTTCGCCGCCCGGTCGACGGCGTCGGCGACCGCCGCAGCGGCGACCGCGGCAAGGTCCACGGGCGTCCGCCGGCGCGGGCCGGCCTGGCTGCGGGCCAGGACCAGGAGCCCGTCCAGGGTACGTTGGCTGGTTTCGACGGCGGTGGCGATGTCGCCGGCCATCGCGATGAGTTCAGCCTGGTCAGGTTCGCCGTCGAGGGTGACGTCGACGGCGGTGCGCATGGTGGTGAGCGGGGTACGCAGTTCGTGCGCGGCGTTGGCGACGAACAGGCGCTGGCTGGTGAGGGCCCGGTCGCGCTCGGCGATGCCGTGCTGGATGCGGTCCAGCATGCCGTTGATCGTGGTGGCCAGTGCGGCGAGTTCGTCGGCGGGCTGGCGGACAGGTACCCGTTCGGACAGGTTCTCTGCGGACAGCCGGTTCGCGGTACCGGATATCGTCCGGATCGGCCGCAGTATCCGCCCGGCCACCAGCCAGCCGGTCAGCCCTGCCAGCGCGGTCACCACCAGCAGCGCCAGCGCGGCCCGGGTCAGCAGGTCGGAGATCGCCTCCCCACGCAGCCGCCCGCCGATGTCGTCGCCGGGTGCCGGGGGAGGCAGCCGCAGGTTACCCCGTAGCAGCAGTAAATATGTCAGTGCCAGGAGCAACAACCCGGCGGCCAGCACCAGGCCGGTGTACACCAGGGTGAGCCGGCTGCGGGCGGTCAGCCGCCGATTCATGGGGCGATCCGATATCCGGAACCGGTCACAGTCTCGATCAGCGGTGGATCGCCGAGCTTGCGGCGCAGGGTGCTGACGGTGATGCGCACGGCGTTGGTGAACGGGTCGGCGTGCTCGTCCCACACCTTGTCCAGCAGCGTCTCCGCGCTCACCACAGCACCGTCGGCGGTGAGCAGCCGTTCCAGCACCCCGAATTCCTTCGGGGTCAGCGACAGCAGCCGGCCGTCTCGTTCGGCGGTGCGCCGGGACGGATCGAGTTCGACATCCCGCGTGCGCAACACCGGAGGACGGGCCGGCGTGCTGCGCCGGGCCAACGCGCGCACCCGGGCGACCAGTTCGGCGAACGCGAACGGCTTACCCAGGTAGTCGTCGGCACCCAGAGCCAGCCCGTCCACCCGGTCGGACACGGCACCGGACGCGGTGAGCATCAGCACCCGGGCGGTTCCGCGCTGCGCCAACAGCCGGCACACGGTGTCGCCGTGCACCACTGGAAGGTCCCGGTCCAGGACCACCACGTCGTACGGAGTGATGTTGCATCTGTCCAGCGCCTGCTGACCGTCGTGTGCCACGTCCACGGCGCAGCCGTGCTTGCGTAGCCCAGCCGCGATGTACGTGGCCAACGGCTGTTCGTCCTCGACCAGCAGCACCCGCATCCGCCCAGTATCTCCAGCCCCGCATATGGGTGGCGTATGGGTCGACGCTCGGTTGCCGATAGGCGGTCGCCGGTAGACCTACAGGTCCGTTTGTTGATCGGGAAAGGGCCGTGACATGGATTCGAGATCGGTACGCGGTATCAACCGGCGGCGGCTGGTCGGCTGGGGCGGGTTGGCGGCCTCTGGCATGGCGGCAGCCGGCGTGCCGCTGGTGGGCACCGCGCTCGCCCACACCGCACCCGAGCCGTCCGAGTACGACCGGATCCCGCCGGACGCCCTGCCTGGCGGGGCCTACGACCGGTACGTGGCGCAGCTGGCCGCGGAGGACAAGTTCTCCGGTGTGGTGCTGCTGTCGCACCGGGGTCGGACCGTGCTGTCGCGCAGTTACGGCATGGCCGACAAGGAGAAGGGGATCCGCAACCACGAAGGCGTCGCGGTCAACCTCGGCTCGGCGATCAAGCCGTTCTGCGCGGTGGCGATCCTGCAGTTGGTGCAGCAGGGCAGGGTGGAACTGTCGGATTCGGTGGGCACCCACCTGGAGCACTTCGCCAAGGAGATCGCCGAGCAGGTGACCATCCATCATCTGCTCACCCAGACCTCCGGACTGAGCACCCCGGAGTTGGACCTGCAACGCATCTTCCAAAGCCGGAAGGAGGTGCACGAGTTCTACCAGCAGTGGACCCGGCAGGCGAGGCTGGAGACCGCCCCCGGTACCGGCCCCGTGCAGCACAGTGGCACCGCCGTCGCCATCGCCGCGCAGATCGTGGAGGCCGTGACCGGCACGACGTACTGGGAGTACGTGCACGAGCATGTCCTCGGGCGCGCCGGCATGACCGGCTCAGCGTTCTACACCAGGCCGCAGTGGCTCACCGACGAGCACATCGCGCACTCGTACATGCTGCAGGCCGACGGCAGTCGGGTGGACGCCGTCCGCAACCTGGACAAGGGCAGCCCGAATCCGCAGCAGCCCGGCTTGAATCCGGGCCGTAGCTTCATCGGCTACGCCGGGGACGGCGGCTTCGCCACCGCGCCGGACCTGGTCCGGTTCGCGCACGCGCTGCGCAACGGCACGGTGCTGGACCGGCCCTTCGCCGAGTTGTTCACCGGGGCCAAGATCCCTCGGGGGCTGGGTCAGAGTGGCGGCCCCACACCCGCACACACCTCGTTCATGGCGTACGGGATCCCGACGAAGATCATCAACGGCCAGTGGGTGGTCGGGCACGGCGGCGCCAGCGGCGGCAGCTCCGCCAACTGGAACATCTACCCGGACACCGGCTGGGTCGGTGTCGTCCTCAGCAACTACGACGGCCTGCCGATGCAGGAGATCGTCACCCGGGAGACAGCAGCCATCACCGGCCAGCGCTGACGCCCGGCCACGGCTGGTCGACATGTTGGAAGGACCCCGGCGGTTGGCGGGCCAGCCGCCGGGCAGGGGAGCGGGCCCCGGTGAATTTCGTGTGGTCGGAAGGAAGCGGAAATAGCGTGATCAAGGGATGGCACGGCTGGGTCGGCACGTTCAATGGCGTGGCACTCATCACGATCGCCGTACTGCCGTTGGCCGCGCTGGCGGTGTGGGCACTGGCACGCCATCGGCGTGTCACCGGCACCACACCGACGTGGGCATGGCGGATGTCGCTGGCCGAGGTAGGCATCGTCTACGGGACCGTGCCGTGGGTATGGATGATCCTGTTGCCGGGCGACCAAGCCAGTGCCGTCCCCGGTCGGCTGAGCCTGATGCCGCTGCGGGATCTGCTCACGATTCTCGCCGACGGGGGGCCGTTGACGCTGACGGTCCAGGTCGTCGGCAACCTGCTGGTGGCGCGCGTCGCTTCCAGCCCAACCGAGACAGCGGCCGCGTGTGATCGCCGAGGTGCAGCGGGCTGTGGTGGATTACGCGACCCTGCCGGTCCGGGGACCCCTACAGCCGCTGCGGGGGCGTGTTGCCCGCCGCGATGATGGCCCGACGCATCGGCACCGCCAGCAACAACGCGAACCCGACCACGAAGAAGATCAGTAGCGAGACGAGACCCACCCGGTAGCTGTTGGTGAGTTGGAACACCAGACCGAACGCCAGCGGGCCGAGCCAACTGGTGCCCTTGTCACTGATCTCGTAGAAGCCGTAGTACTCGCCTTCCTTGCCCTCGGGAATGAGCTGGCTGAACAGCGAGCGGCTCAACGCCTGACTGCCGCCGAGCACCAGACCGATCGCCGCCCCGAGGATCATGAACGGCACCGGGGCCTCGGCCGGCAGCCAGAACGCGGCCAGCACCACCCCGGTCCACAGCACCAGGCTCAGCAGTACGGTCTTCCACGCGCCGATCCGCTTGGCCAACCCACCCAGCAGCAGCGCCCCACCGAAGGCGAGGAACTGCACCAGCAGGATCGTGATGATCAACGTGGTCTGGGTCAGCCGCAGCTCCTCGGTGCCGTACTGGCTGGCCAGAGAGATCACGGTCTGAATACCGTCGTTGAAGACCAGGAAGGCAAGCAGGAAGAACAACGTCAGCGGGTACGCCCGGATGCCGCGGATCGTCTGGCCAAGCTGCCGGAACCCGTCGACGAGAACGTTGCCACCGCCGGTCAGCGCCTCCGCCGTCGGGTGTTCCCGCAGCCAGCGCATCGGCACCAGGGTGAACACTGCCCACCAGACACCCGCCGACACGATCGACCAGCGAGCCAGGTCCAGGGTGCGCTGCGCGTCGCCCTCGATACTGAACGACATCACCACCACCAGGTTGATCGCCAGCAGCAGCCCGCCGCCGAGGTAGCCAAGCGCCCAACCCTTGCTGGAGATGTCATCGCGTTCGTCCGGCCCGCCCAGCCGGGGCAGGAACGAGTTGTAGACCACCACACCCGCCCCGAAGGCGATGTTGGCGATCACGAACAGCACCCCGCCGAGCAGGTAGCGGTCGCCGGTGACGAACAGCATGCCGATGGTGGCTGCGGCACCAAGGAACGCCGCACCGGCCAGCAGCCGCTTCTTGTGCCGGGACCGGTCCGCCACCGCACCCATCACCGGCAGCACGAACACCGTCAGGAGCACCGACAGCGACACCAGGTACGGAAAGTAGGAGCCGGCGGCGACCTTGATACCCAGTGGATAGACGTACCCGGCGCACTTGTCGGCACCCAGCTCGCAGCCGGCCGCCACCTTCGTGATGCTGGTCAGGAACGGGCCGAGGAAGACGGTGATGACCGTCGTGTTGAAGGCCGACATCGCCCAGTCGTAGAAGTACCAGCCGGTCCGTTCGCGCCGGGTACTGGCCGGGGCGCTCGCGGCGTCGGTGGGGGCTAGGGTGTCGGCCATCGGGGTCCTTTGCCGGGGATCAGGCGGCCCAGTGGCCGCGGCTGCGGTAGACGTCACGTAACACGTCGACGTGATCGGTCATGATGCCATCCACACCGAGATCAAGTAAGTCGTGCATCTCGGCAGGTTCGTCGATCGTCCACACGTGCACCTGCAACCCCAACCGCTGTACGTAGCGGATGAACCGGCGGTCGGCCACCGGTATCCGCCCGTAACGCACCGGCACCTGGGCGGCCACCACCGACGGGGGTAACCGCAACCGCTGGCCGGTCAGCGACGCCAGCCGCAGCCGGGCCACCCCGCGCATGCCCAACGACGTGGCAACCTTCGGACCGGCCAGGGCCCGCATCCGGGCCAGGCGCGCATCGCTGAACGAGGCCAGCAGCACCCGGTCACCCGCGCCGACCCGCTCGACGGTCGCCACCGTCGGGTCGACCCCACCGTCGGCCTTGACGTCGATGTTGAACCGGACCTGCGGCCACGCGCCGAGTACGTCGTCCAGGCGGGGCACCGCGGCCGCCCCACCGACGCGTACGGTGGCCAGGTCGGCCCAGCGCAGGTCGGCGATGCGCCCCGGCTCGCCGGTCAACCGGTGCAGTGTGGCGTCATGGAACACCACGGCCACCCCGTCGGCGGTGCTGTGCACGTCGGTCTCCACGTACTGGTAGCCGAGGCTGACCGCCCGGGCGAACGCCTCCGTGGTGTTCTCGTCACCGTGCGCGGCCCCGCCCCGGTGGGCGAAGGCCAGGGGAGCGGGTGCGTCGAGGTAACCGAAGTGCGCTGTCACGCAGCGCAGTATGCCCGACCGGGCGGATCGGCCCGGCCCGCCCGGCGGGATCGACCTGGTCCGCCTACCTGGCGGATCGACCCGGTCGGCGTAGCCGGTCCGGGGGTCAGGTCACATCCGGTGGGAAGGCATCGCTGCGGGCGGACCAGAACCGGGCCAACGTGCTGGTCGCCGGATCGTCGGAGGCGGCCAGCAGCGGCCACGGGTCGGCCCCGGCGGGCAGTTCCAGTCCGGCGTAGGCGGCCAGCCCGGCCGGATCGGGTCGCGGCGGCGTGTCGTCCCAGGTGACGGGTTGCGGGTCGGTGCCCAGCGTCGCCGGGTCCGCCCATGGGTAGCCGTCGACGGGTTCGGGGGGTTGCGCAAGTTCCAGCCGGGGCGGAAACTGCGGGTCCGACCAGGAGTTGTCGTCGGCGTACGGGTCCACGTCGGGGTTTGCACCGACCGGCACCGCAGCCGGCCCGAATCCCACCCGCGGGACGTCGTCGTCCGGCCATGGGCCCGGCTCCGGGTCAACGGGGTCCACCTCGAACGGCTCGTCGGCGCTGTCGTCGCCGTACCCGATGGGCCGGTCCGCCGCCCCGGTGCCGCCGGCCGGATCCTCGTCTGTCTGGTCGAACTCGGACAACCCACTGTTACCGGCCGGCCCGAACCCCTCAACCGGGTACTGCGGCCAGTCGTCCGGCTCGACCGGCCCATCGGAATCGACCGGCCCGTCGGAATCGTCGAAGTCCGGGGCAGCGTCGAAGTCCGACCCGTCCTCCTCCGGCCACCCGTCCCAGCCCTCGCTCACCGGCCACCCCCGGCCGGGGCCGGTGTCAACGCCCGGGCCCGGACCAGCACCTCGTCGACCTGCTTGAGGCGGGACCGCAACGTGTCCCGTTCGGACTGCACCTCGGCCTTACGCCGAGTCCGGTCGACCTTGTCCTCCGCCATCGCCTTGTCGATCTCGGCGATGTGCGCGTCGAGCTGACGCAACCGGCGTTCGATCGCGTCGTCCAGAGCCAACGTCAGGGCGTACTGCAGATCGGTGAACCGGTGTGTGACCTCGTCGGACAGGGCGGCGCGCGCCTCGGCCAGCACCTCCCGCAGCCAGGTGCGGGCCTGCTGCCGGTCGGAGTGCACCCGCCGCCGGTAGAGGATGAACGCCCCGGCAGCCAGCCCCAACCCGAGACCCGCCGCCGGTACCAGCAGCCCACCGCCGACCAGTGCGCCGGCACCGAGCGCGGACGCCCCCGCCATCGCGCCCCGGCCGGCCATGAACGCCATCCCACCGGCGGACATGGCCACCATGAGATTGTCCTGACCGCCCTCCCGGCGAGGCTTGCTGGCCAGCGCATGCCGCAGCGTGGCGTTGAGCCCCTGCAGCACGTACTGCACCTCATGCGGTGGGAACACCTGGGCCAGCACCCGCTCGCCAACCTGCCGGAACCGCAGTTGCAGATCCTGCGACAGGCGGATGGACAGCGCGTGCAACGCCTGGTCAACCTGCTGCGGTAGCCCCTTCAGGTCGCCCCGGCTGCCCTTGTCGATACGGTTGAGCAAGTCCTCCTGCAGTTGCCCGACGGCGGTACGCAGCCGACCGGTGGCCTCCACCCGGACCCGCTGCGTCTCGGTACTCAACGCCAAAGACCACTGCCGCGACTCGGTGCGTTTACGTGCGGCCAGGTCGGCCCGTTCCTGCTTGGCCCGGGTCATGTCCGCCGGATCCGGGTCGCTGGCCTTGATCCGGTCACCGAACTGCAGGTCCAGCCGAATAAACTCGCTGCGTACGGTGCGCAGCACGTTGGCCTGATGCAGCAGGTGGCCCTTGCCGGCCAGATCGATCAGCGCGTGTTGCAGATCGGCGATGCGGGACTCCCGGACCAGTTCTGCGGCCGCCGCCTCGGGCAGGGTCATCGCCAACTCGGCCAGCCGGGCCGACACCGGAAACCAGGGGGCGCTACCGAACCGTGGTGCGTGGGTCCGCAACTGGGCCTGGTTGTCGTCCCAGATGGTGCGCCACCCCGGATACGCGTCGGTCTTGGTCAACGCGAACACCACCGAGTTGACCCGTTTACTGGCCTCGATCAGAAAATCCAGTTCGGGTTTGGCGAACGGGGCGGAAGCGTCGACGACGAACATCAGCGCGGTGGCCCGGTCCACCGCGTCCAGGGCGATCTCGCAGTGCAGCGGATCGAGTCCACCGGTGCCCGGGGTGTCCACCAGGGTCAGATACCGCAGCAGCGGGGCGTCGTGCCCCACCTCGATACGGCGCGGCGGGCGCAGCCCCTCGGGAAGCTGACCCAGGACAGTGGCCCAGTCCCGCAGGTCGGCCACGCTCAGCGGCACCGGCTCGGCCCGGCCCGGCAGCCAGGCCCGTGCCTCCGGCTGCTGCGCCGGTATGAACTCCAGATATGTGGAGGTGGCGACAGCGGCATCCACCGGCGACAACCCGGGCACCCCGAGCAGGGCGTTGACCAGGGAACTCTTGCCGCGCTTGGTTTCCCCGACGACGACAATCGACGGCCGGGTGACGGTACGACGACGAATCCCGTCCACCTCGGCGGCAGCGTCCGCATCCGCCTTGCGCAGGTACGCCAGTGAAATGTCGACCGCACCGGTGAGCAGCTTGTCCAGGGCCGCCTCCGGCCGGGCCTGCGCGGTAGCGCCAGTCATCGTCTCGCCCCCTCGTCCGAGATGATCCACCTGTTTACTGTGTTCCCGTTCCAGCTGCTCACCGTGCCCCCGTCTCCGTTCTGATCCGCTGGGACAGCAGATAGAAACCACGGTGCGCCACCAGGGCCACCCGGGACTGGGCGGGACCGGCCCCGGCTACCGCGTACGCCCGCCACCGGGTCGCCGCCTCCCGGGCCGACCGCGCCAGCTGCTCCGGGGCAGCGTCGGGCAGGGCGAGAATCCACCGCGGGTCGGTCGACAGGGCGAGCCGGGTCAGTTCCTGTTCCATCGGCTCGGGCAGCTCCACCGTCCCGGCAGTGACCAGCTGGGCGACCTCCAGCAACCGCAGCCGGTGGTATTCCGGCTCCCGCACCACCCGTTCGATCGCGTCCCGCAACACCTCCCGGTCCTCGGCCCGCTGGGTACGCCCCGCCAACTGCTCCAGGCTGGACAACCCCCAACCGGCCTTGATCGCGTCGGTGCGCCACCGGAACGCCTGTTCCAGGGTGTGCCGCAACCGGGGAAACCCGGACGCCTGAAACAACATCCGGACCAGCTCCCCACTGGCCAACTGGGGACGGGCGGCGAGCTGCGCGATGGCGAACCCGATCCCGTACAGGTCCAGCCGATGCAGCAACCGTTCCCGCTGCGCCCCGGGCACCGCACAGTCCCGCCCCGTGAACAGGTCCACCGAGGCCAGCAGCACCGTCCGCTCGGCCACCGGCAGGCGGGCCAGGGCCCGCAGCGCCTCACAGTCGGCGGCGGTCAACCGCCCCGCCTCGGTCGTCTCGGCCAGCAGCCCCACGACCGGCACCACGTCCGACACCACCCGCCGCAGCACCCGGGACTGTTCGACGGCCAGCGGCCCGGCCCCCGGCCACGGATCGGCCGCCCCACCGACCAGCTTGTCCACCTTGTTGAACAGCCCCAACGAGTTGATCGGGTTGCTGGCCAGCCGCGCCGACGCGGCCTGGAACGCGGCCAGCGCCTGTACGTCGTCGGAGCGTACCGCCTGGGTGAACACGTAGAGGATGGCCTCGGCACCGGAAATCGCCCCCGCCGAATCGTCGTCGAGGTCCTCGTCCAGCGGCGCGGCCCCACCCTCGAACAGGAACCGGCTCGCCCCGGCACTGACCGACGTGTTCGTCGATGCCAACCCGGGAGTATCCACCACGGTCAGGTCCCGCAGATGGTCACTGGTCAACGTCACGTCAACGAACGCGACCTCCGCCCGGGGTACCCCCAGCCGCTGCGGAATCATGCCGGCCTCGTCCAACGGCAGGCTGACCCGCGCACCGTCGCGGCGCACCACATCGACCCGGTCGGCCGTACCGTAGCGGAACTGGGTAACCACCCGGGTGCACTCGCCCACCTCGGTGGGGGCGACCCGACGACCGATCAACGCGTTGACCAAAGTCGACTTGCCGGCCTTCAGCCGGCCCGCGACAGCCACCCGCAGCGGCTCGCCAAGCCGCTGCCGCACCCCACGCACCCGCGCCTGCGTGGCCGGGCCGACCTGCGGCCCCACCTCATCACACAGGGCGGCAATCCGGACACTGAGCGGACCTGGACCCATCTGTGTCACCCCTCGGCGCGGTCAGCGACAATAGGGGGAATCCGCAGGCCGCACTCACTCATACCGATCGGGTCCCTCCACCACGACGGCAGGGCGGGGCGCCCCTGCCGGACCTCACACTACGAATATCCTGCCGGCGCAGGATCCCATGTTCGTGCCACCGTCTCACGCCCCGGTGGCCACGAGTCCCGGCAGGGGGAGGAGCAGTGCCACACGCACCCAGCGACGTCACCGGCCAGCCCTCGGCCAACAGCCAGCCCCGGCATTCCCTATCCGAGGAAGCGACGCGCCTACTCGCCACGCCCGGCCTGGTGGTGATCCACGGCGGCCCCGGCTGCGGCCGCAGCACCCTGCTGCGGCAGCTGGCCACCACGTTCCGCGGACCGGTGTTCCACGGCGGCGCGCTGGCCACCCTACGGTCGGTGCCGGCGTTCGCCCTGACCCACGCGCTGCGGGTACGCCTACCGGAACACGACCCGCCGCTACTGGCCGAAGCGGTCCGGTCCCGGGTCCGCGACGGCCTGCTGCTCCTGGACGACGTCCAGTGGGCTGATCCGGCCACCCTCGCCACACTTGTGCCACTGGCCCGGCACTGCCGGGTGGCGGTCACCCTACGCACCCCGCACCGGCTGCCCCCACCGGTGGAGACCGCCCTGCGTACGGCCGCCGCCGGTTGGCTGGCCGTACCGGCCCTGGACCCAGCCGCCGCAACCGAACTGGCCCACGCCACCGCCCCCGACCTGACCCCAGCCGCCCTCACCGACGTGGTGACCCGCGCCGGCGGTCTGCCCCTGGCAGTACAGGCCCTGGCCCGGCACGCCACCACACACCCCACACCGGTGGACCCGACCGGCGGCCACGACCTCACCCAGGTCGAATACGCGGTGGCCACCGCACTGGCCGACCTGACCCGCCCCGCCCGTACCGCAATGGCCGCGCTCGGACTGCTCGGCCACCCAGCCCCCACCGGACTGCTCGGCGTCGGCATACCCGAACTGACCCGCGCCGGTCTGGTCAACACCGACCCGGCCGGCACAGTCGGCCCGGTGTCCCCGTACGTGGCGGAGGTCGCCGCAGGGCTGCTCGACGAGCCCAACCGCCGTGCACTGCACCGACGCCTGGCCGAACTGGTACCCCCCGCCGAGGCCGCCCGACACCTGGCTGCCGCCGGTGACGGCCCCGCCGCCTACCAGCACGCGCTGGCCGCCGCCGACACCCCCGGCATCAGCGGCGGGGAACGCGCCGAACTGCTCCTGTTCGCCTGCCAGCTGCCCGATGTCACCCCAGCGCCACAGGTCCGGCTCGCCGCAGCACAGGCCGCGCTGGACAGCGGCCGGCCCCGGGCCGCCGCCCAACTCCTGGCCGCCACCCCCACCGGGGACCTCAACGGGGACCCGGCGGTGACCGTTCTGCACGCCGAAGCTCTACTGCACCTGGGCGACCCGACCGCCGCCCGCACCACCGCCGACGCCGTACCGGACGATGCGGCGGCGGACGTGGTCGCCACCCGCGACCGGATTCGGCTGCTGGCCCAACTCGCCGACGACCCGACCGCTGCGGCGGCCACCGCCGCCCAGATCACCGCCCGGACCGGCCCGCCCCCCACCCACGCCGGGCTGCGGGCCGCGCTGGCCGCCGTCGCCGCCCACACCCGCGCCCCCCGCTGGGAGGACGCGCTCGCGTCGGCGGCCACCGACAGCGCCGCCGCCGGCCAGCTCCTGACCAGCCGGTGGAGCGCCTGGCTGCTGGTGGAGACACTTGCCGCCGATGGTCGGCTGTCCGAGGCGACCCAGACGGCGCGATCCGCTGGGCACGCCTGCGCAGCGGACCACGCGTACAGCTGGCAGACCCGGTTCCTGGCGGCGGAACTGTGGTGCACGGCGCTGCGGGGTGACCGCACCGGTAGCGGCACCGCCGACGAGACGCTGCGCCGCGCCGTGGACCTGACCGACCGGACGGTGCCGCCGCTGGCCCACGGCTATGCGGCAGCTGCCGCCAGCCTGATCGAGGCTGACGCCGGGCTGCTCGCCCCGGCCCGGGCCCGGCTGGCCGGGGCCACCGACGTCCCCCTACCGGCCGCCGGTGTGCTCGACTGGGTGGATCGGGAAGCCGCCTGGCTCGACGGACAGCCGGAGCGGGCGGCCACGGAGGTCGAACCTCCGACCGGGCCACCGCTGATCGATGGGCTGCGCCGGATCACCGCCCGTTGGGCCGCGTACGACGGGGGACCGGTCGCCTTCGACCGGGTCGGCACCGGCTCGGCGGTGCCGCCGGTGGGGCAGACTCTGACTGCCTGGCACACCCTCGACGCCGACCGGTTCGCCCAGGCCGCCGACGGCTGGCACGATCTCGCGGTCCGCGAGCAGGTGCGGTGTCTGCTGGCTGCCGGGCTGCACCAGAGCGATCCGGCCCGGGCGGTGCCGCCGCTGCTGGCTGCCGAGCGGATGGCCGAAGAGGCGGGTCTGGTGGTGCTGCTGGGCCGCACCCGGCGGGCGTTGCGCCGGCACGCGGTGCGCCGCGACGGGCGCGGCCCGCGTACGGATGGTGCACTCACCATGCGGGAACGTGACGTGCTGCACCTGGTGGCGGCCGGTGAGCCGAGCCGGCGCATCGCCGGCCAGTTGGGCATCTCCGCCGAGACGGTGGAGACCCACATCCGGGCGGGGATGCGCAAGCTGGGGGCCCGTACCCGCACCGAAGCGGCGGCACTGGTGCTGGCCGGGGGAGCGCCCCGGGAGAACCGGGTACCGGGTCAGTGGCAGGTGGTGCAACCGTGAGCGCTCCCGGGCCGCCCTGTTATGTGCTGTCGTCGGCTGCGGACGCCACGGCGGTGCTGCGCCGGCTGGCCCGGGAGGGCTGGCAGACCCGGGACGGGTTCGCCCTGCCCGAGTCGACCTGGGACCTGACCGGGGCGCGACTGGCGGTGTTCGGTCGCGTACCTGACCTGGAGACGGCTCGGCTGGTGTTGTTGGCTGCCGCGCGGGGCGCGGCGGTGGTGGCGATCCTTGACGCGACCGGTGAGATAGGCCGGGCCCTGGTCGATGACCTGTCCCGGTTGGGGCTGGTGTACCGGGCCTCGGACGCCGGGCCGACGTCCGAGGCCGAAACGACCGTGGACCGGCTGGTGCCGCAGCAGCGTGCCCTGCTGGAACGGCTGGCCAACGGGGAGACGATCGCCGCTGCGGCGGCGGCGGAGTTCCTGTCCCTGCGGACGGCCAATCGGCGCATCGCCGAGGCCCGGGCGGCGCTGGGAGTACGTACCACCCGGGAGGCGGTCCTGGCCTACCTGCGCCAACGCGACCCGCAGGCGTGAGCCGCGACTCGTAGGTTCGCGTCGTCGTGGCGCTCTGTGCGGCCGGTGGTGCCGCGCACCAATCTATTCGGCTGGTGGCTGCGGCCGGCGGCGGTGCATCCGGGCGGTGTCTGCCGGTCGGCCGGGGTCGACGTGTCGGGGCCGGTCGGGTTCGTTCGGGCGCAGCGGCGCCAGGGTGTCGGTGAGCGCGTCGATGATCCGGTCGGTGGCCCGTAGCGCCGCACCCGGTACGCCCGGGTCGGGCTCGTCCAGGTCGATGGGGGTGCCGAAGTGCACCCGGATCACCGGGCGGCGGACCAGTGCTCGGGTCACGCCACGCAGCAGGCCTTTCGGGGCCCGGTACGGCAGGACCTCATGGGCGCCCCACTGGGCGATGGGTACGACGACGGCACCACTGGCGAAAGCGAGTCGTGCGGTACCGGTCTTGCCCCGCTCGGGCCACATGCCGGGGTCGAGGCCGATGCGGCCCTCTGGGTAGACCAGCACCACCGAGCCGCCGGCCACTGCCGACGCGGCGTCCCGTAGGGCATCGGCGACGGCGGTGGTGCCCCGGTCGACGCGGATGTGCCCCCAGTGCCGCATTGCCGCACCGACGACGGGAATCCGGAACAGCCCACCGGTGGCCATGATCCGCGGAGAGATGCCCCGTACGCCGGTCGCGGCGGTGAGCACGACCGGGTCGAAGGGGCTGATGTGGTTGGCGGCCAGGATCAGCGGGCCACGGCGTAGTTCGTCGGGCACGTCCCCGGTGACCTGTAGCCGGGCGACCAGCCCGACGACGACCCGGGCGGCGACCTGTGCGCAGCGCCACAACCGGGGCGGCTGCCAGGGGGAGTGGGGGGTGCTCATCAGCTGTTGATCGTCGCACGTCGAGGGGGTTCTGAGGCAGTCAGGGCCTTCCGGCCCGGGTCGGCGTCCCGTACCGGTCGGGGCCTTCGGCCCGGGCACGTCGGGCCCCCCGCCCCTGCGGCAACGTCCCCGACGACGAGTAGGATCTACTACATCTCGTAGTACGTAGACCTGGGGGTCCTGGTGGACGCGTTAGATGTGGCCCGTTGGCAGTTCGGTGTAACCACCGTCTACCACTACCTTTTCGTGCCGCTGACCATCGGCCTATCCGTGCTTGTGGCCATCCTCCAGACCATGTGGCATCGCACCGGCAACGAGCGATACCTCAAACTCACCAAGTTCTACGGCAAACTGTTCCTCATCAACTTTGCCATGGGCGTGGTCACCGGCATCGTGCAGGAATTCCAGTTCGGCATGAACTGGAGCGACTACTCCCGCTTCGTCGGCGACATCTTCGGCGCACCACTGGCTATCGAAGCCCTCGTCGCCTTCTTCCTCGAATCCACCTTCCTCGGACTGTGGATCTTCGGCTGGGACCGGCTACCCAAACGCATCCACCTCGCCACCATCTGGGCCGCGGCCATCGGCTCCACCCTCAGCGCCTACTTCATCCTCGCCGCCAACTCCTGGATGCAGAACCCCGTCGGCTACCGCATCAACCCCGAGACCGGCCGCGCCGAACTCACCGACTTCGTCGCCGTACTCACCAACAAAGTCGCGCTGATCACGTTCCCGCACACCGTATTCGGCTGCTTCCTCGTCGCCGGCTCCCTGATGGTCACCGTCGCCCTCTGGCACCTCATCCGGCGACCCGGCAACAGCGACACCTCCACCTACCGCTTCGCCGCCAAGTTCGGCTCCTGGGTCACCCTGATCGCCGCCGCCGGCGTAATGCTCACCGGCGACATCCAGGGCAAGATCATGACCGAGGTGCAGCCCATGAAGATGGCCGCCGCCGAAGGCCTCTACCAAACCGAAGGCCCGGCAGACTTCTCCGTACTCACCGTCGGCAGCCTCGACGGCAGCCGCGAACTGTACGCCCTCAAGATCCCCGGCCTGCTGTCCTTCCTCAGCACCGGCAGCTTCGACGGCGAAGTCAAAGGCATCAACGACCTACAAGCCCAGTACGCCGCCCAATACGGACCCGGCAACTACACCCCGATCATCCCGGTCACCTACTGGAGCTTCCGCTTCATGATCGCGTTCGGCCTCGCCGCCGCCGCCATCGCCCTACTGGTTCTCTGGACCCACCGCCGCGACCGCAGCACCACCAGCCGCTGGCTGCTACGCGCCGGCCTCGTCATGCCCTTCCTCCCGCTGGCCGCCAACTCCTTCGGCTGGATCTTCACCGAAATGGGCCGCCAACCCTGGATCGTCTTCGGCGAAATGCTCACCCGCGACGGCGTCTCCCGCACCGTCAGCCTCACCGAAGTCCTCACCTCCTTCACCGCCTTCACCCTCGTCTACGCCACCCTCGCCGTCATCGAATTCCGCCTCCTCGTCAAATACGCCAAGAACGGCCTCCCCGAGGAAGCCCCACCCCCACAAACCGACGACACCGACGACGACGCAGACCGCCCACTCGCCTTCGCCTACTGACCCCGGAGCCCCACCGTGGAACTCACCACCGTCTGGTTTCTCCTCATCACCGTCCTCTTCACCGGATACTTCATCCTCGAAGGGTTCGACTTCGGCGTCGGCATGCTCCTGCCCGTGCTCGGCCGCGACGACCGGGAACGCCGAGTACTGATCAACACCATCGGACCTGTCTGGGACGGCAACGAAGTCTGGCTACTCACCGCCGGCGGCGCCATGTTCGCCGCCTTCCCCGAGTGGTACGCCACCCTCTTCTCCGGCTTCTACCTGCCGCTACTGCTCATCCTCATCGCCCTCATCCTGCGCGGCGTCGCCTTCGAGTACCGCCACAAGCGCCCCGAAGCCAGCTGGAAACGCCGCTGGGACGCCGCCATCATCTTCGGCTCCGCGGTCCCCGCCCTCCTGTGGGGCGTCGCCTTCGCCAACATCGTGCGCGGCGTCCCCATCGACGCCAACCACGAATACGCCGGCGGACTGTTCAACCTGCTCAACCCGTACGCCCTGCTCGGCGGCCTCACCACCACCGCCCTCTTCCTCACCCACGGCGCCGTCTTCATCGCCCTCAAGACCACCGGCGACATTCGACACCGCGCCCGCAACCTCGCCGTCCGCACCGGCATCGCCAGCATCATCCTCGCCGGCGCCTTCCTCACCTGGACCCTCACCATCCGCAACACCCCGGCCGCCATCGCACTAGCCGTCGCCGCAGCCCTCGCGCTCGCCGCCGGCGTCTTCGCCGCCCACGCCGGCCGCGAAGGCTGGGCCTTCACCGGCACCGCCCTGGCCACCGGCCTCGCCGTGATCACCCTCTTCGCGGCACTGTTCCCCAACGTCATGCCCTCCACCCTCGACCCCGCCGGCACCCTCACCGTCGACAACGCCGCATCCACCCCCTACACCCTCAAGATCATGACCTGGGTGGCGGTCATCTTCACCCCGATCGTGCTCGCCTACCAGGGCTGGACCTACTGGGTCTTCCGCAAGCGCATCGGCGTCACCCACATCCCGAGCTAAATCCCCCTCCCAAACCCGGGCGTGGCCGACGACATCCCCCCGAACCGTCGGCCACGCCCGGGTTTCCCATTCCCACCGCTCGACGTCGGGGCCCCAGCCACATCGGCACGACGACGGCCGCCCGGCTCGACCACACCTGTCGAGAGCCACGGCGGCCACACCGCGCACCAGGCCACGACGCGACCCAGCGCCACATCACACACGGTGCATGTCGATACGCAGCAGACCTTGGGTCGTGCCGACCACCAGCGAAGCCGGCGCCACCGAAGCCAGGCAGGTCGCGGCGGCATGCAACGCGATCGTCCGCAGGCAACAACCGGTAGCCGGCTCCCAAAGCCGCAGCGTAGCGTCGGCACCAGCGGTGACCAGCACCCTCGCCCCGTCCGGTAAGCACACCATCGCCAGCGCCACGGCACCGTACTCGTGCCCACCAAACGGCGGACACACCAGCCGGCCAGCGGCCAGGTCCCACACGTGAACAGCCCAGTCAGCACCACACACCAACACCCGACACCCGTCGGCAAGCCGCCCAAAGACCATCGACTGCACATGGCTGCCGCCCACAACATCCAGTTGCCCGATCAACCGACGATCGGCCAGATCCCACAACGCGACCCGACCACCGCTGTGACCGGTGGCCACGACGACCCGCCCAGGCCGGTCCTCGCCCACAGCACACGCATGCACATAGCCGTAACCGCTCCGCGCATCGGCGAACGGCCGACCCAACGGCGTCCCATCCTCGGCGAGCACCTGCACACCCTCGTCACCCCCACCGACGACCAGCACCGGCCGACCATCGGGAAGACAAGCCGACAGCAGCACACTGGTCGACCGGCCCGGCCAGACGACCGGCGCACCGCAAAGCTCCCCGGTGACCCGGTCGTAGCTGCGCAGGATGGAGGCGAGCCCGTGCGGGTATTCCTCCGCGACACAGACAACGACCTCCCGGCCGTCAGCCTGGCGTAGGCCGGCCACCGCCACCCGCCGCACACTGCTGACGCCCCGCCCAGAGAGGTCAACATGAGGGGTGAGAGGCCCTCCGGCAGCCGCCCCCGTAACCACGTCCCAACACCGCACCGTACGGTCCGGACCAGCAGAAACGACCACCGACACCGCTTCCAGCCCCGGCGAAAACACCGCCCCCGACGAGGACCCCGCCGACGGAAGAACCGCCACCGACGACACGGCTGCGATCACGCCGGCGGACGAGCGATACCCGTGACCAGGACCGCTGCCACGGTCGTCACCATGCCCCTGCCAGGCGGCGGCGTCACCATCCCCACCCGAGGCCCAGTCCCCGGGCAAATCCCACACCCGGGCCCCGTCGTCCCCGACAGAAACCACCACCACCCGACCATCCGACAGCACACCGGCCGCGACAGCCCTGACCCACCCAAGATGACCGAGCAACGGCGGACCAAACGGCCTACCCGTCACCGTCCACAACCGCAGCGACCCATCCTCACCAGCAGTCACCCAGCCAGCACCACCACCAGGCAGTGTCATCGAAGCCACCCCGTTGCCCCACTGCTGGTAACCCCACACCCAATGCTGCTCAGCAACATGCTCCCCGTTGGCCACATCCTCGATCGAGATGTGGTCGTCGCCGCCCACCGACGCGAACACCACCCGACCATCCGGCAACCGGGACACCACGACCCCAAACACGGGCCGCTTGTGCGCGCCATAGCCGTCACCGAGAAGCACACCCGAGGCAAGGTCCCAGGCAAGCACGGCGGAGTCGCTACCCACCACCACAATCGGCCGGCCGGGGGACAACTCCCCGACAGCCAACGCCCCCACTGTCTCCTGCTCGTCAGCACCAAACGCCCGCACCAACTCGCCGGTGCTCAGCCGCCACACCCGAACCATGCCGTCCGCGTCGCCAGAAACCGCCACCGGTCCGACATCCGGCAGCACACCCACGGCGACCGCGTTCACCGCCCCGCCGCCCGGCACCATCGACGCCCACCCGGGGTTGAAACCACCGTCGAGGCACCACGACCGGAGCACACCATCAGCGCCCCCAGACACCGCGACCAGGCACCCGTCCGCCCCGTTCCTCACCGCAACCACGCAATCCTCGCCGTGCCCGGCATCGAACCGCGCCAGATGCTCGCCGGACATCAGGTCGTAGACATCCAGACCCACGCGCCCACCAAGCACCGCCACCGGGCGACCATCAGCCAGCCGCCCCACCGCCACCGACGACAGCGGCTCCCCGTGCAGCACCCGATGCGGGCAGGGCCGCTGACCAACCCGCAACCACCGCACCGACCAGGCACCAGCCCCGCCCTGACCGTCCACCGCCTCGGCCAGACGCCACGGACCCATCCCGTCACTCCACGAAGACCAAAAGCCAGCGGCGGGGAGGGTGAACACCCTCCCCGCCGCCGGACCACCACACCTCAGCTCGCGTCGCGCAGCTCCGCCAACCGCGCCTCGATCTCGGCCAACTCCGCCCGCAGCTTCTCCGCCTGCTGCTCCGCCTCGTTGCGCTCCACCGACATGATCTGCTCGACCGCCTCCTGCACCCCCGGCACGTCGATCAGACCCACCATCTTCAACGCCTCCGCCGGCTTGATCACGTACGGCTTCGCCAACGACTTACTGCCCTGCGTCGCGGCCACCGTCCACTCACCATCGGCATAGGCCAGCGTCACCGTCAAACCCGAAGGAGCCTTCGGCTTCGCCGCCTTCACCGCCCGCTTCGCCGGCTTCGCCTCAGCCGGGGGAGTGTCTACTGTGGTCACGCTTGCCTCCTCGCGCGCCGCCGGAACCGGCGACCTGGTGATCATGAACTCCGGCTCCGGGTCAGGCTCCGGAGCCGGCTCGGGCTTCGACTCCGCCCGCTTACCCGCACCCTTCGGCGGAATACCCACATCGGTAGGGGAGAACGGCAGCTCGTCGCGACCGAACCGCACCACCACCCACTCGTCCGACACCGCCGGATCCAACAACTCGACCACCTGGCCGATTTGGCCGGCAATCTGCCCGGCCGCCTCCGTAAACATCACCTTCGGCTTACGGCCAGCAGCCAACGTGTCCCGAATGCTCTGCAACTCGTCATCGGACAGTCCATGGACATCGGCAGCGGCAGTCATCAGATCCTTCTTCCGTACACCTGTTTGATTCCTGCCTTACTACCAGGCCCGTCCGACACGCCCGAACCGACCCCCACCGCCCGAAAAAGCGCCAGCGTCACCCGTCCGAAGACGTCGACCCCGCCTGCAACGCCCGCAACGCCAGATCCGCATGCTCATTCATGCTCAGCTCGCTGTGGATCACCTCGACGATCCGCCGGTCCACGCCGATCACGAACGTCATCCGCCTCGTGCTCAGCGGCCCCAACGGCAACCGCCGCAGCACCCCGAACTGGCGCGCCACCACACCATCCGGGTCGGACAACAACGGATAGTCGAATCCGTGCCGCCCCGAAAACTCCCGCTGCCGGTCCACCGCATCCCGACTGATCCCCACCCGATGCGCACCAACCTGCGCGAACTCCGCCGCCAGATCCCGGAAGTGGCAGCTCTCCGCCGTGCACCCACGAGTCAACGCCGCCGGATAGAAGAACAGCACCACCGGCCCGGTCGCCAGCAGGTCGGACAGCCGCCGAGGCGTACCCGACTGGTCCGGCAACACGAAGTCATCCACCAGGTCACCACGAACTGGACCAGACGACACCAGACACCTCCCACCGGCACCACCGAGAGCACCGTCACATAGCGGAGCGTACGCACCATACCCGACGATCAAGCTAACAACAGCGGGGGAGAGACACCATGAATCCAGTAACCGTAGTGACCGGCGGCAGCCGCGGCATCGGCGCAGCCACCGTACGACGACTCGCCGCCGCCGGCCACGACATAGCCCTGTGCTACCGGCAGGACAGCGCCGCCGCCGAGGCCGTCCTGGCCGACGTACACGCCGCCGGCCGGCAGGGCATCGCCGTACGCGCCGACACCACCGACCCCGACCAGGTCGGCCACCTGTTCGAGGCGGCAGCCAAGCTAGGAGAGATCACCGGCCTGGTCAACAACGCCGGAGTGACCAGCCAGATCGGCCCCTTCATCGACCTGACCATCACCGACCTACGTCGGGTCATCGACGTCAACCTCATCGGCTACGTACTCTGCGCCCAACATGCCGTACGCCGCATGTCCACCGGAGCGGCCATCGTCAACGTCTCCTCAGCCGCCGCCACCCTCGGCAGCCCCGGCGAATACATCCACTACGCCGCCGCCAAGGCCGCCACCGACACGCTCACCATCGGCCTGGCCAAGGAACTCGGCCCGCAAGGAATCCGGGTCAACGCCGTATCACCCGGCACCATCTGGACCGACATCCACACCGTATCCGGGCTGCCCGACCGCCCCGCCCGCGTCGCCAACCGCGTGCCGCTCGGCCGCGCCGGATACGCCGACGAAATCGCCGCCGCCATCGCCTGGCTACTCAGCCCCGAAGCGTCGTACACCTCCGGGGCCGTCCTTCGGGTTGCCGGCGGCCAGTAGAACACCACCGCTCGACAAGCCCGGCGCCGTAACCAGGCCGGCAAGTCCGGTCTGGTTACGGCCCAGTCGACAGACCCAACGCCTCAGCCGTCAACTGCACCGAACGCAGACGGTCGGCCACAGCAGCAGTCTGGTGCGCGACGATCAGCTCGTCGGCACCCACGTGGTCGGCAAAGCCGGTCAGAAACTCCCTGACCGCCGGCGGCGTGCCCACAGCGGTGTACTTCAGGTTGTGCTCGATCGTCCGGCCATGCGCAGAGGCGAGAATCTGATCAGCCTCCTCATCGGTGATGGAACGGCCCCGGCCCAGAAACATCCGGACCCAACGACGCTTGAGGGCCTGGAACTGACGCTGGGCGTCGACATCCGAGTCAGCAGCGACCACGTTGGCAGCGGCAATGACATACGGTCGATCCAGCTGATCAGAAGGCCGGAACTCGCGACGGTAGAGCGCGACGGCGTCCTCAAGCGCATTCGGCGCGAAGTGGGAGGCAAAGGAGTACGGCAGTCCCAGCGCGGCGGCAAGCTTCGCACCGAAGAGCGAGGAGCCGAGGATGTAAAGGGGGACATTGGTGCCCTTACCCGGGATGGCGTCCACGCCCGCAATCACGCTGTCTCCGCTGAGATAACCCCGCAGCTCCTGCACATCCTGCGGAAAGGAATCAGCGGAATGCGGGGTGCGGCGCAGCGCACGCAGCGTGTTCTGGTCAGTACCAGGCGCCCGACCCAACCCAAGATCGATACGGTCGGGGTGCAGGGTTGCCAGAGTGCCGAACTGCTCCGCAACAGTGAGCGGGGAGTGGTTGGGGAGCATGACACCACCCGCGCCAAGACGGATGGTGCTGGTCTGCTGGGCGATGTGCGCAATAAGTACCGCGGGAGCCGACGACGCGATGGAGGCGCTGTTGTGATGCTCGGCGTACCAGACACGCCGATAGCCGACCGCCTCCGCGAGCTGGGCGAGTTCCACGCTGCCCCGAAGGCTCTCGGCGGCACTCTCACCCGCGCCGATGGTAGCCAGATCAAGGATGGAGAGAGGAACAGTCAACGGGCGAACCTTTCGTGCAGGAGCAGCGGCGTACCAGGCGCGGTGCCGCATACGAGTCTGCCAGGACCAGCGCCCAGCAGAGCCTGGGTTATTCCGCCAGTGACCAGGAAGCAGTCAGCTCACCGAGGGTGATCATATGACGCGCGAAGCGATCTCCAGCAGTACCGGCGTTCGTTGGGGAAGCGCCTCTATGCGGAGAGGAGACGCTCGACCCGTATGGGTAGCTAGCATGTGTCGATGCTGCACAAGGCTGTGGGCGATCCCCAAAGCTCCCGAGCTGTCTATCCCGGAACGTTCGACCCCTTCACTGACGGTCATCGAGATCTCGTCGATCGGGCGCGGCGCTTGTTCGAACACGTAACGGTGCTGGTCGCGGTCAACGATGAGAAGCGGCCCACCAAGACCGGTACGGAACGGGCGCTGAACATCCGTGCCGTTCTCCCGGCGGACTGGGGGAACGTGACCGTCGCAGCCTGGAGCGGGCTGACCGTGGCCTACTGTCAGCAACACGGAGCCGGAGTGATCATTCGTGGCGCGCGAAACGCTATCGACGTGGTGCGTGAGAATCAGCTGGCAGCCATGAACGAGACGCTGGGTATCACGACCCTGTTCATGCCGGCTCGGGCCGAACTTGCGGCGATTTCCTCGACTGCGGTCCGCGCCGCTGCGATCTAGCCGGACCCTTCTTGCGCATGTTGCCCCATCAACTCCTTGGTTCGATAATGTACATTATGTCAACCTAGCGGTTCTGGAGTGGCTGAACCGGTGCCCCGCAGAGGCGTGACAGGCCGCGTCAAGCCCGGCTGGCGACCACAATGATTTCCGGGCTCGTGTCGCTGACTTCGCTACGGTCCCAGTCGCCGCACCAGCCGTCGACGTGGAAGCCGGCCACAGCAAGCAGGCATCGCAGACGGCTCGGGTCAACGAACCGGAGTGTGCTGCCGCTGACCGCCACGTGGCCAGTCGCCGGCCACCGGTAGCTGGTGGCGAAGTCGACCAGGTCCGGCTCGCGGGCTCCGCGAAGCTCGTGGCTGACCTCCACCTCCTCACCCGTTGGCGCGTACACCGTGGTACGGGTCAGCTCAGGTGTCCAGCGTTCCCACGCCCGTACGGCGGGGTTGCGAGTCTCGAAGACGAGCCGTCCACCCGGGGTGAGATGGCGGCGGAAGCCGGCGAGCGCGGCGTGGAAGTCCTGATCGTTGAGCAGCACCTGGAAGGCGTGACCGGTCATGGTGATCAGCTCGAAGGACCGCCCGATGTCGAGGGTCCGCGCTTCCGCCTGGAGCCAGGTGACATCGCTGCGTTTGGCGCGGGCGACGGCGAGCATTGCGGCTGCAGGGTCGAGGCCGACGAGGTCCCCTGGGTGGCTCGCCTGGCGGGCTCGGCGTAGCAGTTCGCCTGTGCCGCAGCCCACGTCGAGCGCGGATCTGGCGGCCATGACGTGGTCCAGGTAGAAGTCGTCGGATGGCGCCCACGGGTTGAGTGCGTCGTAGAGTACGGCGAGCCGCTGGTCGCCGTACGCGGGATCGACGTCGTGGAGCGGTTTGGTTGGCATGTCGAGCATTGGAACAAGATGTCTCCCCTTCCCGGTTGGGGCGCTCCACACCTGGGCAAATACCCGAAAATAATGCATAATATCTCTTATGCAGGACAAAGTGGACAGTCGAGTTTTGCTGCTGGTGGAGGACTTTCTCACCGACCGGGCCACCCGCAAGCCTTCTCCGCACACGCTGCAGGCATACCGGCGCGACCTGATCGCGATCGCGCAACTGGTGGCCGACGATCCGACCACTCCCCTCCCCCTGGCCGAGTTGTCGATCACCGCCTTGACCGCAAGGTCTCTGCGTACGGCGTTCAGCCGGTTCGCCGCTCCCCGGGCTGCCGCTTCCATCTATCGCGCCTGGTCGACCTGGAACAGCTTCTTCACGTTCCTGGTGGCTGACGGGATCGTCCCGGGTAATCCGATGCCGGCGGTGGGTAAACCGAAGGTGGCCACTCCCCTGCCCAAGCCGCTGCGGGGCGAGGACACTCCGGAGCAGTTGCTGACCGCGGTGTCTCGGGACGATCAGCGACAGCGACACCCCTGGCCGGAACGGGATCTCGCCGTACTCGCGTTGGCGCTGTGCGCGGGGTTGCGTCTGTCGGAGCTGCTGTCGCTGCGGGTGGGATCGCTGGCGGGACGGCCCGGCGAGCGCCGGGTGGAGGTGCTCGGCAAGGGGGGCCACCCCAGGGTGATCCCGATCGAGCCGGAGTTGGACGAGGTGCTGACCGGTTACCTGGACAGTCGGCGGCGCCGGTTCGGGGCACGGTCGGTGGTACGCGATTCGGCGCTGCTGGTGGATCGCCATGGTGAGTCGCTGCGCCGGGGTGGGCTGCAGTATCTCGTTGATTCGTGCTATCGACGGGCCGGGATCGCTGATCGGGTGCCGAAGGGGGCGCGGCTGCATGCGCTGCGGCATACGTTCGCGACGCGGTTGGCGGAGGATGGCGCAAGCGCTTCGGAGATCATGCGGTTGTTGGGGCATTCGAGTTTGGCGACGAGCCAGAACTACATCGATGTGACGGCTGGTCAGCAGCGGGCGGCGGTGCGGGCTAACCGTACGAACCGGGTGTTGGTCGGGCTGTTGCCGGGCGCGGAATCGTAAGCGGGGTTGATTTGGCGGAGTCGTGATTCAACCACCAGAGGGGCCCAGCTGGAACGTCAACGCTCGACGTGCCGGCGCTACCGTAGCACGGTATTTGAACCGAAGGTCAAATACCGTGCTACGGTAGCGCCGTGGGCAGGCCGAAGCAGTTCGATCCAGACGTGGCGGTGGAGCGCGCGATGGGCGTGTTCTGGCGTAAGGGGTACGCGGCGACGACACCTCAGGACCTCGTGGACGAGATCGGCATCGGCAAGGGCAGTCTGTACAACACCTTCGGCAGCAAGCACGCATTGTTCGAACGCGCGCTGGCATGCTACCGCGACGCACAGGCCGCTTGGCTGACAGAGCTTCTCGACCATCCCGGTTCGGCGAAGGACCGGCTGCGGGGCGCACTGCAAGCCCTGGTTGAGCTTGACTTGGGTGACCAGGATCGGCGCGGCTGCATGGCAGTCAACACCGCCGCCGAGTCGGCCTCCTCGGATGCCGAGACGGCCGACACTGTGCGCAAGATGTTCGCGCGTACGGAGAGCGCATTCCGGGCGACTGTCGAGGAAGGCCAGCGGGCTGGCGAGATCAATGGTGACCGCGATGCGGCGGCGGTGGCCGCCTGGTTGCTCGCGACGGTGATCGGCATGCGGATACTGGCGAAGACCGCCGAGGATGCCACGCAGTTGGAGCGGGTCGTGGACGCGGCGATGGGGTCGCTTTAGTCAGCACTGTCGAACGTTGGCCCTTTTTGTGGGCTTGTTTTGTACCTGCCGGTGCGGTTGGGGCGGCGATGTGCGACTGGGCGCTGCGCCGGCACCTGGTTGAGCGGATCGGGTCCGGCCGGGCGCTGATGGTCACACCGGACGGCGAGCGGGTCTTCGGAGAGTCGTTCGGAATCGATGTGGCACCAGCAAGGACGGGGCGGACCTGACTCGTGATCGGTGGGCGGGTCAGCTCAGGGGGTGTTGGGCGAGGTCGACGACGAGTGGCCGGTGGTCGGAGATGGTGGACAGGGGTGCGCCGACGGCGGTGACCGGTGGCAGTGTCTCGGCGCCGCGTGGGTCGGCGAGGATGTGGTCGAGTTGGACTCGGGGTTGTCCGGCCGGGTAGGTGGGTTGGCGGCCGAGTGATCGCCAGCGGGATACGAGCGCGGCGGGTCTGGCTGGCAGGTTGAGGTCGCCGAGGAGTAGGCGCGGCGGGGGCATGGTGCGTAGGGCACGGATGACCTGGCGTAGTTGGCGGAGGTTCCAGCCGGGTACGAAGGACAGGTGGGTGGCGCCGACGGTGATGGGGCCGACTGGGGTGTCGAGGATGGCGGCGAGGAGTACGCGGGGTTCGTCGCGGAGTAGGAGTAGTCCCCCGCCGGGGCCGGGCACGTAGACAGGTGATCGGATGGGGGCTGGGGTGAGTCGGGTGACCTGCCAGGTGTGGGCTGGGTAGCGGCTGACGAGGCCGACGCCGTAGAGGGGTTCGCCGTTGCCGTCGTCGTCGGAGGTGAGGGGGCGGATGTGTTCGCCTGGGGTGCCGACGACGGCGGCGGCGAATTGGTGGGTGGGGGCGTTCATGGCTCGGGCGGCGATGCTGGTGAGGTCGAGGTGTCCGCTGCGGGCTTGGTCGCGGTCGACTTCCTGGAGGGCGAGGATGTCGGCGTCGAGGGCGGTGACGGCGGCGGCGAACCGGGTCTGGTCGACGAGGTTGTCGTGCAGGGATCGGCCGTGGAGCAGGTTGAAGGTCGCTAGCCGCACATTTGCCACTTTACTGCGTTGTTATGGGAGTTTTGTCGGCTGATGTTCAAGGTGTTGGTGTGGTCAGTGTTGTTGTTCGTGGCGGTGGGTGCGGTGGGTGTGTGGTTGCGTCGGCGGCGGGGTCGGTGAGGCGCTGAGCCGCAGGTGATGGCGGCTGATGTAAGGGTTTTGGCGGGTCGGTGAGACCTGACACAGCTGGCCTCGGGTGGTGGGTGGGGCGGGAAGAATGCCGCCTCGTGGATGCTGGTTCGCTGATTACTCTGCTGGCGGCTGCGGCGGCGGCAGGGTGGGTGGATGCTGTCGTTGGCGGGGGTGGCTTGTTGCTGCTGCCCGCTCTGCTCATTGCCGCGCCGGGGGTGCCGTTGGCGACGGCGTTGGGGACGAACAAGCTGGCAGCGATCGCGGGGACGAGTACGGCGGCGCTGACGTACGCCCGGCGTACGAAGATCGATTGGCGGGTGGCGGGTCCGGCTGCTGGCCTGGCGGTGGTCTTTGCTGGGGTTGGGGCGGCGTTGGCTGGCAGTGTGCCGGCGTCGGCATATCGCCCGGTGGTGCTCGGGGTGCTGGTCGCGGTGGCGCTGTTCGTGTCGTTGCGTCCTCGGCTGGGGGTGGTGGCGCAGCCGGAGCGACGGACCCGGGGGCGGATGGCCGCGGCGGTGGCGGTGGCCGGTGGTGGCATCGCCGTGTACGACGGGATGATTGGGCCGGGTACGGGCACGTTCCTGGTATTGACGTTCACGACGTTGGTGGGGGCCGACTTCGTCCATGGTTCGGCGATGGCGAAGCTGGTCAACGCGGGGACGAATCTGGGTGCTCTGGTGGTGTTCGCGTCAGCGGGTCACGTGTGGTGGACGTTGGGCGCGGCGATGGCCGTGTGCAACATCATCGGGGCGGCGTTGGGGGCGCGGATGGCGTTGCGGCGCGGTTCGGGTTTCGTCCGGATCGTGTTGCTGGTCGTGGTGATCGTCCTGGTGGTGAAGTTGGCCTACGACCAGTGGGCGTGATCATGCGGCGGGGAGCTGGACCTGTCGGCAACGGCTTGCTGGAAGCAATACGAGGTCTGGTGGTGGCCTCGCTCTGGGGCGTGCCACAGGCGGCAGCTCAGACGGGTCGCCGAGCGCCACCGAGCAGCAGGGGCCGCTGTCGTCGTGGCTGCCGGGTGTCGTTGGGGGTGCTGTGCGAAGGATGCTTCCCTCTTGTGCTCAGTTTCCGGGCGGGGTGGTGAGGACCTTTTCGAAGGCGGCGTACACCGGGGTGTGGGGCAGGTTGTCGTAGACCGCGAAGACCACCCGGTCGAACCGGTCGACCTCCCGCAGGGCCTCGGCGAAGGCGTTGGCGACCGTCGTCGGGTCGTTGCGGAACACGCCGCAGCCCCAGGCGCCGAGCACGAGGGTGCGGTGCCGGTGTGCGGCGGCGATCTGGAGGATTCGTCGGGCCCGGCGGTGCAGCACGGCCGGTACGTCGGCGGTGTGGGCGGGCTGGTTGCGCAGGATCGCGCCGAGGTTGGGGGCGGCGGCGGTCAGAAACGTCGTCCGGTACGGCTGGTCGAGCAGGTTTCCCTTGTCGTCGCGGAAGACGGGTACGCCCGGCGAGTAGATGACCCGGTCGCTGTAGCGCAGGTCCCGCTGCTCTCGGTGGTAGGCGTAGAAGTCGGGTGCGGCGAGCAGGCACGGGTACAGGGCTGATGAGCGGGCGATGCTCTCCTCCTGCGCTTTGGCACCGCCCAGGAATCCGCCGCCGGGGTTCTTGGCCGAGGCGAACACCAGGCATGCGGCGTCGCCGCCGAGCCGCCGGGCGGCCATGAGGGTCGATTCGCGGGTCACCTCGATGGTGGGTGTGGTGGCCGGCGTGGTGGGTGTCGGCAGTGCCTCGTCGGGCAGGTGGTGGCGGGTGCCGGTGACCGCGGCGGTGACTGCGTCGCCGATGGGGATCGGTTTGCCGGATGGGTTGTGGTATTCGCCGGCTTCGGCGATGGCTACGGTTTGCCGGGCGATCTCCCGGAGCCGGCCGCTCATCGGGGTGGGCGTGGGTCGGCTGGTTGCTGTCGCACGCGGGCAGGCTATCGGCGTACCGGGTGGGCGTTCAACGGGGTTTGGCGGCTTACCCTTGCTGGTTCGGTGCGCTGTACCGGCCGGCGCGGATCTCGCGTAGGGCCCGACGACGGGTGTCGCCGCGCAGCGTGTCGACGTAGAGGCGTCCGTTGAGGTGGTCGGTTTCGTGTTGCAGGGCGCGGGCGAGGAAGCCGCTGCCGGTGATGGTGAGGGGTTCGCCGTGCTGGTCGAAGCCGTGGGCGGTGGCGTGCATGGCCCGGGGGGTCGGGAAGTAGAGGTCGGGGATGGACAGGCAGCCTTCGTCGTCGTCCTGGAGTTCTTCGGACAGTTCCAGGGTGGGGTTGATGAGGTGACCGCGGTGCCCGTCGGCGTCGTAGACGAAGACCCGGGCGCTGATCCCGATCTGTGGGGCGGCAACGCCGGCCCGGCCGGGGGCGCCGAGCATGGTGTCCATGAGGTCGGTAACCAGGTTACGCAGTTCGGCGTCGAAGGTGGTGATGGGTTCGCACGGGGTGCGCAGTACGGGGTCGCCGATGATCCGGATGGGCCGCATGGTCATGACCGAGAGGCTATCGGTTCGTTACCGGCAGGTGGTGCGCGACCCGGGTATGGGTGCCGGGTGGCGTGGGGCAGGGCCGGCGCGTGGGGTGCGGGGTTAGTCGATGCCGGTGATGCCCAGTAGGTCGTGTAGTGCGGCTTTGCCGGTGGGAGTCAGTCGTACTGCTCGGCTCGATCCGATTCGGGTCAGCCAGCCGTTGTGGTGGAAGGTGTGGCACAGCTTTGCCCCGGCTACTCCGGCGAGGTGTGGCCGTCGCTCGGTCCAGTCGAGGCACGCTCGCGCCAGGGGGCGGGTGCCGGGCCGCAGTTCGTCTGGGGGTAGCCCGAGTGGGCCGGTCAACCATGCGTGTCCGGCGGCGGTTAACGCGAAGCCACTGGTTTGGTCTAGCAGTCCTGCCTCGGTCATCGCGTCGGTCAGCATGACGCCGAGCCGCCCGGCGAGGTGGTCGTAGCAGGTGCGGCCCCGGCGTAGTGCCTCGTTCGTGGTTGCCGCGCGCAGTCCACGGGTCGGGGTGGGTGTGGGGTTGATTCGGGCAACCATGTCCTCGAGGAGGGCCGCGACGGACGCGTCAGCCAGTTGTACGTATCGGTGGCGGCCTTGGTGGTGCTGTACCAACAGGCCCGCGTCGATGAGTCGGTGTAGGTGTTCGGTTGCGGTGGAGGGGGCGACTCCGCTTTGTCGGGCGAGTTCCCCTGCGGTCCACGCCCGGCCGTCGAGCAGCGCGAGACACATTGTGGCCCGGGTGGGGTCGGCGAGCGCTGCCGCGAATGCGGCAAGGTCGGAGGCGGGGTTCACCAGGCCATTCTGCGGTCGGTTCGTTTCGGCGGGTACCGAAGGGTCGTGGTCCTAGCGTCGTTGTCATGCGAGAGTTCAGCAGTCCCGAGGTCGCCCGTGCCGTCCTGCGTGACCCGACCTTCGTGGTGCCTACTGTGGCCCCGGCATCCGGTGGGGTCGCCTGGCTACGGGCCAACGTCGGTCGGTTCAGCAACGGAGAGGCGCACCTACGTCGCCGTGCCCTGGCCACCGCGATCCTGGACAGGGTGCCGCTGGCTGCCCTGCGGGAGGTCGGACGGGCGCATCCGGTGGCGGTTCTGGCCGAGGCGATGGGAATCGGTGAGCCTGTCGTGCCGCTGGTGCGGGACGTCGCGCAGGCGTATCAGCCGGGCACAGGTGACCCGCGGGTGGCCGATGCGGCGCTGACGAGGCTTGTCCCGGTTTGCGGCGGCGAGTTCGACGAGCAGACCGCGGCCCGCATCGGAGTGCTTGTGCAGGCGCACGACGCGACCACGATCCTGATCGCCCGGGCTCGGCACCGCCCTATTGAGGAGGTGCTGTATGCCGATCCGCCGGTGGCGGCCACGAAACGACAGGCGACGGTGACCACCTCTTTGGGGGGCGTCACCATCGTCGCTGGCGAGGTGGTGCGGGTCGGTCTGGGGGGCGGGCTGGCCTTCGGTGCCGGTGCCCGCCGGTGTCCTGGCCGTGCTCATGCGCTTGCGCTGGCCGAGGGGGCCCGTGGATGACAGAGTTCGCTGACCTGCACCGGCATGGTGACCCGCTGGTTCTGCCTAATGTGTGGGATGTTGCCTCGGCCCGATGGCTCGTTGCGGCTGGTTTCGTTGCGTTGGGCACGACCAGTCTCGGCCTCGCCGCCGCCTGCGGGCTGCCCGACGGGGTGGGTGCCACCGACTTCGAGGCGGTGCGGTTGACCCGTCGACTGGCGCAGCTTCCGGTCCCGCTCACCGTCGACATTGAGACCGGCTCGGTTGCCACCGCGGTGGAGGTGGCCGCCGCTGGTGCGGTCGGGGTCAACGTGGAGGACGGTATGGGGTGTGCCGAGGCGCATGCGGCGCTGATTACCGCGGTGAAACGGGAGGTGCCGGGGTTGTTCGTCAATGCCCGGACGGACACGTACTGGCAGCGTCCCGGTGATCTGGCCGAGACCTTGCATCGGGTACGGCGCTATGCCGACGCCGGCGCTGATGGCGTGTTCGTGCCCGGCTTGGCCGAACCTGCCGACATCGCTGCTGTGGTTGCGGCGGTTGACGTGCCGGTCAATGTGCTGTTTCTGCCCGGCCGGCACACCGTGGCCGCGCTGGCCGACCTGGGGGTGCGGCGGATCAGCATGGGTTCCTTGCTGTTTCGCGCTGCCCTGGCCGCTACTGTGGACACCGCTTTGGCTGTCCGTGACGGGGGTGAACTTCGCTCTGATCTTCCGTCCTATGCGCAGGTCAACTGTCCGATTTTCGGCGGCCTCGGACCTGTCTGAGCTAATCTGCGGCTCGCTGACGGCGAGGAGGATCAGGGTATGTTCGCGCCGCGAACGTACCCGCCATGGGGGCCGCCCGTAGGTTTCCGCCCGAAAACAACGCTAGGCGGTTGACCAGGGCTTTTTCGGATCGAGGTGGTGCACCTGGTCCGTCACGGCTGCCAGGAGGGCAGTGAGTGCGGGAGCGGGTGGTGTGTCTCGGGTGGCGGCTGCCAGGAGGCGTTTGAGGGTGGTTTCGGCGATGTCGCGGATCGCGAGCGCGGGGTCTTTGCTGGGCAGGGTCAGGGTTGGCATCAGGGCGACGGCGGTGGCGGCACGGACGAGTTCGAGTTGGACGTCGGCGTCGCTGGAGCGGTGCCGCAGGTCGGGTTCGTAGCCGCCGAGGGCGCGGCAGGTGCCGACGACCACGCCGATTCGGCCGCCCTGGCACCGTAAAGTTGCGGCGAGGCCCGCGCAGACCGTCCCTGAAACGGTCCGCTTCGGCATCTCGGCCCCGGTCCCCCAGGTCTGTCTAGCCACCGGCGGGCGAGCTGCGCGTACTCGCTGCCCGACACCCGCCGTCACCGGCGACGCGGAGTGCGACTCGATTAACCACGGTCGGCGTCAGCCCCCGGCATCCTCGGTAACCACGACAACCGCCGCCGCTGATCCTTGGCGTTGTTTGTGGTCCGGAAACTACGGGTGGGCCCATAGGGAAAAGGTGACCACCAAGCGGAATACTGTACGGCGTATGGCGTGTTGTGCGGTGGGCGTGCACAGGTCAGGCGGAAGGCGGGGCATTGGCGGAACAAGCTGTTGATGTGGCTGGCGGTGGGGTGGTGTTCGAGGCGGCGGACCCACCTAGGGCGGGGACGCTGACGTTTTGGGCCGCCGACGGGATCGACCTCCCGGTCGGCGTGGGACAACCGGGCGAGCTGACGGTGGTCGTGGCCGAACCCGGGGCGGTCGACTTACGTACGGTGCCGGCCGTGCGTCTGCCAGTCGGTGCGGGGGTTGCGCTGCTGCTCGCGGCGGCCCGGGATGCAAAGGGCGGCGAGGCGGCAGCCCAAGGCGCCGCTGGCCCGGCGGTGGCGTTCTGGGCTGCGGCGGCCCGGCTGGCGCTGCATCTGGTGGCCCGGCAGCGGATCCTGCCCGGCCTCTCCCCCGCCGGTGTGGATGCCTGGCGGGTCGGCCCGTTGGACCCGAGCGATGTCACCCGGATCGCGGAACTGGCAGCGGCAATGCCGGCGGCGGCCCGGGCGGTACCGGTGCCGGGCCGCCGCCCACTGGAACTGCCCGAGGCGCAGAGCCTGCTGCGGGGATTCCTGGACGCGGTCGCCGACACGATGCCCCGTACGGTGGCACTGGCCCGGGCCACCGGTGCGACCGTGTTCGCCGACACGGCGGCCCATCAGGTTCCTGACCTGCGGGCGTGGGCCGACGAGATACGCGCCGGGCACGACTCGGGGATCCGGGTGTCGCTGCGGCTGGAAACCACCGACGCGCACATCGAACAGGCGGCGCTGCGGGTGGTGGCGCAGGTGCACAGCCGTACCGACCCGAGCCTGGTCGTCGACGCCGGACAGCTGTGGGCGGCGACCGGTCACGGGTTCGGCGAGTCGGACCGGGTCGACACGATGCTGGCCGTACGTCGGGCCGCGCGGCTGTGGCCGGTGCTGGGGCGGCTGCTGGACACCGCCGTACCCGAGCCACTGGTCCTCGGCGACGAGGAGGTCACCGAACTGCTCGACGGGGTTGCCGACCGGCTCGCCGAGGCGGGGATCGCCGTGCACTGGCCCCGGGAGCTGGTGCGGGAGTTGACCTTCGGTGTCGTGGTGGGTGGCGGGGACGGGCCGCTGTCGGACGTACCGGGTTTCTTCGGTGGGGATCGGGTGCTGTCGTTCGACTGGCGGCTGGCGTTGCGCGGGCAGCCGTTGACCGAGGTCGAACTGGACGTCCTGGCCGAGACGCACCGACCGATGGTGCGGCTACGTAACGAGTGGCTGCTGGTGGACCCGGAACTGGTCCGTCGGGCCCGGGAGCGCCACCTGAAACCGTTGTCCGCCATCGATGCGCTCGGTGCGGCGTTGACCGGGTCGGTGGAGGTCAACGGAGAACGGGTCGAGGTGGCCGCGAGCGGCTGGCTGGAGACGGTACGGCAGCGGCTGGCCGACGGTGGCGGCGGTCGGGAGGTGTCGGCACCGGCCGGGTTGGCGGCCCAGTTGCGCGACTACCAGTTGCAGGGGTTGCGCTGGTTGGCGGGGCTGACGTCGTTGGGGCTCGGTGGGTGTCTCGCCGACGACATGGGACTCGGTAAGACGATCACCCTGATCGCGTTGCACCTGCACCGGCAGGCCGAGACTACCCCGGCTGACGGCGGGCCGGGCGGGCCGACGCTGGTGGTCTGCCCGGCTTCCCTGCTGGGCAACTGGGAACGGGAGATCGGCCGGTTCGCCCCGGACACCCCGGTACGGCGATACCACGGCGGCGGGCGGTCCCTGGACGGGATCAGCGGCGACGGTGTCGTGCTGACCACGTACGCGACGATGCGGTTGGACGCCGACCGGTTGGCGGCGGCGCGGTGGGGGCTGGTCGTGGCCGACGAGGCGCAACACGCGAAGAACCCGCTGTCGGGTACGGCGAAGGCGTTGCGGGCGATTCCAGCCGGGGCCCGGGTGGCGTTGACCGGAACCCCGGTGGAGAACAACCTCACCGAGCTGTGGTCGATTCTGGACTGGACGACTCCGGGGCTGCTGGGCACGCTCACCGGGTTCCGGGCCCGCTGGGCGCGGCCGATCGAGGCCGACCGGGACGCCGAGGTGAGTGCGCGGCTGTCCCGGCTGGTGCGGCCGTTCCTGCTGCGTCGGCGTAAGTCCGATCCGGGGATCGCCCCGGAACTGCCGGCGAAGACGGTGACCGATCGGCCGGTGTCGCTGACCGTCGAACAGGCCGGCCTGTACGAGGCGGTGGTGCGGGAGATCATGGCGCAGATCCGGGACAGTGACGGGATGGCCCGGCGTGGGCTGATCGTCAAGCTGCTCACCGGGTTGAAGCAGATCTGCAACCATCCCGCGCAGTATTTGAAAGAGCCGCAGCCACGGTTGGCGGGCCGGTCGGGCAAGTTGGAGTTGCTCGACGAACTGTTGGACATCATTCTGCCCGCCGACGGGGCGGTGCTGGTGTTCACCCAGTATGTGGCGATGGCCCGGCTCATCGAACGGCACCTGCGGGACCGGGGTATCGGGTCGCAGTTGTTACACGGTGGCACTCCGGTGGCCAGGCGGGAGGAACTGGTCGGCCGGTTCCAGGACGGTGCGGTGCCGGTGTTCCTGCTGTCGTTGAAGGCGGCCGGTACCGGGTTGAACCTCACCCGTGCCGATCATGTCGTGCACTACGACCGGTGGTGGAATCCGGCGGTGGAGCAGCAGGCCACCGACCGGGCGTACCGGATTGGGCAGACCCGGCCGGTGCAGGTGCACCGGCTGATCGCCGAGGGCACTGTGGAGGACCGGATCGCCGCGATGCTGGCCGCCAAACAGGATCTGGCTGATGCGGTGTTGGGGTCTGGGGAGGCGGCGTTGACCGAGTTGACCGATGCCGAACTGGCGGAGCTGGTCGAGTTGCGGAGGGCACCGTGAGTACGTTCGACGACGGGCCGGTGCGTGGCTTTCCGGCGTTTCCGCCGGCCGGGCGCGGCGGGCGGCGGGCCCGTACCTGGTGGGGCACCGCCTGGGTGCGGGCGTTGGAGGACACGTCTCTGGATCGGGAGCCGCTGCGGCAGGGCCGGCGGTACGCGGGCACCGGCCGGGTTGGGGCGATCACCGTCTCCCCCGGCCGGATCGCCGCGTCGGTGCACGACGGCACCGAGGATGTCGACTACCAGACCCGGGTACGGGTCGAACCGTTGACCGACGCCGAGTGGGCCCGGTTTCTTGACGAGGTGACGCGTAAGGCCGGGCACGTTGCGGCGCTGTTGGACCGGGAGATGCCCCGCGAGTTGGTGGCTGCCGCCGACGACGCCGGGGTGCGGTTGCTTCCCGGTCTGGGTGACCTGCAACCGGACTGCGACTGCCCGGACTGGGAGTTTCCGTGCCGGCACGCGGCCGCGCTGTGTTACCAGGTGGCCTGGCTGCTCGACGCGGACCCGTTCGTGTTGCTGCTGATCCGGGGACGCAGTGAGCAGGAGGTGCGCGACGCGGTGCGGCGGCGCAGTGTGCGGGTGGGGCCGACCACCGCTGCTCCGGTCGGGGCGGACACTGATGCTGGCGCGGTCGGTCGGGATGTCGGGTTGGACGCCGGTTCCGGTCTGGTCGGGTCGGGCACGCCAGCGCTCGAGGCGTACGCCCGGCCGGTGCCGCCGCTGCCGGCCGACCCGCCTGCCCTGCCCGCTGGTGGGACGTGGCCGGGTGTGCCGGCCGCGCCGGGGGTGGATCCGGACGCCCTGCGGATGCTCGCTGCCGATGCCGCGACCCGGGCGGTGCAGTTGCTCGCCTGGGACGGGGTCGGTAGCCCGCCCGGGGAGACCGACCTGTGGCGCGAGAGTGTGCGGCTGGCCGCGTCGTATCCGGACGTTGCGGTGGCGGCCCGGTTGTGCCGGGCCGGTGGCTGGGTCGCGGTGGACCTGGCCCGGGCCGCCCGGGCCTGGGAGTACGGCGGGGCCGCCGGCCTGGATGTGCTGGAGACGCCGGCCAGTCCACCGAGGGCGGTGCTGGCTCGGGCCGCCGCGGCTTTGGCCAGTGGCTGGGAGGGCGAGGATCCGCCGGAGGTGACGGTGTGGCGCAACCGGTGGACCCTGCCTGGACGGGGGGTGCAGGTGCGGTACGGGCCAGACGGACGCTGGTATCCGTACCGGGAGGAGAACACGGGTGACTGGTGGCCGGCGGGCCCGTACCGCCCCGATCCGGCCGCCGCGCTCGCCGAGCTACTCGACGCGTGACAGGTGGGGCTTCAGGGGTAGGGTTCCTCATGGTCAACGTGGCGAACCCGTGGCTGGTCGGCCCGGCCCCGAAGAAGCGACTGCCCCGCGAGCAGTTGGCGGAGCGGATCCTCAACCTGCTGTCGTCGCAGAACATGTGCGTGCTGGCCACCGTCTCACCGCGTCAGTTATGGTCCCGGGACCCGGCTGGGGTAAGCCGGTAATCGTGTTGCGGCCGGTGAGCGTGCTGTCGAGCATGTTCCGGTGCAGATATTTCTGGAGACCGAGCGGTTGGTCTTGCGCCGGTTCACCGTCGACGATGTGGGCAACCTCGTGGATCTGAATGCTGACCCGGAGGTGATGCGGTACCTGACCGGTGGTGAGCCCACGCCCCGGCAGGTGGTCCGCGACGAGATCATCCCGAGGTTTTTGGGCTACTACGACCAGTACGAGGAGTACGGCTTCTGGGCGGCCGTCGAGAAGGCAACCGGCGAGTTCGTTGGCTGGTTCCACTTCCGCCCATACCAGCAGGAGACACGTTCGGACGGCAGCCGCCGGGACGGGATCGAGCTGGGCTACCGGCTGCGCCGCTGTGCGTGGGGCACGGGGTACGCCACCGAAGGGTCCCGGGCACTGATCGACAAGGGGTTCACCGAGGGGGACGTCAAGCGGGTGTACGCCGAGACGATGGCGGTGAACATCGGCTCCCGGCGGGTTATGGAGAAGGCCGGCCTGCGCTATGTCCGTACCTTCCATCCGGAGTGGCCGCAGCCGATTCCGGGCAGCGAGCACGGCGAGGTGGAGTACGCGTTGACCCGGGACGAATGGGTGGCCGGCGGGGGCCGCTGATCGGGTGGTGTGCGGTTCACGGGGTGGCCAGGGCGGCGCGGATCGGCGCGGCCTTGGCCGCCGCCTCGGCCACCTCGGCGTGCGGGTCGCTGCCCCAGGTGATCCCGCCGCCGGCCCACAGGTGGACCCGGTCGGTGTCGACCGCGACGGTGCGGATGGTCAACCCCAGGTCGATGCGGTCGGTTCCGACCCAGCCGAACGCGCCCATGCTGGCTCCCCGGCCGACGGGTTCCAGGGCGGCGATCTGGTCCAGCGCGGCGAGCTTGGGGGCGCCGGTGACCGACCCGCCGGGGCAGACCGCGCGCAGCAGGTCGGCCAGGCCGACGCCGTCGGCGAGCTGCGCCGACACCGTCGACTCCGCCTGCCACAGGTCACACCAGCGGCGTACGGCGTACAGCTCGTCGACCCGCACCGACCCGGTACGCGCCACCTGGGCCAGGTCGTTACGTTCCAGGTCGACGATCATGACGTGTTCGGCGCGTTCCTTGGTGGAGGCGAGCAGTTCCCGGCGGCCGGTATCGGTGGCCGGTCGGGTGCCCTTGATCGGCCGGGTGATGGCCCGCCCGCCGGTGACCTCGACCAGGGTTTCCGGTGAGGCGCAGCCGATGGCCCAGCCGGGGCCGGTGAGCACCCCGCCGTAACGGGCCCCGGGTAGCCGGCTGAGCCGGGCCAGGGCGGGCAGCGGATCACCGGTGTACGGCGCGGCGCTGTGTCCGACCACGTTGACCTGGTAGACGTCGCCTCGGCCGATGGCGGCCCTGGCCGCCTCGACGGCGTCGGCGTGTTGCTGTGCGGTCCAGCTCGCCTGCCAGGGTCCGAGCCGCCAGCCGGTCGGGGCGCCCCCGATGGTGGTCGCCGGTTCGGGGGGTGCCTGGTGGTGTTCGTAGACGACCATCACCAGGTCGGGTACGGCCGGTGCCGGGCTGGGCGGGCAGGTGGGGGCACCGGCCAGGATCGCGCTGGCGGCGGCGGAGATGAACAGGGCCGCTCCGCAGGGTGCGCCCGGATCATGGGCGGCGGTGCCGGGCCGGACGACGGACGGAAGGTTTCCGGTCAGCTGCCTGGCGAGCCCGTGGCCGGCCAGGAAGTCGCCGGCCAGGACGGCCGGGTCGCCGCCGTCGCCCACCCACCACTGCAACCGGTCACGTTCCCGCAGGAATCCGGCGCACAACGGCGGTACGACTGCCGGGGCTGTCAGTGTTCGCACGACGAGTGGACCTATCTGCCTCATCCGTTGGGTGGATTCTGCGGGGTTGCTGTCGGATATTGCTCGATGTAGTGCGGTTTCGCTTGGTACTGTGCGTCACTGGTCATGTGAACCATGCCACAGCACCCCCCACAGTCCGGAGATCCCCGATGTGCCAGCACCAGCCCACCTGTCCCTCCGCCGAAGCAACCGACCGAGATGCTGCCCGGGTCATCGCCTGCTTTCCTGAGCAGGGATGGAGTCTGCTCTGCAACGGTGTGATCGTGTTCGAGGACACCGGTGAGCTACTGCCCGACGGCAGCCCGATCGCCCCGCACCGCGGCCCGGCCCGGCACGCACTGGCCGCCTGATCCCGCTACTGGCGGTAGTCGCCGCTGTCGGTGACGTAGCGGGGGGCGGGCCCTCCGACCGGACCCGCCCCGATGCGCACGCCGCTCAGTTCTCGAACGCCTCCGGCGGCGGACAGGCGCAGACCAGGTTACGGTCGCCGTACGCACCGTCGATACGACGTACCGGCGGCCAGTACTTCGCCGCCCGATCCACCCCGGCAGGGTAGGCCGCCACCGATCGCGGGTACGGGCGGTTCCACTCGTCGGCGGTGACCATCCCCGCCGTGTGTGGCGCGTTGGACAGCGGGTTGTCCCCCGCCGGCCACTGCCCCGACCCGACCCGGTCGATCTCCTCCCGGATCGCGATCATCGCGTCGCAGAACCGGTCCAACTCCGCCAGATCCTCGCTCTCGGTCGGTTCCACCATCAGCGTCCCCGCCACCGGGAAGGACATGGTCGGCGCGTGGAACCCGTAGTCGATCAGCCGCTTCGCCACGTCGTCCACGCTCACCCCGGTCGCCTTGGTCAACGGTCGTAGGTCCAGGATGCACTCGTGCGCGACCAGCCCCTTGTTGCCGCTGTAGAGCACCGGGTAGTGCCCGCGTAGCCGGGCCGCCACATAGTTGGCTGCCAGCACCGCCGCGCCGGTGGCCCGAGCCAGCCCATCCGGGCCCATCATCCGCAGGTAGGCCCACGGGATGGGCAGGATGCCGGCCGACCCGTGCCGAGCTGCGGAAATCGCCGGCCGGGCTACGGTCGCATCGCCTTCGGCGGTGGCGGCGGTCAGCGGGTCGCCGGGCAGGTACGGGGCCAGGTGCGACCGGACCGCGACCGGACCGACCCCGGGACCCCCACCGCCGTGCGGGATGCAGAACGTCTTGTGCAGGTTGAGATGGGACACGTCGGCACCGAACGCACCCGGCTTGGCGAACCCGAGCAGCGCGTTGAGGTTGGCGCCGTCGACGTACACCTGGCCCCCAGCGTCGTGGACCTTGGCGCACAGCGAAGCGATGCCCGTCTCGTACACCCCATGGGTGGACGGGTAGGTCACCATGATCGCGGCCAGGACGTCCCGATACGCCTCGATCTTGCGGTCCAGGTCGACCAGGTCGACGTTGCCCTCGGTGTCACAAGCCACCACGACCACCCGCATGCCGGCCATCACCGCGCTGGCGGCGTTGGTGCCGTGCGCCGACGACGGGATCAGACACACGTCACGGTGCCCCTCGCCCCGGTCCCGGTGGTAGCCACGGATCGCGAGCAGGCCGGCGAGTTCCCCCTGCGAGCCGGCGTTGGGCTGCACGCTGACCGCGTCGTAGCCGGTCACCTCGGCCAGCCAGCCCTCCAGGGAGGCCACCAGATCGCGGTAGCCGGCAGTCTGCTCGGCCGGCGCGAACGGGTGGATGTCGGCGAACTCCGGCCAGCTCACCGGCTCCATCTCGGTGGTGGCGTTGAGCTTCATCGTGCACGAGCCCAGCGGGATCATTCCCCGGTCCAGGGCGTAGTCGGAGTCGGCCAGCCGCCGCAGGTACCGCAGCATCGCCGTCTCCGACCGGTGGGCGTGGAACACCGGGTGGGTCAGGAAGTCGCTGCCGCGGGCCAGGCCGGCGGGCAGCGCCGGTTCGGCCCGACCGGTGAACCGGGGCACCCCGAAGGCCGCCCAGACCGCCGCCAGGTGCGCCTCGGTGGTGGTCTCGTCGCAGGCGATCCCCACCCGGTCGTCGTCGACCAGCCGCAGGTTGATGCCCTGCTCGGCGGCGGCAGCCACCACCTGTTCCGCCCGGCCGGGCACCACGGCGGTCACGGTGTCGAAGAAGTCGTCGTGAGCGACGGTGACCCCGCCAGCGCGTAGCCCGGCAGCCAGGGTCGCGGCCTGCGTGCCGGTCCGCCAGGCGATCGCGGTCAACCCGTCCGGGCCGTGGTAGACGGCGTACATGCTGGCCATCACGGCCAGCAGCACCTGGGCGGTGCAGATGTTGCTGGTCGCCTTCTCCCGGCGGATGTGCTGCTCGCGGGTCTGCAACGCCAGCCGATAAGCCCGGTTGCCGTCCGCGTCCCGGGACACCCCGACCAGACGGCCGGGCAGCATCCGCTCCAGGCCGGCCCGTACCGCCAGGTAGCCGGCGTGCGGCCCACCGAAGCCCAGCGGTACGCCGAAACGCTGGGTGGTGCCGGCGGCGATGTCGGCGCCGATCTCCCCCGGCGAGCGCAGCAGGGTCAACGCGAGCAGGTCGGCGGCGACGGTGACCAGGGCCCCGGCGGCGTGCGCGGCGCTGGTCAGGGCAGTGTGGTCGCGTACCGCACCGGATGCGCCCGGGTACTGCAGGTGCAGGCCGAAGAACTCCTCCGGCAGTGCCTCGGCGGCTAGGTCCAGCACCCGCACCTCGATGCCGAGCGGCTCGGCCCGGGTGGCGATCACCGCAATGGTCTGCGGCAGGGTGTCGGCGTCGACGACGTACACCGGGCTTTTGGTCTTGGCGGCGCGGCGGGCCAGGGTCATCGCCTCCGCCGCGGCGGTGCCCTCGTCGAGCATGGAAGCGTTTGCGGTGGCCAGCCCGGTCAGGTCGGTGACCATGGTCTGGAAGTTGAGCAGCGCCTCCAGCCGGCCCTGGCTGATCTCCGGCTGGTACGGCGTGTACGCGGTGTACCAGGCCGGGTTCTCCAGCACGTTGCGGCGGATCACCGCCGGGGTGTGGGTGCCGTGGTAGCCGAGCCCGATCATCGACACCGCCACGGTGTTACGGGCCGCGATGGCCCGCAGTTCGGCGATGGTCTCGGCCTCGGTGGCGGCTGGCGGCAGGTCCAGGGTGCCGTGCCAGCGGATCACCTCGGGGATCGCGGCGTCCATCAGCTCGTCGACGGAGGCGTAGCCCACGGTCTCCAGCATCCGGCGTTCCTCGCCGGGGTCCGGGCCGATGTGGCGGACGACGAAGGGTTCAGCGGTCATCGGGGGCGCTCCCGGAGGGCGAGGTCGACAGGGCGGCCTCCCCCTCTGTCGCGTCCACGCGAGGTGGAGACGCTCCACAGCGCCTGCCCACGAGGTCCTTTTGCCTGAGAGGTTCCGGGGAGGATTTGCCCCTTCGGCGCCGCCTGAACGGTTTCAGGTGGTCTCTCCCGCGTGGGTGGTACCGGCACTGGCCACGGTACCAGCCCTGATCAGCGGTTGATGATCTACCCGTACGGTGTGCGGTCGCCTGTCTCCTTTCTTGGTCAGCGCACGAATCCGGGGCCGGCGCGACATCGCGCCGGCCCCGGATTCGTGTGGTTCGTCAGCCCACCCAGCGGGGCTCGTTGCGGGGCAACGCCGCCGGGCCACCCCCGTCCCGCGCCACAACGGGAACGGGGCCAGCCGGGGTGGGGCCGGGTGGCGTGGGACCGGGTGGAACGTCGAGCCGGCCCATGGTGCGGGCCAGCTGCTCCCGGCCCTCACTGAGATGCTGGGCCGCGGCCTGCATGTGCGACATCATCATCTCGCCGAAGATCCGCAACGCCTCCCGGGTGGCGACGGAATCGTCGAACCGCGCCCCGGCCGAGGCGCGGTACTCCTGTACCGCCCGCTCGGCCTCCTGCCGGGCTTCCTCGGCGGCGGCCCGCAGATAGCTTTCGTACTGGGTGCGGGCGTACTCGGCCACCCGCCGGGCGTAGTCGTGGGCCTGGGCGATGATCTGTTCGGCCTCCCGCTGGGCCGAGGAAAGCAGGTTGACCTCCTTGGCCGCCGGCTGTTTTGCCTGGGAGCTGGCCAGCACCCCGTGCCGGTGCAACTCGACGTGGTCGTGCAGCCGCTCATTCTCCGCCCGCAGATCGGCGATCTGCGCCGCCAGCAGGTCGAATTCGTCGGCCACCTGAAGGCGGAACCGGTCCACATCCCGATGGTCGTAGCCACGGCGGGTGAACGACGAGGAGTCGAACTCCCATCGGCGGACCCGGTCGGCGGTGATGCGGATCCGGGCAGTGGTGGTGAAGCCGGACATCTGGGTGCCGTCGTATCGGCTGATCGGGGCTGCGCTCACTGAGCACCTCCTATGCCTCGGAAGCAGACCTGTTCTCCAGTGGACCGCTGGCCGTACGCCAACTCGGCCCGTACCAGTGCGTACCGGACCTTTCGTGGTGCAGCTGACCGCTGTGGTAGCCGGCCCGGAGCAACCGGTCGACCGCCCCGACGACCATCGGGTCCGACCCGCACAGGTAGACGTGCCGCGAACGGAAGTCACCGTCAGCCAGAACCCGGTCAATGACGTGCGTGGATTCGCCGGGGTGGGCCGGGTCGGCCCCGACGACGTAGCTGACCCGCAGCCACGGGTACGCGGCGGCCAGCTTGTCGATCGCATCCCGGTCGTAGAACTCCATCCGGGATCGGGCACCCACATACAGGTCGACCCGCCGGCCCGGTCCCGTCCCGGCGACCTGTTCGACGAGTGCCTTCAGTGGGGCCCAGCCGGTGCCGTCGGCCAACAGCAGCAGGTCACTGGTGCCGGCCCGGGTCAGGGTCAGCCGCTGCCCGACCGGGGCGGCCAGGTGCAGCTGGTCGCCGACGTTGATGCCGTAGACCAGCCGGGAACTGACCACCCCGCCGGGGGCGGCCCGCACGTGCAGTTCGAGGGTGCCGTCGGACCGGGGTGCGTTGGCTGGCGAGTAGTAGCGCCACGCCCGGGCGGCGGGGATGGACACCCCGACGGACTGCCCAGGTACGAAGGGCAGCAGGTACTGCGGACGCAGGGTGAGCACCGCGACGTCGAAGCCGCACCGGTCGTGTGCGACGACCTCGCCGACCCACCAGGGTGGGGCGACATTCTCCGCCGCCTTGGCCGCGTCGGTCATCACCTGGGCGACCAGCCCGTACGCCCCGGTCCAGTCCTGGGCGAGTTCGTCGGTCCACTGGTCGCCGAGGAAGTGTTGCAGGGTGGCCACCAGCGCCTCGCCCACCGCGGGATAGTGCTCGGCCGCCACCGCGAACTTGCGGTGGTCCGTGCCGAGGTCCTGCAGGTAGCCCACGAGCTGGTCGAGCTGGTCCACGTGGGACACGATGTGGCCCAGCGCGGTGACCAGCCGGTCCCGTTGGCCCGCCATGTTGGTCGGGAACATCTGCCGGGTGTCCGGGTGGGTGAGGAACAGCGTCGAATAGAAGTAGAGCGGCACCTGGTCGCCGTGGGCAGCGACCAGGGACCAGCTCTGTTTGAGTCGGGCGATGTCCACGGTCAGTGCCCGGTTGCCACAACCTGGTCCTGGACTTGGGCGAGGACCACCTGTACGTCAGCCAGGACATCGGCCGGCACCCCGAGTGCGGTCAGGGTCGCGACCAGGTGCTGTCCCACCCGGGCGTAGTGCTCGACGGGGATGTTCAACGGCTGGTGCGCCTCGGTCAGGCTGCGGCCGGTGTAGTTGTTCGGGCCACCGAGCACGGCCGTCAGCATCAGCACCATGTGCCGCCGCTGCTCCACCATGTCGGTCTTCCCGAAGTAGCCCACCAGGTCGCGATCGGCGAGTACGCGGTCGTAGAACAGTTCGACAGCAGTCTTCACGGCAGGTGTTCCGCCGATGCGTTCGTAGTGCGACTTCGGTGCGCTGCCCGGGGCGGTACGGGTGGCGTCTGCGTCAACTTCCGTCACGGTGTGTCCTTCCGGCATGGAGGGGTTGTCCGGGTGGGAACGTGGCTGGCGTCGACCGTGCAGGGGCCTCCCTGCCTGTTGCTGGGTCGACGCCAAAAGCCGCCTGTCGGACGATAGCGTGCGGATCATGTCGTGTCATGCCCGTAGCGTCTTATCCGGGACAAGATCGAACTTCGGGACTCGGCCCGGCACCTGTCCGCCCTGGACGCGTCGCACCCGTGGTGGCCCGAGGCCGCTCGCAGGCCGGGCACTAGACTTCCGCGGCAATGGACACCCAGGCCCCCATCGACGAGTCGCCCGCCGTCACCCGCCCCTGTGGACACTGCGGGCGGCCGGTGCCGCAGCGGGCCGCCGCCGGCCGCCCGTTCCGCTACTGCCGGGACAACGACGGGGCCTGCCAGCGTGCCTCCCGTAACAGCCGGATGCGGCACCGCAACGCCCCCGGGCTGGCCGGCCAGGTCGCCCGCACCTGGGAGGCGGTCGACCGCCTCGACCAGGTGGTCGACACGTTGACCGAGGCGCTGCACGCGGAACTGTCCCCGGCCGGGGTGGAACGGCAACTCGCGCAGGTACGGGCCGAGGCAGCCGCCCAGGTCGCCGCCGCCCAGACCGAACGCGACGAGGCCCGCCGGGACGCCGAGGCGGCCCGCCGTACCGCCACCGAGGCACGGCAGGAGACGCAGAACGCCACCGCCGAACGCGACGCCGCCCGCCGGGACGCCGCTACTGCCGCCCAGGCCACCGCCGAGGCCCACCACCGTACGACCGAAGCGCAGACCGCCCGCGACGAGGCGCAGCGCACGGCCAGCGCGGCACAGGCCCTACGGACGCAGGCCGAGCAGGACCGCGACGCCGCCCGCCAGGACGTGCAGGCGTTGCGTGGCCGGATCGAAGCCGCGCAACGGCAGATCGCTGAGCTGACCCGGGAACGGGACGCGTCCCGCGGCGACGCCGAACGGGCCGCCCACACGGCGACGGAGGCGCTCGGCCAGGCCAGCCACTTCCAGGCGGTCGCCGTCGAGGCGCGCAACGCGGCCGAGGCCGCCGCCCGCGACGCGGTGACCGCCCGGGGCGAGGTGGAACTGGCCCGCGTCGCCGCCGAGCAGGCCCGAGCCACGGCGGCCACGGCGACCGGGGAACTTGACCGAACCCGCGTCACCTTGGACCGGACCACCGCCGAGTTGGACCAGGCCCGGGGTGAACTGCGCACCGCCCGCGACGGCGCCACCGGCCTCGAGGGGCGCCTCACCGAGCTGGCCGTACGACTACGCGCGGCGGAAGCAGATCGTGACGCCACCGCAGCCCGGGCGGCACAGCTGTCGGCGCAGGTCGGCGATCTTGCCGCCGCGCTGGCCAGCCTCGGTGCCGCTGCTGTCCGGCCCGCCAGCGACGGCGGTGGCACCGCGTGAGGTGACGTTCGGCAGCGGGAACCGGGTGAGGCGACTCACCAGTCGCAATGGCCGGCTACGCTCGCATCGTTGCACCACAGGTAGCTTTTCCGGGTACCTTTCCTGTCGCAGCGGGAATCGCCCGCCCGGGACATGTCGTTACACCAAGAAGACCAGCACCGGAAACAAGGGGGAAACCGACCATGGGCGAGCGCATGCTGCGCGGAAGTCGTCTGGGAGCGGTCAGCTACGAGTCCGACCGCAACACGGAGCTCGCGCCGCGCCAGACTCGCGAGTACCTCTGCGCCAAGGGCCACCAGTTCGAGGTGCCCTTTGCCGTCGACGCCGAGGTACCGACCACCTGGGAATGCAAGTTCGACGGCAGCGTGGCCCGGCTGGTCGACGGTAACGAGCCGGAGCAGAAGAAGGCCAAGCCGCCGCGTACCCACTGGGACATGCTGCTGGAGCGTCGTTCCGTCGCCGAGCTGGAGGACATCCTCTCCGAACGGCTCCAGGAGGTCCGGACCCGGCGCGGCCGGGCCTGATCGACAGGCGTATCGCCGCCGTCGTTACCGGGAATTCCCGGTAACGAC